>NZ_JBFODK010000001.1:0-162139 GCF_040908275.1 Aeromonas sp. R4-3
ATTGCCCGGGCCTTCTCATTTTGGTGATGTGCAGGCTTGCTGCTGGTTAAAAGGCATCCCCAGGCACCCGCACCCAGCCCTCCATCAGGATGCGGGCGGAGCGGGACATGACCGCCTTGGTGACCGTCCACTCGCCATTCACCTGCCGCGCCTCTGCCCCCACCCGCAGGGTGCCGGACGGATGGCCGAAGCGCACCGCCTCGCGCTCGCCGCCACCGGCGGCCAGGTTCACCAGGGTGCCGGGGATGGCCGCCGCTGTGCCTATGGCCACGGCGCAGGTCCCCATCATGGCGTGGTGCAGCTTGCCCATGGAGAGGGCCCGCACCAGCAGATCGATCTCGTTCGCCTGCACCTGTTTGCCGCTGGAGGTGCGGTACTCCCTGGCCGGCGCGACGAAGGCGATCTTGGGGGTGTGCTGGCGGGTGGCCGCCTCCTCCGGCGTCTTGATGAGCCCCATGCGCAGGGCGCCGGCGATGCGGATCTGCTCGAAGCGCGCCAGCGCCTCGGGGTCTGTGTTGATCGCCTCGCGCAGCTCGGTGCCCTGATAACCGATCTCTTCGGCCTCGACGAACACTGTGGGGATGCCGGCGCTGATCAGGGTGGCCTTGATGTTGCCAAGGCCGGGCACCTCGAGATCGTCGATGAGGTTGCCGGTGGGGAAGAGGGCGCCGCCCTCCTCCCCATCGTCGGACGGGTCGAGAAACTCCAGCACCACCTCGGCGGCGGGGAAGTTGACCCCGTCCAGCTTGAAGTCACCGGTCTCCTGCACCTGACCGTTGCTGATCGGCACATGGGCGATGATGGTCTTGTGGATGTTGGCCTGCCAGATCCGCACCACGCAGGTGCCGTCGTGGGGAATGCGAGCCGGATCCACCAGCCCCGCATGGATGGCGAAGGCGCCGGCGGCGGTGGAGAGGTTGCCGCAGTTGCCACTCCAGTCGACGAACGGCTTGTCGATGGCAACCTGGCCGTAGAGGTAGTCCACGTCGTGATCGGGCTGCTGGCTTTTGGAGAGGATCACGCACTTGGAGGTGGAGGAGGTGGCACCCCCCATGCCGTCCATGTGGGCAGAGTAGGGATCAGGGCTGCCGATGACGCGCATGAAGAGCGCATCACGAGCCGGGCCCGGCACCTGGCAGTGTTCTGGCAGATCGCCTAAGCGAAAGAAGACGCCCTTGCTGGTGCCGCCGCGCATATAGGTGGCCGGGATCCTGACTTGAGGTGTGTGAGTCGAAGAGAGTGGGGCCATGAATCTTGTCCTGAAAAGAGTGACGGTTCCTTCTTCCTCGGGGAGAAGGTGCCCTAAGGGCGGATGAGGGGAGATCCCCTCACCCCAACCCTCTCCCAAAGGGAGAGGGAGCACATCATGCCTCTCCCGGTGAAGGGGAGGAATACCATATATCAGCTGGCGGCCTTGTGGGTGGTCGCTTCCAGGAAGTCCTGGGCGAAGCGCTGCAGCACGCCGCCGGCCTCATAGACCGAGACCTCCTCGGCGGTGTCGAGACGGCAGGTCATGGGCACCTCGAGCGTCTCGCCGTTGCGTCTGTGAATGACCAGCACGAGATCGGTGCGCGGGGTGCGCGCACCCTTGACGTCATAGGTCTCGGTGCCGTCCAGCCCCAGGGTCAAACGGCTGGTGCCCGGTTTGAACTCCAGCGGCAGCACTCCCATGCCGATCAGGTTGGTGCGGTGAATACGCTCGAAGCCTTCCGCCGCTATCACCTCCACCCCTGCCAGTCGAACGCCCTTGGCCGCCCAGTCACGGGACGAGCCCTGGCCGTAGTCGGCGCCCGCCACTATGATCAGCGGCTGCTTGCGGGCCATGTAGGTTTCGATGGCTTCCCACATCCGCATGACCCGGCCCTCCGGCTCGACCCGGGCGAGGGAGCCCTTCTTCACTGCGCCGTTTACCACCGCCATCTCGTTTACCAGCTGAGGGTTGGCGAAGGTGGCGCGCTGGGCGGTCAGGTGATCGCCGCGGTGGGTGGCGTAGGAGTTGAAGTCCTCCTCCGGCAGCCCCATCTTGTGCAGGTATTCACCGGCCGCGCTGCTGCGCATGATGGCATTGGAGGGGGAGAGGTGATCCGTGGTGATGTTGTCCGGCAACAGCGCCAGCGGCCTCATGCCCTTGAGGGTTCGTTCCCCCGCCAGCGCCCCTTCCCCCTCTTTATCCCAATAAGGCGGGCGACGGATATAGGTGCTCATGGGACGCCAGTCGTACAAAGGCGCCACTTTGGGGCCATGGTCTTCCTCTATGGTGAACATGGGGATATAGACCTGACGGAACTGCTCCGGCTTCACCGAGGCCTTGACCACGGCATCAATCTCGTCATCCGACGGCCAGATGTCTTTCAGGCGAATTTCCTTACCGTTCACCACTCCCAGCACATCCTTCTCTATGTCGAAGCGGATGGTGCCCGCGATGGCGTAGGCCACCACCAGCGGCGGCGAGGCGAGGAAGGCCTGCTTGGCGTAGGGGTGGATGCGACCGTCGAAGTTGCGGTTACCCGACAGCACGGCGGTGGCATAGAGATCACGATCGATGATCTCCTGCTGGATGGCGGGATCCAGTGCGCCTGACATGCCGTTGCAGGTGGTGCAGGCGAAGGCCACTATGCCAAAGCCGAGCCGCTCCAGCTCGCTGTCCAGTCCCGCCTCTTTCAGGTACAAGGCCACCGTCTTGGAGCCCGGTGCCAGGGACGACTTGACCCAGGGTTTGCGGGTCAGGCCGAGCTGGTTGGCGTTGCGCGCCAAGAGCCCTGCCGCAATCACGTTGCGCGGGTTGCTGGTGTTGGTGCAACTGGTGATGGCGGCGATGATCACGGCCCCATCCGGCAGCAGGCCGTCGGCCTCCTGGGCGCGGGCCTTGTCCAGATCCACCGCTATGCCGCGCGCGGCGAGATCGGCCACCGGCAGGCGGCGGTGGGGGTTGGAGGGGCCCGCCAGGGTGCGCACCACGGTCGATAAATCAAAGTGCAGCACGCGCTCGTACTGGGCACTCGCCAGGCAGTCGGCCCAGAGGCCCGCCTCCTTGGCATAGGTCTCCACCAGCTTGACCTGCTCACTATCACGGCCGGTGAGACGCAGGTAGTCGATGGTCTGCTGGTCGATGAAGAACATGGCCGCGGTGGCGCCGTACTCAGGCGCCATGTTGGAGATGGTGGCGCGATCGCCCAGGGTGAGGGCGGCGGCGCCCTCACCACGGAACTCCAGGTAGGCGCCGACCACTTTCTGCTGACGCAGGAACTCGGTCAGGGACAGCACCAGATCCGTGGCGGTAATGCCAGCTTGCGGCTTGCCGCTCAGCTCGACGCCGACGATCGAAGGCAGGCGCATCCAGGAGGCGCGCCCCAGCATCACGTTCTCCGCCTCCAGCCCGCCCACCCCCACCGCTATCACCCCGAGGGCGTCCACGTGGGGGGTGTGGCTGTCGGTGCCGACACAGGTGTCCGGGTAGGCGAGGCCCCTGTCGCTGTGAATGACAGGGGACATCTTCTCCAGGTTGATCTGGTGCATGATGCCGTTGCCCGGCTGGATCACCTCTATGTTCTTGAACGCCTGCTTGGTCCAGTTGATGAAGTGGAAGCGATCCTCGTTGCGGCGATCCTCGATGGCGCGGTTCTTGGCAAAGGCATCCGGGTCGAAGCCGCCGCACTCCACGGCGAGCGAGTGATCGACGATGAGCTGCACCGGCACCACAGGGTTGACCTGGGCGGGGTCGCCGCCCTGATCGGCGATGGCATCGCGCAGACCGGCCAAGTCCACCAGGGCGGTCTGGCCCAGGATGTCGTGGCACACCACCCGGGCCGGGAACCAGGGGAAGTCGCGATCGCGCTTATTCAAGGCGATCTGGCCGAGGCACTCGCCGAGGATGGCCGGATCGCACTTGCGAACCAGGTTCTCGGCGTGGACGCGGGCTGTGTAGGAGAGTCTGTCCCAGGCGCCGGGGGCGATGGCGTTCACCGCCTCCCGGGCGTCGAAGTAATCCAGTGCCGTACCGGGCAGGGGCTTGCGGTATTGTGCGTTGGTCATCACTTGCGCTCCTGATTCTGCTCGGCATGGACGCGGGCTGTGTAGGAGAGTCTGTCCCAGGCGCCGGGGGCGATGGCGTTCAGCGCCTCCCGGGCGTCGAAGTAGTCCAGTGCCGTGCCGGGCAGGGGCTTGCGGTATTGTGCGTTGGCCATCACTTGCGCTCCTTGAGCGGCACGAAGGTCAGATCCTCCGGGCCCACGTAGTTGGCGCTCGGGCGGATGATCTTGCCGTCGATGCGCTGCTCGATGACGTGGGCCGACCAGCCGGAGGTGCGGGCGATCACGAACAGCGGGGTGAACATGGCGGTGGGCACCCCCATCATGTGGTAGCTGACGGCGCTGAACCAGTCGAGGTTGGGGAACATCTTCTTGGCTTCCCACATGGTGGACTCCAGGCGCTCGGCGATGTCGAACATCTTGGTGTTGTGCTGCTCCAGGCTGAGCTCGCGAGCCACCTCTTTAATCACCTTGTTGCGGGGATCCGAGACGGTGTAGACGGGGTGGCCGAAGCCGATGACCACTTCCTTCTTCTCGATGCGGGCGCGGATGTCGGCCTCGGCCTCGTCCGGATTGTCGTAACGCTTCTGGATCTCGAAGGCCACCTCGTTGGCACCGCCGTGCTTGGGCCCGCGCAGGGCACCTATGGCACCTGTGATGCAGGAGAACATGTCGGAGCCGGTGCCGGCGATGACGCGGCCGGTGAAGGTGGAGGCATTGAACTCGTGCTCGGCGTAGAGGATGAGGGAGGTGTGCATGGCGCGCACCCAGGAGTCGCGGGGCTTCTCACCGTGCAGCAGGTGCAGGAAGTGGCCGCCGATGGAGTCGTCGTCGGTCTCCACATGAATGCGCTTGCCGTTGTGGCTGAAGTGATACCAGTAGAGCAGCACCGAGCCGAGGCAGGCCATCAGCTTGTCGGCGATGTCGCGAGCACCCGGGTGGTTGTGATCCTCCTTCTCAGGCGACAGACACCCCAGCACCGAGGTGGCGGTGCGCATCACATCCATGGGATGGGCGCTGGGAGGCAGTTGCTCCAGTGCCACCTTGACCCCAGCGGGCAGGCCACGCAGGGACTTGAGCTTGGCCTTGTAGCCGGCTAATTCTGCGGCATTGGGCAGCTTGCCGTGCACCAGCAGGTGGGCTATCTCCTCGAATTCGCAGCTGGTGGCCACATCCAGGATGTCATAGCCACGGTAGTGCAGATCGTTGCCGGAGAGGCCCACAGTACAGAGGGCGGTGTTGCCGGCGGCGGTGCCGGAGAGGGCGACGGATTTCTTCGGCTTGAAGCCGGGGGTGGTTTCCACAAGTGCGCTCATCACAGGTTTCCTCATTCAGTCCGTTGAAGCGCCGGCTGCCAGCATGAGGCGGCCGGTCGGCATGTTATTCCTTGGTAGACAGGTCCTTGGTGAACAGCCTGTCCAGGGTCTGCTCGTAGTGGTGGTAGCCGAGGAAGTCGTAGAGGGACTCTCGGGTCTGCATGGTGTCGACCACGGCACGCTGGTGGCCGTCGCGGCGAAGCTGCTGATAGACGTTGAGGGCGGCCTGGTTGGCTGCGCGGGCGGCGCTCAGGGGGTAGAGCACCATGTCGACGCCGTGGGCAGCGAGGGCCTCCTTGTCAAACAGCTCCGTCTTGCCGAATTCGGTCATGTTGGCGAGGATGGGGACGCCAGCCGCCTGCTTGAAGCTGTCGTACTGGTGAAGTTCGGTGACCGCCTCGGCGAAGATCATGTCGGCCCCGGCGGCGGCGTAGGCCGCGGCGCGCTCCAGGGCCGAGCCCAGCCCTTCCACCGCCAGGGCGTCGGTGCGGGCCATGATGACGAAGCTCTCGTCCTGGCGGGCATCCACCGCCGCCTTGATGCGATCCACCATCTCGGCCATGCTCACCACCGCCTTGTTGGGCCTGTGGCCGCAACGTTTCTGGGCGACCTGATCCTCCATGTGAACGGCAGCGACCCCGCCGCGCTCGAAGGCACGGACGGTGCGGGCTATGTTGAAGGCGCCGCCCCAGCCGGTGTCGATGTCCACCAGCAACGGCACCTGGGTGGCGGCGGTGATGCGCTCGGCATCGATGAGCACGTCGTTCATGGAGGTCATGCCGAGATCCGGCAGGCCGTAGGAGGCGTTGGCCACCCCGGCACCGGACAGATAGAGGGCCTTGAAGCCGCTGCGTTCGGCCATCAGCGCCATGTAGGCGTTGATGGTGCCGACGATCTGCAGGGGTTTCTCATTGGCCAGCGCGGTGCGAAAACGCGCCCCGGCCGAGGGGGACAAGTTAGACATAGTGACTCCTTTCATGCTGCTCATGTTTTGCTGTGAATAGAACCATCTCACACTACGTTTACGTTAACGTCAATTATGCTTAGGTCCAAGGCCCGTCACTGAGCGGGCACAGGCGGCTGCTTCCTGGATAAATCCCTGTAATTCAATTAAATACCTTCAGGCTCCAACACTTGCCCGGCCATGTCGCCTCGCCGTCATGGGGGAACAGGGCCGATTCTGTCGTCTTCCCCGAGGGCGGGCAACGAATTCGAAGGGGGGTGTCATGAGATGAAAAGTGGCTGTCGCCCGATGAAAAGCGGCCATTCACCCAACCCCCTAGATTCAATCCGGACGATGCATTTCATTCACGAACGGATTGGAGAACAGAGATGGCCAACGCCATACGCTTTTATGAAACCGGGGGCCCGGACGTGCTGCGCTACGAAGAGGTGGCGGTGGGCGAACCCGGTCCCGGCCAGGTGCGCCTGCGCCATGCCGCGGTCGGCCTCAACTATGCCGACACCTATTTTCGCAATGGCACCTACCCCATCCCCATGCCCAATGGCCTCGGGGTCGAGGCAGCCGGGGTGGTGGAGGCGGTGGGCGAGGGGGTCAGCAATGTGGCGGTGGGCGATCGCGTCACCTACACCGGCTTTATCAACACCCTAGGCGCTTATTCTACCGAGCGCCTGATCCCGGCCGCCCCCCTCATCCGGCTGCCGGACAGCATCAGCTGCGAGACCGCCGCCGCCATGACAATGCGGGGCCTGACGTCTACCTACCTGATGCGCCGCATCCATGACTTCAAGCCCGGTGACAGCATCTTGCTGCACGCGGCGGCGGGGGGCGTCGGCCTCATCGTCGCCCAGTGGGCCAAACTGCTGGGGCTGACGGTGATAGGTACCGTTTCGAGCGACGCCAAGGCCGAGCTGGCCCGTGCCCACGGCTGCGACTTCACCATCGACTACAGCCGCGAAGATGTGGCCACCCGGGTGCGCGCCCTGACCGGCGGCGCCGGGGTCGACGTGGTGTTTGACAGCGTCGGCAAGAGCACCTTCATGGGCTCGCTCGATTCCCTCAAGCGTCGCGGCCTCATGGTCTGCGTCGGCACCGCCTCCGGTCCCATCGAAGGCTTCAACCCGCAGCTGCTGGCCATGAAGGGTTCCCTCTACCTGACCCGTCCGGCGCTCGCCGACTACATCGCCGATCCCGCCGAGAAGGAGGCCCTGGCCGGCGAGCTGTTCGATCACGTGGCCAGCGGGCGGATCAAGATAGAGATCAACCAGCGTTACGCGCTGCAGGACGCAGCGCAGGCTCACCGCGATCTCGAGTCGCGCCAGACCACGGGCTCCTCCGTGTTCATCATCTAGGCCAAGGATCCCAGGCCAGCCCGCACTGGAGGGCGGTGCCTGCAGCACTGACTTGTCATTCAGGGAGAGAGACATGCGTGTAGAACAACTGACCTGCCACATAGGCGCCGAACTGAGCGGTGTCAACCTGGCGGACGCCGTTCACGATGAGGGGCTGTTCGCCGAGATCCGTACCCTCTTGCTCAGGCACAGGGTGCTGTTTTTGCGCAAGCAGGATATCAGCCGCGCCGATCACGTGGCCTTCGCCCGCCGTTTCGGCGAGCTGGAGGATCACCCGGTGGCGGGCAGCGACCCGGAGAATCCCGGCCTGGTGCGCATCTACAAGTCCCCGGAGGTGCCGAGCGATCGCTACGAGAATGCCTGGCACACCGACGCCACCTGGCGCACCCAACCGCCCATGGGGTGCGTGCTGCGCTGCGTGGAGTGTCCGCCCGTGGGGGGCGACACCCTCTGGGCCAACATGGTGGTGGCCTACGAGCAGCTGCCGGGGGAGATCAAGGAGAAGATCGCCGGCCTGCGTGCCCGTCACAGCATAGAGGCGAGCTTCGGGGCGGCCATGCCCATCGAGAAGCGGTTGGCCTTGAAGGCCCAGTTCCCGGATGCGGAGCACCCCGTGGTGCGCACCCACCCGGAGACCGACGAGAAGATCCTCTTCGTCAATGCCTTCGCCACCCATCTCACCAATTTCCACACCCCGGCCCACGTGCGTGTCGGCCAGGACTACAGCATGGGGGGCAGCGATCTGCTGCGCTACCTGATAAGCCAGGCCTATATCCCCGAGTATCAGGTGCGCTGGCGCTGGCAGCCGGGCAGCATCGCCATCTGGGACAACCGCAGCACCCAGCACTATGCCGCCATGGACTACCCCCCCAGCCATCGCAAGATGGAGCGGGCCGGGATCATGGGAGATACCCCCTTCTGATCAAACCCCGGGCCCCGCGCCCGGGAGAGATCACCACGCCCGGCTCTTCATGGAAGGCCAGCCAATTTAAGGAATGAACAGATGCAATTTTTTGACGATTCCCTGCACCCGGAAAACATGGAAAAAGTGGTCATCACAGTGGCCCCCTACGGCCCAGAGTGGGCCCCCGGCGACTTCCCGGAAGACATTCCGGTGACCATGGAGGAGCAAGTCCAGAAGGCGGTGGAGTGCTTTGATGCCGGTGCCACAGTGCTGCACCTGCACGTGCGCGAGCTGGACGGTACCGGCTCCAAGCGGCTGTCCAAGTTCAACGAGCTGATCGCCGGGGTGCGCAAGGCGGTGCCCGACATGATCATCCAGGTGGGGGGCTCCATCTCCTTCGCCCCGGAAGGGGAGGGCGAGGCGGCCAAGTGGCTCTCCGATGACACCCGTCACATGCTGGCCGAGCTGACCCCGAAGCCGGATCAGGTCACTGTGGCCATCAACACCACCCAGATGAACATCATGGAGCTGCTCTACCCCGAGTACCTGGCAGGCACCTCGCTGGCGAACCCCGCCTACCAGGCGGCCTATAGCGAGATGACGGTGCCGGCCGGCCCGGCCTGGGTGGCGGAGCACCTGAAGCGGCTGATGGCGAATGGCATCCAGCCCCACTTCCAGCTGACCGGCATGCACGCCCTCGAGACCCTGGAGCGGCTGGTGCGCCGGGGTGTCTACATGGGCCCGCTCAACCTCACCTGGATCGGCATCGGCGGCGGCTTTGACGGCCCCAACCCGTTCAACTTCATGAACTTCGTCCACCGTGCGCCGGACGGTGCCTGCGTCACCGCCGAGTCGCTGCTGAAAAACGTGCTGCCCTTCAACATGATGGCCATGGCCATGGGGCTGCACCCCCGCTGCGGCATAGAGGACACCATCATAGGTCAGCACGGCCAGCGCATGAGCTCGGTGGAGCAGATCCGCCAGTGCGTGCGGGTCGCTCACGAGCTGGGCCGCGAGGTAGCCAACGGCAAGGAGGCCCGCGCCATCTACCGCATCGGCGTGCAGTACGACAGCGTGGAGGAGACGCTGCTGGCCAACGGCATGGCGCCGAACCGGACCCCGGGCCAGAAAGGGGTGCCACAACGGTCCTGAGCCAGATGGGTCGCCGCAAAAATAGCGGGGCGGCGACCCTCCAACACTGTTTGCCAAACGGCCTTGCGCCTTGCACTATGCAGCACGCAGGGTAACTGAGTGATGAATCAATATTGTCTGGCCGGGGGCCTCTGCCGCCGGTCCTTTGACCGAAAAACCCAACCCAATTTGCAGTAGCGCGAGGGATTGTATGGCTACGTATCATATCGATGACGACCCAGAGGCCGGCAAGGTTGCCGTGCCCCGTCGTTATGCCTGGATAGTGTTTGCGCTGACCTTCGGTCTGCTCATCTCCGATTACATGTCGCGTCAGGTGCTCAATGCCGTCTTCCCCATGCTCAAGGGGGAGTGGGCGCTCTCGGACACCCAGCTTGGCCTGCTCAGCGGCATAGTGGCGCTCATGGTCGGGCTCTTGACCTTTCCGCTCTCCCTGCTCGCCGATCGTTTCGGCCGGGTCAAGAGCCTGGCCATGATGGCCGCGCTCTGGAGCCTGGCGACCCTGGGCTGCGCCCTGGCCCAGGACTATGAGCAGATGTTCATCGCCCGCTTCCTGGTGGGAGTGGGGGAGGCGGCCTACGGCAGCGTCGGCATCGCCGTGGTGGTCTCAGTGTTCCCGCGGGAGATGCGGGCCACCCTCTCCGGCGCCTTCATCTCCGGCGGCATGTTCGGCTCCGTGCTCGGCATGGCCACCGGGGGCGTGCTGGCGCACTTCCTCGGCTGGCGCTGGGCCTTCGCCGGCATGGCCCTGTTCGGCCTGGTGCTGGCGGCCATCTATCCCCTCATCGTCAAGGAGGCGCGGATCTCCCAGACCAGCCGGGCGGCACGAGGGAGCACGGAGGCGGGCCGCAATCCCCTGCGCAGCCTCTACTCTAGCCGCTCGGTGATCTCGGCCTATGTGGGCAGCGGCCTGCAGCTGTTCGTCGGCGGCACCGTCATCGTCTGGATGCCGAGCTACTTCAACCGCTACTACGGGCTGGACACGGACAAGGCGGGGCTCATGGCCGCCATCATAGTGCTGTGCAGCGGCGCCGGCATGATCCTCTGCGGCATGCTGAGCGATCGGCTGTGCCGCAACCGGCCGGATCGCAAGATAAGCCTCGCCATCGCCTATTGCCTCGGGAGCTGTCTGCTGCTCTCCCTGGCGTTTGCCCTGCCGGCCGGGCTGCCCCAGCTGCTGCTGATAGGTCTGGGGATGTTCATCGCCACCGGTACCTCGGGTCCCGCCGGTGCCATGGTGGCCAACCTCACCCACGCCAGCGTGCACGGCACGGCCTTTGCCACCCTTACCCTTGCCAACAACCTGCTCGGGCTGGCCCCAGGCCCCTTCATCACCGGCAAGGTGTCCGACCACATAGGCCTGGACAACGCCTTCCAGCTGGTGCCCCTCATCAGCGTCGCGGCCGCCGCCGTCTTCTTCTACGGCAAGCGCCACTACCACAAGGACGTGGCCAGGGTCGAAGGGGACGCCCGCCAGGTCGTCACTGGTCCCCAGGGCTCGGAGGTGAGGGCATGAGGCTCAGCATCGAGGTCTATGTCGATTTCATCTGCCCCTGGTGCCTCATCGGCAAACGCCAGCTGGCGCAGGCCCTGACCCAACTGCGGGCAGAGCGGCCCGAGGTGCAGGTCGATGTACGCTGGCGCGGGGTGCAACTGCTGCCCGCGCTGCCGGTGCAGGGGGAGGATTTTCACGACTTCTACCTGCGGCGCCTTGGCAGCGAACAGGCCATGGGCCTGCGTCAGGCCCAGGTGCGGCAGGCGGCGGCCAGCGTCGGCGTTGCGCTGGACTTTGGCAATATCCCCCGCATGCCGAACACGGCGGATGCCCACCGCCTGTGGCAACGGGCCTGCCAGCTGGGATCGCCGGCGCAGCTGGACGAGTTGCTGGAGTGGCTGTTCGCCTGCCACTTCCTGCACGGCGGGGATCTGGGGGATGGTGCTACCTTGCTGGGGCTGGCCGAGGCGGCGGGCTTTGGGTCCGCCGATCTGGTGAGCTGCCTGCAGGGGGACGGGACTCCCTTCCACTGCGATCTGCCCGGGGCGGCCCAGCAGGGGGTGCCCAGCTTCGTGATGGGGAAGGGCTTGACTCTCAGCGGGGCCCAGCCGGTGGCGAAGCTGCTGGCCAGCCTGCGCCAGGCGCTGGATGCGGCGGCCGGGGCGACGGCTGCGCGTATCTTGGTGCCAGCCGAGCGGGTGCCTGAACCGGGCAAACGTATCCTCATCGAGGCCCAGGGCAAGAGCCTGGTGCTGTTCAACGTCGATGGCCGCTTCCACGCCATCGACGACAGTTGCCCTCACCAGGGGGCCTCATTGTGCGGCGGCAAGCTGGAGGGGGAGGTGATCCAGTGCCTGGCCCACGGCCTGCGCTTCAACCTGACGACGGGGCTGCTGCTGAACTCGACCCAGCTCAGGGTCGGCCGCTACCCGGTCGAGCGGGAGGGTGCGGGGCTCTCCATCCTCATCCCATCCCGGGAGGTCAGCCCATGCTCACCCTGACCATGACGGATCGCTATCAGCGAGTGCGAACCCTGGCCCCCGGCATGGCGGTCAGCATCACGGTGGCGGCGGCCGCCACCTTCCTCTCCGAACACTACGGCGCCCCCGTGCTGCTGTTTGCCCTGCTGCTCGGCATGGGGCTGAACTTCCTCAGCGCCGAGGGGACCTGCAAGGCGGGCATCGAATTCACCGCGCGCAGCGTGCTGCGGATCGGGGTCGCCCTGCTCGGCATGCGCATCACCCTGGGCCAGATCGCCGAGCTGGGCTGGATGCCGGTGCTGCTGGTGGTCACCCTGGTGGTGGTCACCATCAGCCTCTCTGTGGTGGCGGCCAGGCTGATGGGATTCCAGCGGCTGTTCGGTATGCTGACCGGGGGGGCGACCGCCATCTGCGGCGCCTCCGCCGCCCTGGCCCTGGCCGCCTCCTTGCCCAATCACCCCCAGAAGGAGCGCGCCACCCTGTTCACGGTGATCGGGGTCTCTGTGCTCTCCACCCTGGCGATGATCCTCTACCCCATGATCGCCCGCTTCTTCGAGCTGACGCCGGTGGAGGCGGGGGTCTTCCTCGGCGCCACCATTCACGACGTCGCCCAGGTGGTGGGTGCCGGCTACAGCATGTCCACCGAGACCGGTGACGTGGCGACCGTGGTCAAGCTGATGCGGGTCGCCATGCTGCTGCCGGTGATCGTCGTCGCCGCCATGATCACCCGCAGGCAGGGGGCGGATCCCGCCTCTGGCAAGCGTCCGCCCCTGCTGCCCCTGTTTGCCGTCGGCTTCCTGGTGCTGGCCTGCATCAACAGCACAGGCTGGGTGCCCGTCCCGTTGCAGGAGGGGGTCAACGGCCTGTCACGCTGGTGCCTGGTCATCGCCATCGCCGCCATCGGCATGAAGACCCAGCTCAAGGAGCTGGCGGCGGTCGGCATCAAGCCCATCCTGCTGATGGTGGGGGAAACCGCCTTCCTGGTCGCCCTGGTGCTGACCCTGATGCATTGGGGCATCAAGCCTTAGGAAGGCCATGGATGCCGAATCAAAAAAACAGCCATAAAACGAACGCGCCCCTGTGGCCAACGGACTAGCCAGAGAGCAGAGAGGTAGTTATGAACAAGGTTTATCCCAGCGCCCAGGCCGCCCTGAGCGGCCTGGTGCAGGACGACATCACCATAGCCTCGGGGGGCTTCGGCCTATGCGGCATCCCGGAGCGGCTCATCGAGGCGCTGAAGGGGAGCGGCAAGGGCGGCTTCACCATCATCAGCAACAACTGCGGGGTGGATGACTTCGGGTTGGGACCGCTGCTCCACAGCCGCCAGATAAAGAAGATGATCTCCTCCTACGTGGGGGGCAACAAGGAGTTCGAGCGCCAGTATCTCGCGGGGGAACTTGAGCTTGAGTTCACCCCCCAGGGGACGCTCGCCGAGAAGCTGAGGGCTGGCGGCGCCGGCATCCCGGCCTTCTTCACCCGCACCGGTTACGGGACGCTTATCGCCGAGGGCAAGGAGACCCGCCAGTTCGATGGCGAGTGGTATGTGATGGAGCATGCCCTGACCGCCGACATCGCGCTGATCAAGGGCGCCAAGGCCGACAAGGCGGGCAACCTGATGTTCAACAAGACGGCGCGTAACTTCAACCCGCTCTGTGCCAAGGCGGGACGGGTCTGCGTTGCCGAGGTGGAGGAGATAGTCGAGGTGGGGGAGCTGGCCCCGGACGAGATCCACCTGCCCGGCATCTATGTGCAGCGGCTGGTCTTGAACCCCGACCCCGAGAAACGCATCGAAGTGCGCACCGTCATGGAGAAAAACTGACATGCTCTGGACCCGTGAAGAGTTGGTGCAGTACATCCCCCAGGAGCTTCTATTGGCTTTCTTTTTCCAACCGTGCGCAGCGAGGAACTAAATCATGGCCTGGACCCGTGAAGAGATGGCGCAGCGCGCCGCACAGGAGCTGCAAGACGGCTTCTACGTCAACCTGGGGATCGGCCTGCCGACCCTAGTGGCCAACTATATCCCGGACGGCATGGAGGTGTGGCTGCAGAGCGAGAACGGCCTGCTCGGCATAGGCCCCTTCCCGAGCGAGGCCGAGCTGGATCCGGATCTCATCAACGCCGGCAAGCAGACCATCACCACACTGCCCGGCAGCAGCTTCTTCGACAGCGCCGAGAGTTTTGCCATGATCCGCGGCGGTCACATCAACCTGGCCCTGCTCGGGGCCATGCAGGTCTCCGAGCGTGGCGATCTCGCGAACTGGATGATCCCGGGCAAGATGGTCAAGGGCATGGGGGGGGCCATGGATCTGGTGGCCGGGGTCAAGCGGGTGGTGGTGCTGATGGAGCACTGCGCCAAGGGGGGCGAGCACAAGATACTGGAGTGGTGCTCCCTGCCGCTGACCGGGGTCGGCGTGGTGGATCGCATCATCAGCGATCTCGCCGTGCTGGACGTGACCCCCGGGGGCCTTCGTCTGGTGGAGCTGGCCCCCGGCATCGAGTTCGAGGCGCTGCAAGCCGCCACCGGCTGCGCCATAGCGCGCTGACGCTTAGCCATCCACGGGGAGGGCGCTCGCGCACTCCCCGCTATTGTTTCTCGCCATCTACGTCTCTTGCCCCTTGGCTATCCTGCACTGACCCGTCGGCTCCCGCTTGTCCCCATCTCCTGTTCCCTTCGCGGCTTTTCTGTCGCCCGGATCACGGTTCTCAGCTGAACAAGGGCTGTATGGGGCCGGTCGTCGACGAGCGAATCCCGCGCCAGCCGCGGGATTCAGCCGCTGTCACCAAATGAAAAGTGACTGACGTTCAATGGCAAGCGCGCCCCTGGAGCTAGGCCTTACAGTCGGCACTAAGAACACAGAGCGCACTCGGACAAGCGAAGCACGGGGGAGGCAATCGGCCAATGGCCAGCTTGCCAAATCCGGCGAAACGCCCCGGCCAGCGCCATAAAAAAGCCAACGGAAACGGCAACAAAAATAACAAAACGACGACAACACTCGGAGAGACTGTAATGGATTACAAGCACACGAGTCATGGTTGCGGTGCCCTGCGCCTCAGCCTGCTGGCGACGGCCATCGCGGCCGTCCTCATGCCCAGCGTTCAGGCGGTCGAAGTCGACACCCAGAGTGAAGACTGGTCCGTTCGCTTCGACAACACCGGCAAGTTCAACTACGGCATGCGCACCGAGAGTGCCGATGCGCGGATGCTTGCCACCCCGAACAACAACGACGGGGACTACAACTTCAAGGATGCCGGCGACACCGTCACCACCCGCTTCGATCTGCTGACCGAGCTGGATGTGGTGAACAAGGGCAACACCGGCTTTCGCATCAGCGCCGCCAGCTGGTATGACTATGCCTACCGCGACGTCGGCGCTGACGAGAACCCCTTCATCAACGGCAACAGCGCCAGCTCCGGCATCGTCGGGCTGCCCCCGGTGGCGGGCAACCGTCATCTGAGCGACTATGCGGATCGCTACTACCATGGCCCCTCCGGCGAGCTGCTCGATGCCTTCGTGTTCCACAACATGGAGGTGGGCGACGAATCCCTGCTAGGGGTCAAGATAGGCCAGCACAACATCTTCTGGGGGGAAACCCTGCTGAGCCCGGTGCACGCCCTCAGCTATGGCCAGTCCGGCCTGGATCTCGCCAAACTTGCGGCATCCCCGGGGACGGAAGCGAAAGAGCTGTTTGTGCCCCGCAACCAGATCTCCGCCTCCTTCACCCTGAACCCGGAGTGGACCTTCGCCGCCCAGTACTTCCTGGACTGGAACGCCGCCCGCCTGCCGGAAGCCGGCACCTATTACGGCAGCTCCGATCTGGTGGGCTTCGGTGCCCAGTCCTTCCTGCTGGGCCACACCGGCGGGCCGGGGCTGGCAGGACCGAGCGGCACCCTCAGCAACATTCGCCGGGGGGATGACCTGGAGCCGGGCAAGCACGGCGACTGGGGCATCATGGCCAAGTGGTCCCCCGAGGCGCTGGATGCGACCCTGGGGGCCTTCTACCGCCGTACCGCCGACATCCTGCCCCAGGCGGTGCTCGATGCCCGTGGCATGACCATTCGCGGGGCGGCGCCCCTGCCGGCCGGGGCCGTGCCCAACCTGCGCCAGTCCATCGCCAACACCAGCTACGCCCTGGCCTATGGCGACGACATCGACATCTTTGGCCTCAGCCTCTCCAAGGATGTGGCCGGGGTGAGCGTCGGCAGCGACCTCAACTATCGCCAGCACATGCCCCTCTCCAGCATCCCGGCCCTGCTCAGTGCTACTGGTCCCGGGGGACTGGCCAACGGCTTCGGGATCCCGGCGCCCGTGCTCGGCCCCCGTCATCCGGACACCGGGGTGATCACCGATGACTCCGATGGCTACAGCGCCACCGGCGATACCCTGCACTGGACCCTCAACGGTCTGATGACCTTCGCTGACACGGCGCTCTTCGACGGCGCCGCCCTGCTCGGGGAGCTCTACTACAGCAACCTGCTGAGCCTGGATGACCACAACAAGGCGCTCTACAAGGGAGAAGATAGCTATCAGGGCATCGACAAGCCCACCCGGGACAACTGGGGGCTGGCGGTCAACTTCACCCCGACCTGGTATCAGGTCCTGCCGGGGGTCGACATGAACATGCCGCTCTCGGTGAACTGGGGGCTGGCGGGCATCTCCCCGGTCCAGGCGGGCGGGGCGAAAGACACCGGCAGCTATGCGGTGGGGCTCGGTGCCACCCTCTACAACCAGTACTTCGTCGATCTGAAATACGTGGACTCCTTTGGCAAGTCTGCCGAGTGCAATGACGGTGCCGGGGACGGCGCCACCCCCAATGCCCTCGATGGGGCCCAGCGCAACACCTGTTATGCCGGTGGTTACGCCTCCTTCTCCGGTGGCGGTGCCACCACGGAAGACAGAGGCGCCATCTACCTGACCCTGAAGACCACTTACTGAGTCACCTCAAGCGACCGAGTCGGAGAACGAGATATGACATTCAACAAGACCATGCTGGCCGCCTCTCTCACCCTGGCCCTCGCGGGCCAGGCACTGGCCGCCGTCTCCAGCAGCGAAGCCGCACAGCTCGGCACCAGTCTGACCCTGGTGGGCGCCGAAGCGGCCGCCAATGCCGATGGCAGCATCCCCGCCTACAGCGGGGGCCTGACCACGCCCCCCGCCGGCTTCAAGGCCGGTGACAGCATGCGCCCGGATCCCTATGCGGGTGAGCAGCCGCTTTTGGTCATCACCGGCAAGAACGCGGCCCAATACCAGGGGGCGCTGACCGCCACCACGGCGGAGCTGCTCAAGCGCTTCCCGGACTTCAGGGTGGACCTCTACCCGACCCACCGCAGCGTGGCGCTGCCACAGGCGGTGCTGGACAACACCAGGAAGAACGCGCTCAGCGCCACCACCTTGGCGGGGGGCATGGCGGTGGACAAGGTGCTGCCGGGCATTCCCTTCCCCATCCCCAAGAGCGGGGCCGAGGCGATGTGGAACTTCCTGCTGCGCTACCAGGGGGTGAACATCGCCACCAAGTACGACTCCTGGAACGTGGACGCCGCCGGCACGGCGGCCCTCTCCACCACGGGGCAGGCCTTCATCAACTACGCCATCTACGAGGACATGGCCAAGCCCATCTCGGCCAAGGATACCTACTACCAGATGAAGCTCCATTACACGGGCCCGGCCCGTCGCGCCGGCGAGGCCATCATGCTGCGCGATGCTGCCAACCCCCTGGAGCAGCCGCGCAAGGCCTGGCAGTACCTGCCGGGGCAGCGCCGGGTCAAGCTGGCACCGAACCTGGCCTACGATACCCCGAACCCGGGCACCTCGGGGGCGGGCACCTATGACGATGTCTTCGTCTTCAACGGGGCGCTGGACAGATTCGACTGGAAGCTGGTGGGCAAGCAGGAAATGATAGTCCCCTACAACACCTATCGGCTGACCTATCAGCCCGATGCCAGGGCGCTGACCACCCCCAACTTCCTGTCACCGGATCACGTGCGCTGGGAGAAGCACAGGGTCTGGGTGGTGGAGGGCAACCTCAAGGCCGGTGAGCGCCACATCTACGCCAAGCGCCGTTTCTATCTGGACGAAGACAGCTGGGTGGCGCTGGCCTCCGATCAGTACGACGCCCGTGGTCAGCTCTATCGCGGCTCCTTCGCCTTCCTGAGCCAGAGCTACGACAAGCAGACTCCGGACGCCACCCCCTTCATGATCTATGACCTGGTGGCGGGCACCTACAACATCAATGGTGTGGTGGGCCCCTACGGCGGCATCAAGTACGGCGCCTCCCTGTCCAAGGCGAAGTGGTCGCCGGAGTCCCTGGCTGGCGCCGGGATCCGCTAGCCGTAACAGGAGTCCGGATCGTCATTGATGAACCGGGCTCCTCGATGTTGGCGTCGGGCGCCTTTTGGCATCCCGCCGCTCTCTGAGACAAGGACGTGGTATGGGTTCATTCAAGACGTTGGCGCCATTGATCTGCTGCGCCCTGCTGATGCAAAGCGCAGGGGTGACAGCCGGGCAGGCGACCGATTATGTGGACGTGCTGGACCTGCCGGCCAAGGCGAGCGCGCTGGCCCAACGCAGCCCCCTGCTGGATCTGGCCCGTGCCGGGTCGCGGCTGGTGGCGGTGGGGCAGCGGGGTCACATCCTCTACTCGGACGACGAGGGAGGGCGCTGGCAGCAGGCCAGGGTGCCGGTGAGCTCGGATCTGAACGCCGTCACCTTCCCCACTCCCGAGCAGGGTTGGGCCGTGGGGGGGGATGGGGTGGTGCTGCACAGCCAGGATGGCGGTGCCAGCTGGCAGAAGCAACTGGACGGCCGCCAGATAGGGGATCTGGTCCTGCGCCATTACTCGGCCCTGGCCCGTGCCGAGCCGGACAACGAACAGTGGGCCGCCCTGACCGAAGAGGGCCGGCGCCTGGTGGAGGAGGGGGCCGACAAACCCCTGCTCGACGTCTGGTTTGAGGACGACAAGGTGGGCTACGTGGTCGGGGTCTTCAACCTGATACTGGGCACCCAGGATGGTGGCCTGCACTGGACGCCCATGCAGGATCGCACCGACAACCCGGATGGGCTCCATCTCAATGCCATAGCCCGGGCCGGTGACGCCCTCTATCTGGTGGGCGAGCAGGGCCTGCTGCGCAAATGGGAGCCGCAGACGCAGCGCTTCGTTTCACTGCCCAGCCCCTATGACGGCAGCTTCTTCGGCCTTATCGGCCGCCCGGATGAGGTGATCGTCTATGGCCTGCGGGGCCATGTCTATCGCAGCACGGACGGAGGCAAAAACTGGACCCGGCTCGTGAGCCCGCTGCCCATCAGCATCAGCGCCGCTATGGAGGGGGCCGATGGCCAGTTCCGTCTGTTTACCCAGGCCGGTCATATGCTGCTGCAACGGGGCAACGAGCCGCTGACCCTGGCATCCCTGGCCGAGCCATCGCCGGTGGCGGGCGCCGCCCTGACCGCAGATGGCACCCTGGCGCTGGTGGGCAGCCGCGGGGTGCGCACCCTTGGTGTCAAATAAGGTTTGTCAACGCAGGCCGTCACCGGATGACGGCCCAATAACGATAACGAGGATCCAGACATGGGCCATGTGAAGCAAGATTCGATGCCGGTGATCCGCGAGCTGAGCGCGTTCGACAGGCACTCCGGCAACCTGCTGGAGCGGCTGGTGTTCAACCACAGGGCGCTCTTCATGCTGGCGATGACGCTGGCGACCCTGGTGCTTGGCTACATGGGCGCGACCCGTCTGGCGCTGGCGCCCAGCTTCGAGAAGATGATCCCCCAGAGCCAACCCTACATCAAAAACTTCCTGGAGAACCGGGACTCCCTGCGTGGCCTCGGCAACTCGGTGCGAGTGGTGGTGGAGAATACCCGGGGGGACATCTTCGACCCCGACTATCTAAGCGTCCTCAAGCGGGTCAATGACGAGCTGTTCCTGACCGAAGGGGTAGACAGGGCCTGGATGAAGTCCCTCTGGAGCCCGGCGGTGCGCTGGACCGAGGTGACCGAGGAGGGCTTCCAGGGCGGGCCCGTGATGCCGGATGCCTATCAGGGATCGGCCTCTGACATCGAGCAGCTGCGCCAGAATATCAACAGAGCCGGCATAGTCGGCAGCCTGGTGGCGAGCGACTTCAAGTCCACCATGCTGATAGTGCCCCTGCTGGACAAGGCCTCTGTCACCGGCAAGCCCCTCAATTACCATGACTTCTCCCAGCGCATCGAGGCGCTGCGCAGCCAGATAGAGTTCGCAGGCGCCCCCCATCAGGCGGGGGAGGAGGGGACGGGCCAGTACAAGATCCGGGTGATCGGCTTTGCCAAGCTGGTCGGCGATCTCATCGACGGCCTCATCCAGGTGATCCTCTTCTTCGCCCTGGCGGTGGCGACTTCGCTCGCCATCATCTTCCTCTACACCCGCTGCGTGCGCAGCACCCTGCTGGTGGTGGGCTGCTCCCTGGTCGCCGTGATCTGGCAGCTCGGCATCATCGCCTGGCTCGGCTACGCCATCGATCCTTACTCTGTGCTGGTGCCCTTCCTCATCTTCGCCATCGGGGTCTCCCACGCGGCCCAGAAGATGAACGGCATCATGCAGGACATCGCCCGCGGCACCCACCGCCAGATAGCGGCGCGCTATACCTTCCGCCGCCTCTTCCTCGCCGGGGTCACGGCGCTGCTGGCCGATGCGGTGGGCTTCGCCGTGCTGATGCTGATCGACATCCCCGTCATCCAGGATCTCGCCATCACCGCCAGCATAGGGGTGGCGGTGCTCATCTTCACCTCGCTGCTGCTGATGCCGGTGGCCCTCTCCTATGTGGGGGTGGGCCGCAAGGCGGCCGAGCGAGCGCTCAAGATAGACACCCATGCCGCCGCCAATCAGGGTTTCGGCAGACTCTGGGCACTGCTGGATCGCTGCACCGAGCGCAAGTGGGCCACAGTGGTGGTGATCCTCGGCCTGGCGATGGGCATAGGCGGCTACCTGGTGAGCCTGCAGCTCAAGATTGGCGATCTGGACAGCGGCGCCCCCGAGCTTCGCGCGGATTCGCGCTACAACAGGGACAACGGCTACATCACCAGCCACTACGCCCTCTCCAGCGATCTCTTTGCGGTCATGATCAAGACGGCGCCCGAGGGGTGTCTCGACTACCAGACCCTGATCCTGGCCGATCGCCTGGGGTGGGAGTTGCAGCAGCATCCCGGGGTGCAGGCCACGACCTCGCTGGTCAACGCGGTGCGCCAGATCACCGCCGGCACCTATGAGGGCAACCCCAAGCTCGCCAGCATCCAGCGCAACCAGAACGTGCTGAACTATGCCGCCCAGCAGGCCTCGGTCAACAGCCCCGAGCTCTTCAACACCGACTGCTCCCTGATGCCGGTGATAGCCTACTTGAAAGATCACAAGGCCGAGACCCTGAGCGGCGTGGTGGCCATCGCCGAGCGGTTTGCCCGGGAGAACAGCACGGCGGATCGCCAGCTCCTGCTGGCCGCAGGCAGTGCCGGCATAGAGGCCGCCACCAACATGGTGGTGCACGAGGCCAACCGCACCATGCTGCTCTACGTCTATCTGGCGGTGACCCTGTTCTGCCTCATCACCTTCCGTAGCTGGCGGGCGACCGTGGTGGCGCTGGTGCCCCTGATGCTCACCTCTGTGCTGTGCGAGGCGCTGATGGTATTCATGGGCATAGGCGTCAAGGTGGCGACCCTGCCGGTGATTGCGCTGGGGGTCGGCATAGGGGTGGACTACGCCCTCTACCTGCTGAGCGTGCAGTTGCACCATCAGCGCCAGGGCATGTCACTGGTGGACGCCTATCGCCAGGCCGTGGCCTTCACCGGCCGGGTGGTGGGGCTGGTGGGCATTACCCTGGCCGCAGGTGTGGTGGCCTGGGTCTGGTCCCCCATCAAGTTCCAGGCCGACATGGGCATACTGCTCACCTTCATGTTCCTGTGGAACATGCTGGGGGCCTTGATAGGGGTGCCGGCGCTCTCCTACTTCCTGCTCTCCGGGACTGGGGCGGTGCCTGCCCAGGCGCGGGAGCGGCAGGAGGGGGATACCAAAGAGGGGGTCAAGCCCTGCCGGACCCCGGTGGGGGCCGACGTCAGCTAGCAATAGCCGTGGCACAGGGAAAGGAAAAAGAGAAGGGAGGCGCCATGCCTCCCTTCTCTCGTCTGGCGAATGGTGCCGGTGCTCAGCCGTAGGCGAGGCCGGCGCGTGCGGGCTGGGCCACCTTGGGCACGCCCTTGTGGCGGGAGCGCCAGGTGGCCGGCGGCATGCCGAACTGGGCGCTGAACCAGCGGGTGAAGGAGCTCGGCATGGAGTAGCCCAGCATGTCGGCGATGTGGCCCAGCGAGTAGCCGGAGTTTTGCAGGTAGCGCATCACCAGATCCCGGCGAACGTCGTTGACCAGCTCGCTGAAGGTGGCGCCGCTCTCTTCCAGATGGCGCTGCAGGGTGCGCACGTTCATTCCCAGGGTGCGGGCTATCTGCTCTATGGTGGCGCGCCCCATGGGCAGCAGCAGGTAGATGGCCTTGCGCACGTCCGTCATCAGGGATTGCTGGGTCTCCACCAGCAGAGTGTCGAGGTACTGGCGGGCATGACGGGCCATGGCCTGGTTGGCCAGGGGGTTTGGAATGTCCAGATCGGCGGCCTGGCAGACGATGCCGTTGAACTCGCTGCCAAACTCCAGCTTGCAGCCGAACAGCCGCTTGTGGATGGAGAGATCCGCCGGCGCGTCATGGGTGAAGTTGACGCTGATGGGATGCCAGTTGGCGCCGACCCCGACCTGGGCCGCACAGAAGCGATACATGACGCCGACCGCGAGCTCGGTGGCCTGGCGCGAGGGCATGGGGGCGTCCGTGATGATCTCCTCGCGAATGATCACCGCCTTGCCCGCCTCCTCGATGAAGATGGCCAGGGCATTATTGAACAGGTGAATGTACTGCACTATGACCTGCAAGGCCTCGCGCAGGTTGGGCTGATAGCTCAGCAGCAGGCTGACCTCGCCAAAGTCCGACAGCTGGCGATGCTCCGCCATGCGCAGACCCAGGCTCTGGCAGTTTCCGGTACGGGCGGACAGCTCGAGCAGGTTGACTATGGTGGAGACGGGGATGCGCTGATTGGGCACATCCAGAATGGAGGCGCTGAGGCCGGCTTGCGACAACAGGCTGGGGGTATTGAGGCCCAGTTGGCGGGCGACATCGAGATAGTTGGTGAGGGTGGCGGCTCTGGCAAGGAGGGTCATGATGCAATTCCCATGGCGACAGCTCATCTGCTGGTTGCTTGTTGTTAACTGGTTTTTATCATTTCGTTTACAAATTGGAAAGTGCTTATTAACTGATCTATTAGTCGCAGGTGCCATGTGATGACCCTGTGTGCCAGCCCGTCTCATGCCTTTCGAGTCCGACTCTCTCCCGCCCGTGGCGCTCATGGCACCAGGTGGCTGTCACATAAAGACAACTCCATGGCATCCAAGGTAAAGCAGCCGGGGGCCTGGCACCTTACTGTGGTCTTGATGTCATCCGGCCGTCGCCGGAGCGCCTGAACAGGGGGAGAGAGATGAAGGCATTTCAGCCCGAGGCCACAGTACTGATAGTGCCCGGCCTGCGTGACCATGTGGCGGATCACTGGCAGACCCTGCTCGCCGAGGGGCTTGAGAAGGTGGTGACGGTGCCGCCTATGACCTCGGACAAGTTGAGCTGCCAGGCCAGGGTCGAGGCCATAGTGCAGGCGCTGGCGCGCATCCAGGGCCCGGTGATCCTGGTGGCCCACAGCGCTGGGGTGCTGATGCTGGCTCACTGGGTGGCGCAGCAAGGCGCTGCCCGCCATCGCCACCCCATCCGGGGCGCCCTGCTGGTGACGCCGCCGGATCTGGATGCCTGCTGGCCATCCCATTACCCGAGCCCGGAGGCCATGCAGGCCGGAGGCTGGCACCCGCTGCCCCGCATGAAGCTGCCGTTCCCGAGCCTGGTGGTGATGAGCCACAACGATCCCCTGGCGAGCCCGGCGGCCGTACGTGCCCTGGCCCTGGACTGGGGGAGCGAGCTGGTGGACGCCGGGGCCGTGGGACACCTCAACCCGGCGAGTGGATTTGGCCCCTGGCCCCAGGCCGAGGCCTTGCTCGGGCGTCTTGACGCCCGCTAACCCAGATTGCGAGGGGAGACAGGCTTCCCCGCGCCCAGACACGAATCGGAAGGAGTCCGTATGGTGAAGACAAGGATCATACCGCCAGCCCAGGGAGCCCATGCCTATCCCTTGCTGATCAAGAGCCTGCTGCTGTCCGGGGTGCGCCAGCACCCGGGCCGGGAGATCGTCTACGCAGATCGGCTGCGCTATGACTATCGCATCCTCAACCAGCGCATCCACCGCCTCGCCAACCTGCTGACGGCCTCGGGCATAGGGCCGGGGGACACGGTCGCCCTGCTGGACTGGGACAGCCACCGCTCCCTCGAATGCTTCTTCGCCGTGCCCATGATAGGCGCCGTGCTGCACACGGTGAACGTGCGCCTCTCGCCGGAGCAGATCGCCTTCACCATGCACCACGCCGAGGATCATCTGGTGCTGGTCCATGACGACTTCCTGCCCATGATGGCGAGCATCCAGGAGAAGCTGCCCACGGTGCGCGGCTATATCCGGCTGACCGATGGGGAGCAGCCCTCCACCACACTGCCCCTGTTCGGGGAGTACGAGACGCTGCTGGCCGGGTCGGACGACCAGTTCGACTTCCCCGATTTTGACGAGGATTCGGTGGCGACCCTGTTCTACACCACGGGCACCACTGGGGATCCCAAGGGGGTCTACTTCAGCCACCGCCAGCTGGTGCTGCATACCCTCAACGAATTGGGCACCCTGGCGGCCCATGCGGGCCAGTCCCTGCTCTGCTCAGACGATGTCTACATGCCCATCACCCCCATGTTCCACGTCCATGCCTGGGGCGTCCCCTATGTGGCGACCATGCTGGGGGTGAAACAGGTCTATCCGGGGCGCTACGAGCCGGACAAGCTGGTACGGCTCTATCGCGACGAGGGGGTGAGCTTCTCCCACTGCGTGCCGACCATATTGCAGATGATCCTCGACTGCGAGGAGGCGGTAAAAACCTCCCTTGCGGGCTGGAAGATGCTGCTGGGGGGCAGTGCGCTGCCGCTTGGGCTGGCGACTCAGGCCCATCGCCAGGGGATACTGGTGCACGCCGGTTACGGCATGTCGGAGACCTGTCCGCTGCTGTGTGTGGTGCACCTGGCTCCCGAGGAGCTGGCGCTGCCCATGGCCGAGCAACTGCCGCTGCGGATCCGCACCGGCAAGCCCATCGGGCTGGTGGACTTGCGCATCATAGATGAGCAGGGCCGGGCGCTGGCCCACGATGGCCAGACCATGGGGGAGATAGTGGTGCGTGCTCCCTGGCTGGCCCAGGGCTACCTGAAAGAGCCGGGCAAGGGGGCCGAGCTCTGGGAGGGGGGCTGGCTGCACACGGGGGACATGGCCTCCATCACCCCGGACGGCACGGTCGAGATCAAGGATCGCATCAAGGATGTGATCAAGACAGGGGGCGAGTGGATAAGCTCCCTGGCGCTGGAGAGCCTCATCAGCGCTCACTCTTCCGTCCATGCGGTGGCCGTGATCGGGGTGCCGGACCCGCAGTGGGGAGAGCGCCCTTTGGCCCTGGTGGTCGGCAAGGAGGGGGCACATCTGGATGCGCAGGCCATCAAGGCTCACCTGCAGGGGTTCGTCGACAGCGGTCGCATCAATCGCTGGGCCATTCCGCGCCAGATCCGCATAGTGCAGGAGATCCCCAAGACCAGCGTCGGCAAGGTGAACAAGAAGCTGATCCGGGAGCGTGAATGCCATCCGGCGGCGGAGAAGTGAGGCCGCCGTCATAGATCCAGAGGACGGCCTCTCAGTCATCCCCACTGTCTGAGGGGCCTTGTTGGCCGGGCTGCCATGGCTTGACTACGATAACTGAGTTATCACACAAGAGGCGTGCGCCATGAACAGAACCCAGATTCATCTCGTTGATGAAGAGGTGGATTTTCCGTCCAGTGAACAGTTGGTTTCCACCACGGATCTGCAGGGGGTCATTACTTATGCCAATGACCACTTCTGCCGGGTGGCGGGATACAGCAGGGCAGAGATGATAGGCCAGCACCACAACATGGTGCGCCATCCCGACATGCCCAAGGCGGCCTTCGCCGATCTCTGGGGCAAGCTGAAGCAGGGCAAGCCCTGGCGCGGCATGGTGAAGAACCGCTGCAAGGATGGCCGTTACTACTGGGTGGATGCCTATGTCACCCCCATCTTCGAGCAGGGGCGGATAAGCGGCTATCAGTCGGTGCGCAACCGGGCCGAGCCCGGGATGAAGGCCGTCGCCGCCCGCACTTACGGGCGATTGCGGGCGGTGGAGCGGGGGGAGCGCAAGGCGGGCCTGAGCCTGCGCCCCGTGCGCCATGGGCTGGCCATCGCCGGGCTCCTGCTGATGCTGGCGGCGAGCGCCTATCTGACGGGGCCCCTGGGGGCCCTGTTCATGCTGCTGCCCCTCTTGTGGCTCGGCCTCCTCTATCGTCACACCCTCATCACCACCCCCCGTTACCTGAGCCAGCTGGGCGAGGAGTACGACAGCCTGACCCGGCTCATCTACTCGGGGGATGAACCCAGCGCCATCGCCGATTTCCACATCAAGCTGCTGCAGGCCAGGATCCGCACCGTGCTCGGGCGGGTGGACGATGCCACCCTCTCCCTGCAGGATCTGGCGGTCCATCTCAAGACCGCCTCCAGCGAGACGAGCGCCGACATCGCCGAGCAGGACATCCAGACCCAGCAGGTGGCGACCGCCATCACGGAGATGGCGGCGACGGCCCATGAGATAGCCCGCAACATCCAGGAGACGGACAACCAGATTGCCCAGGCCAAGGTACATTGCCAGCACACCAATCAGCAGCTGGAGGATACCCAGCACAGGGTCACCGAGCTGGCCACCCAGGCGGAGCACGCCTTCACGGCGGCGGTGGCGCTGGCGGAGGAGTCGGATCGCATCGGAGTCCTGATGAACGAGATCCAGGGGATTGCGGATCAGACCAATCTGCTGGCCCTCAACGCCGCCATAGAGGCAGCCCGGGCGGGAGAGCTGGGACGCGGTTTCGCCGTGGTGGCGGACGAGGTGCGCACCCTCTCAACCCGGACCCACAAGGCGACCGAGCAGATCCAGGGCAGCATAGGGCAGATCCAGCGCACCCTGAATGGCTGGAAGGGGATGATGCAGCAGAACCTGGAGCAGACCCAGTCCTGCGTGACCCTGACCCGGCAGGGCTCACAGAGCCTGCATCAGGTGCTGGCCGAGATAGAGCGGGTGGTGGATCTGTCGACCCAGATCTCGGCGGCGGCGGAGGAGCAGCAGGCGGTGGTGGAGGACATCAGCCGAAACGTCAACGCCATCTCCCAGCACTCCCACACCAACAGCAACAAGATGCACGACATGGATGCCTCGAGCGACATACTGCTCACCAAGGCGCGCCAGCTCAAATCCCTGGGGCAGACCTTCGGCTGACGCCCGCGTCGAGCAGGCACAAGATGACAACAAGGCCACCCGGGGTGGCCTTGTTGCATGAGCGCGTCCTGTGGAGCCGTGGCGCTTGGGCCGCAGTCAGCTTGTCTGCTCCGCCAGCGCAATGAAGCCGCCGCTCTTGTCGCAATACATGGCCCTGTCCGCCTGGATGAGCCATTGCTCCGGGCTCCAGCCACTCTGGTAGTGGCTGACCCCTATGCTGATCCCGACCTGCATGGCCTGGCCATTGACCACGAAGGGGGCCCGCATGGCGTGCCGGATCACCTCGGTCACATCCTGCGCCTGGGAGCAGCTGTAGCCGGGCAGCAGCAGGATGAATTCATCCCCCGCCAGCCGGGCAAAATAGCACTGGTGACCGATGGCGTCATGGAGCCGGTTGGCCAGCTGGCAGAGGATGGCGTCCCCCTGGCTGTGGCCGAAGTTGTCATTGATGCGCTTGAAGTCATCGAGATCGCAAAACAGCAGGCAGCCGGGATCCTCGAGCTGCACTTGCTCCTGCAACTGCTCCATCAGGCTAAGGCGATTGGGCAGGCCGGTGAGGGGATCTATGCGGGCCAGCTGCAGTATCTCCTGCTCGCGCAGCTTGCGCAGTGTCACCTCCCGATTGAGCCGCTTGTTGCTGACCAGCAGATAGAGGGAGAGCAGCAGGATGAGGGCGCCGACCCCCAGGCTCAGCAAGAACCAGGGGCGCCAGAAGATCCACTGCGCTGAGGGGGCCTGATAGAGAAAACGGGTCAGCGGCACAGCCCTCGGGACCAGGCCTATCTCGACCAGTTGCTGCATGATGTGGGCGAAGCGATCCGGATTCATATACCCGATCTCCACATAGAGCGGCTGTATCATCTCCTTGCTCATCTGCAGCTCGTACTCCATGTGGGCCTGACTGCGGTTGACGGCATACTCCTTGCGCAGCAGGTCGATGGCCTCGGTCGGGTGGGCGAGGGCGTAGCGCCACCCCTTGAGGCTGGCGGCCCGAAACTTTGCCACCCGCTCCGGGTTGGTGCGCTCCTCGTTCTGAGTGGTGAACAGGATGTCGCTGTAAAAATCGATGCCGTAATTGCGGGGATTGATGACGGAGACCGAGATGCCGTGCTCCTCCAGATAGAAGGGCTCGTTGCTGAGATAGGCGTTGAAGATGTCGATCTTGCCGGTGATCAGATCGTCTATGTTGACCGAGGTGGGCACAGGGATGAGCTGGCGTTCGTGCAGCCCCTGATAGTAGAGGGTGGCGAGCAGTTCGGCATCCTGATGGCCGGGAAACATCATGATCCGTTTGCCACGCATGTCCGCAACGGTGAGAATGCCGCTGTCGCGACGGGCCAGGAAGATAGAGGGGGAGTGCTGATAGACGCAGGCGAGCGCCAGCAGGGGTTCGCCATTGACGTAGCTGGTGAGCACCTCTGTATTGCCGACGCCAAAGTCGGCGCGCCCGCTCAGCACTTCCTGTACCGGGCTTATCCCCTTGCCGCCGGGTCTTATCTCGACATCCAGTCCGGCATCGGCATAGAACCCCTTCGCCTTGGCCATGTGATAGCCCACGAACTGGGGTTGATGCAGCCAGCGCAACTGCAAGACGACCCGATCCGGAGGCTCATGGGGACGGTCACTTGCCAGGACAGGGGAAGCGTAACTGGCGCCAAGCAATAGCAGCCAAAACAAGTATCTCTTCATCCGTGTGATTCTTGTGCTGAGGATCCATGGGGTGGCCAGCAGGCCCGCATTCAACTTGTTAACAATCCACATTCTAAAGGGTTATAGATGTACCGGATACAATTGCAGCACAAAGATTTCATGGTGATCAACAAGGGCCCAGGCCTTGGCATGCATGACGAGGGCGGTGAGCCCGGGCTCGTCAACCGGCTGCGCACCGAGACCGGCTTGACACTCTACCCCGTTCATCGCCTCGACAAGATGACCTCGGGGCTGGTGCTGCTGGCCCGCACCCCGGAGGCGAACCGGGCACTCAGCATGGCCTTTGCCGCCCGGGAGGTGAGCAAGCAGTATCTGGCCCTCTCGGATCGCAAGCCGAAGAAGAAGCAGGGCTGGGTCAAGGGGGACATGGAGAAAGGGCGGGGCGGCAGCTGGATGCTGGCCCGCACCCAGGAGAACCCGGCCATCAGCTGGTTCGATTCTGTCTCGGTGCGAGAGGGGCTGCGGCTCTATCGCATCAAGCCCCAGACCGGCAAGACCCACCAGATCCGGGTTGCCTTGAAAAGCATTGGCGCCCCCATCCTCGGGGACGAGCGCTACGGTGGCACGGCCGCCGATCGCGGCTACCTGCACGCCTGGCGCCTGCAGTTTACCCTGGCGGGGGAGTCCTTCGATCTCGTCTGCCCGCCGGATGAGGGGGCGCTGTTCCTCCTGCCCGAACTGCACACCGCCATCGCGGGATTGAGCGAATGACAAACACCCGCGGGGCGCCCGGCCAGGGCTGGATCCTGGCCGACTTTGACGACACCCTGGCGCCGGGAGACAGCCACGCCGGCCTGCTGCGCTTCATCTTGCGCCGGCGCCGCTGGCCGCTCCTGCTGCTGCCGGTGATCGCACTGGGTGGCCTGGTGTATCTGGTGCCCCGCCTGCGGCGTCAGGGAATTTCGCTTATCTGGTGGGCCATCACCCTGGGGCTCTCGCCGCTGGGTTGGCGCCAGCTGGTGCGGGCCTATTGCCACACCCGGCCCGGGCTGTTTCGGGAGGCCCGCGCCCTGCTGATGGCCGAAAGGGCGCGCTGTTGGGTCATCTCCGCCAGCCCCCGGGCTTTGGTCCGTGCTCAGCTCCATCGACAGCTGCCGCGGCTTCCCCATCGCATCATAGGCTCGCGAATGTGCTATCGCCTCGGTGGCCTGGTGCCGCGTTTTTATTGCCACGGCCGGCACAAGATCCTGCCCGAGATCCGCGCCCTCAGGGTGACGCTGGCCTTGAGTGACAGCCTGCACGACTTGCCGCTACTGGCGCTGGGGCAGCAGGCCTGGCTCATCAACCCGAGCGCCCGCAGGTTGCAACAGGCCAGGGGCCACCTGCCCCATCTCGAGGTGAAAAACTGGCACCTGTAAGGCAAAGCTGACAGCCCGGCGGAGCGCCGTGGGGCTGTCCGCAAGGCTCAGGCTTCAATGTCACAATCTATTTACATCTTCTGGCGGCGGTCCTCGCCAAACTATCTGAAACCCGCCTCTTCTCTTCTGCCCCGCCCCTGCCTCTAATGAAACAAGTTATTAACAATGCCGTCCGGGCTGCCTGTCGAGCCTTGTCGGCGTGACTCGTTTCGTTATCAGTCCATCGCAAGGAGCGCATCATGACGACCTCTTCTTCCCCTTCCCACAGCATCAATCCCCTCGGCACCGACGGGTTCGAATTCGTCGAGTACACGGCCCCGGATCTCAAGGGCATTGCCGCCCTCAAGGCGCTGTTCGTGTCACTCGGGTTTGCCGAGGTGGCCAGGCACAAGCACAAGCAGTGCTGGCTCTACCGTCAGGGGGACATCAACTTCGTGGTCAACGCCGAACCCCACTCCCAGGCGGAGCAGTTCGCCAGCCTGCACGGGCCCAGCGTCTGCGGCATGGCATTTCGGGTGAGCGACGCGGGCCGTGCCCAGCAGTACGCCATCGCCAAGGGGGCCAAGCCCTTCGTCGGCAAGATAGGGCCCATGGAGCTCAACATCCCCGCCATCTACGGCATAGGCGAGAGCACCCTTTCCTTTGTGGACCGCTACGGCGAGCAGGGCTCCATCTACGACGTGGACTTCGTCTTCTATCCCGACTGGCAGGCGCGCATGGCCGAGGTGGATGCGGGGCTCTATGAGATCGATCACCTGACCCACAACGTTCATCGCGGCAACATGGACCTCTGGTCCAATTTCTACGAGCGGATCGGCAACTTCCGGGAAATTCGCTACTTCGACATCGAAGGCAAGCTGACCGGGCTGCATTCCCGCGCCATGACGGCCCCCTGCGGCAAGATCCGCATCCCCATCAACGAGTCCTCAGACGACAAGTCCCAGATAGAGGAGTACCTGCGCCAGTACAAGGGGGAGGGGATACAGCACATAGCCCTGGCCTCCAGCGACATCTACCAGACCATCCGCACCCTGCGTGGTCGCGGCACCGGCTTTATGCCGACCCCGGACACCTACTATGAGAAGGTGAACAGCCGGGTGGAGGGGCATCAGGAGGATCTGGAGGCGCTCAAGGCGCTGCGCATCCTGATCGACGGCTCGCCCACCAAGGACGGCATTCTGCTGCAGATCTTCACCGACACCGTCATAGGCCCGGTGTTCTTCGAAATCATCCAGCGCAAGGGCAACGAGGGCTTCGGCGAGGGCAACTTCCAGGCACTGTTCGAATCCATTGAACTGGATCAGATCCGCCGTGGGGTGCTGAGCGGGGCCGAGCAGGGCGAGAAGAAGGGGGAGCCGAGCGATGCGTAACGGGATGCGAGCTCGTCGGCCGGTATCTATTTCATACGAGGCACACAGCCATGCGTAACTGGATCAGTTTTCCCCACCGGGAGGGGACCCACTCCCGTCAGGCCCACGCCGACTTGCCCGAGCAGGCCATCTACGAGCGCGAGCTCGGGCGCGCCGGCTTCTTCGGCCCCGCCACCCACATGCACCACAAGCATGCCCCCACCGACTGGAGCCACTGGGAGGGGCCGCTGCGACCGCGGGCGTTTGACTTGAACGGGCTGCAGGAGGAGGTGAGCTCCCTCTCCCCCTGGGTGATGCCGGATCTGCTCAGCAATCCCCACTGCCGCTACCGCATCTGGCGCCTGAACGAGAGGATGCCGTTTCTGGTGCGCAACGCCGACGGCGACGAGCTCTTGTTCATCCACGAGGGGAGCGGGGAGTTCTATTGCGACTACGGCCATCTCACGCTGAAAGAGGGGGACTATGTGGTGATCCCTCGCGGCACCATGTGGCGCATCGAGCCGACTGCGCCCCTCTTCATCCTGATGATAGAGGCGACGGAGGACAGCTATCAGCTGCCGGACAAGGGGTTGGTGGGCAACCACGCCATCTTCGATCCGGCGGCGCTGGAGGTGCCCGCCATCAACGAGCGCTTCCTGGCCCAGCAGGACGAGAACCCCTGGTCGCTGCAGGTCAAGCGCCACGATCAGGTCTCGGTCATCACCTGGCCCTTCAACCCCCTGGATGCCCAGGGCTGGCACGGGGATCTCTGCGTGGTGCGCCTCAATTGGCGGGACATCCGCCCCCTGATGAGCCACCGCTACCACCTGCCCCCCTCGGCCCACTCCACCTTCGTGGCGAGCCGCTTCGTCATCTGCACCTTCGTGCCGCGCCCCATAGAGAGCGACCCCGGCGCCCTGCGGGTGCCCTTCTACCACAGCAACGACGATTTTGACGAGGTGCTCTTCTACCACGCCGGGGACTTCTTCAGCCGGGACAACATAGCGCGGGGCATGGTCACCTTCCACCCCGCCGGTTTCACCCATGGCCCCCATCCCAAGGCCTTTGCGGCGGGGCAGGCCCATGCCAAGACCTTCACCGACGAGGTGGCTGTGATGCTCGACACCCGGGATGCCCTGAGCGTGGGCCAGATCTGCGAAGGGATAGAGAATCCCCACTATGTTTCCAGCTGGCAGCGACCAGACGGCACCCCCGGCAAATAAGGAATTCGATATGAAATTGGCAACCTTGAACAATGGCAAGCGCGACGGCGCCCTGGTGGTGGTGAGCCGGGATCTGACCCGGGCGGTGGCCGTGGCCGACATAGCCGCCACTCTGCAGGCGGCCCTCGACGAGTGGGCCGAGCTCGCTCCCCGACTGACCGCCGTCTATCAGGCCCTCAACGACGGTGCCTGCCCCGACGCCTTCCCCTTCGATGAGACGGCTTGTCTCTCCCCGCTGCCCCGCGCCTACCAGTGGGCCGACGGCAGCGCCTACGTCAACCACGTGGAGCTGGTGCGCAAGGCCCGCGGCGCCGAGATGCCGGACAGCTTCTGGCACGATCCTCTGATGTACCAGGGGGGCTCCGACAGCTTCCTCGCTCCGCGCGGCCCCATCTGCATGGGGTCTGAGGAGTGGGGCATCGACTTTGAATCTGAAGTGGCCGTCATCACAGACGACGTGCCCATGGGCACCAGCCCGCAGGGGGCAGAGGAGCACGTCAAGCTGTTGATGCTGGTCAACGATGTGAGCCTGCGCAACCTCATTCCCGGGGAGCTCGCCAAGGGCTTTGGCTTCTTCCAGTCCAAACCCTCCAGCGCCTTCTCGCCGGTGGCCATCACCCCGGACGAGCTCGGCGGCGACTGGCAGCAGGGCAAGGTGCATCTGCCCCTGGTGACCCAGCTCAACGGCGCCCTGTTCGGAGAGCCGGATGCGGGGCTCGACATGACCTTCAACTTCTTCGAGCTGATTGCCCACGCGGCCAGGACCAGACCCCTTGGCGCTGGCTGCATCATAGGTTCGGGCACCGTCTCCAATTACGACAGAAGCCGGGGATCCTCCTGCCTCGCCGAGCGGCGGATGCTGGAAATTATCGAGTCAGGTCAAGCCACTACACCCTTTCTGCGCTTTGGTGATACAGTGTCCATCGCGATGCAGGATCGCAATGGGATGAGTCTGTTTGGCACCATTTTGCAACGGGTCACGCAAGGGGGCGCCAGCCAGACGAGCTAGGAAAGCCTGGGCCGGCCAAGGTCGGCAGGCGACACGGCAGGTGGCACACACCTGTCACCATAGGGACATAATATGCTGCAGTTGTTTGGATATTGGCGTTCATCGGCCAGCTTTCGCGTACGTCTGGTGCTGCAACTCAAGGGACTTGGTTATGAGCAGCATCCGGTCAATCTGAGACAGGGTGAACAGAAAGAGAAGGCCTATCGCCGGGTCAATCCCCAGGGGCTGGTGCCTTTTCTCATCGACGGGGATGTGCAGCTGGGTCAGTCGGTGGCCATCATGGAGTACCTCGACGAGACCTATCCGGCCTACCCCCTGATGCCCTCCGCTCCCGAGGAGCGGGCCAGGGTGCGCCAGATAGTCAACATGATCGCCTGCGACACTCACCCCCTCAACAACCTGAGGGTGTTGAACTACCTGGAGCAGGAGCTGGGACAGAGCAAGACGGCGCGCGATGTCTGGTATCGCCACTGGATTGACGAGACCTTCACCGCCCTAGAGCAGTTGCTGATGACCACGGCCGGCGTCTATTGCGTGGGCAACGAGGTGACCCTGGCGGACTGCATGCTGGTGCCCCAGGTCTATAACGCCCGCCGCTTCAACATGACGCTGGACGACTACCCCACCATCGCGCGCATCGTCGCCAACTGCGAGCAGTTGCAGGCCTTTATCAAGGCGGCCCCCGCCAATCAGCCGGATGCGCAAGCCTGATCCTTCCCTGTGATAAACAACAAACACCCCGCACCGTCAGGCGACAGTGCGGGGCCTTCTCATCTTGGTCGGCGCTTGTCAGATGCGAATCCCCTGGCGCTGACAATGGTCGATAAAGCTGCCGAATGTCGCCTCGTCGTAGCGCTTTCCCTGCTCAAGCAATCCTGTATTGAAGGGCTCCAGCAGCCAGCCCCTGGCATCCAGCACGTAGAAGTGAGGCGCCCCAATATACTCGGGCTCCCGATCCAGGAAGCGGTTTATCTCCTGACACCCGCTGTACCACTCGCCTCTGCAATAGCTGTCCTCTCATAGCCTCTTTCCTGTGGCGTTTTTGTAGCTTCCAAGCCGCCACGAACGAACTCTGTCGCCAAGTGGCAAGAGTGGCGGGTGATATGCGAAAAGCCGGAGCGGAAGCGGAGGGGAACCAAAAAACCAAGCCCCTCGAAAGGGGCTTGGTTATCTCGCAGTGAAACTGTCCGCTGGGATTATCAGTAACTCTGCTGGTGGACGTCCATCACGGCGCGACCTGAGGGGTCGGCCATCTCTTTGAACTTGGCATCCCACTCGAGTGCGGTCGGAGTGGAGCAGGCGACCGACTTGCCGTAGGGCACTGTGCGGGCGGCGGACTCCAGCGGGAAGTGCTCGTCGAAGATGGCGCGATAAAAATAGGCCTCCTTGGTGAGCGGGGTGTTGATGGGGAAGCGGAATGCGGCCGCCTCGAACATCTGATCCGTCACTTCGGTCTCGACCATGGCTTTCAGGCTGTCAATCCAGGAGTAGCCCACGCCGTCGGAGAACTGCTCCTTCTGACGCCATGCCACCTCGTGGGGCAGCAGCTCCTCGAAGGCTTCCCGCAGGATGTGCTTCTCGATCTTGCCGTTGCCGCACATCTTGTCGGCAGGCTGCAGCCGCATCGCCACATCCATGAACTCCTTGTCGAGGAAGGGCACGCGACCCTCCACGCCCCAGGCGGCCATGGACTTGTTGGCCCGCAGGCAGTCATACAGGTGCAGGGAGGCCAACTTGCGCACGTTCTCTTCGTGGAATTCCCGGGCGTTCGGCGCCTTGTGGAAATAGAGGTAACCGCCGAACAGCTCGTCCGAGCCTTCTCCCGAGAGCACCATCTTGATGCCCATCGCCTTGATGTAGCGGGCCATCAGATACATAGGCGTGGAGGCGCGTATGGTGGTGACGTCATAGGTCTCGAGGTGATAGATGACGTCCCGCAGGGCATCCAGGCCCTCTTGCACGGTGAAGTGGATCTGGTGGTGGATAGTACCGAGGTGATCGGCCACCTTGCGGGCGGCGGCGAGATCCGGCGACCCTTCCAGGCCCACGGCGAAGGAGTGCAGCTGGGGCCACCAGGCCTCGCTCTTGCCATCGTCCTCTACCCGGCGGGCGGCGTAGAGCTTGGTGATGGCGGAGATGACGGAGGAGTCCAGACCGCCGGAGAGCAGCACGCCATAGGGCACGTCACACATCAGCTGGCGTTTGACCGCCGCTTCCAGCGCGGCTTTCAGCTCGGCCTTGTCGCTGACGTTGTGCTCGACCGCACCGTACTCCATCCAGTCCCGTTTGTACCACTGCTTGAGTTCGCCATCCTTGCTCCAGAGGTAATGTCCGGGCGGGAAGGTCTCGACGCTCTTGCACACCGGCACCAGGGCTTTCATCTCGGAGGCGACATAGAAGTTGCCGTGCTCGTCGCGGCCGGTATAGAGGGGGATGATCCCCATGTGGTCGCGGCCAATCAGGTAGGCATCCTGCTCGGCGTCATAGAGAATGAAGGCGAAGATGCCGTTGAGATCGTCCAGGAAGGCGGGGCCCTTCTCCTTGTAGAGGGCGAGCAGCACCTCGCAGTCGGAGTGGGTCTGGAACTTGAAGTCGACCTTGAGGTTCTTCTCGAGTTCCTTGTGGTTGTAGATCTCGCCGTTGACGGCCAATACGTGAGTGCGCTCTGGGTTGTAGAGCGGCTGGGCGCCATTGCCCGGATCGACGATGGCCAGGCGCTCGTGCACCAGGATGGCCTTGTCTGAGCTGTAGACGCCGGACCAGTCAGGCCCGCGGTGACGCAGTCGCTTGGACATCTCCAGGGCCGATTTGCGCAAGGCGGCGGAGTCGGTCTTGATGTCCAGAATGCCGAAAATAGAACACATTGGCGGTAATCCTCTTGATTTTTATATGAGCCCCCCACGTTTGGGCTCGAAATTCCATTTACATTCCTCGCCAATCACAATGCCTAGCGGAAAACCCTTTTGCAAGCGGGAAAACCGCAGAAAATCATGCCGCCAACGTCAAGTCGGCGGGTGAGAATGGTGTCAATAAAGGGCGGGTGCTTGACGTGCGCGTCAGGTCGCGGCGGGTTCGAAGATCACATAGAGCTTGCGGCAGGCCACCAGGGTCTCCCACTCGCCGACGAAGCCCGCCGGTATGACGAACTGATCCCCTGGTTTGAGGTGCAACTGGCCCCCCTGGCCGTCGTGGATCCGCGCCTCGCCCTCCAGCAACTGGCAGTATTCGTGCTCTGTGTAGTGCACAGCCCAGCGCCCCGGCTCGCAGGCCCAGAAGCCTACGTGAAACTGCTGGCTGGGGTCCGAGTAGTGGTTCCAGAGGGTCTGGCTCGGGTTGCCGGCCCGGATCCGCTCGGGGGCGGGCATCAGCGGGGTGGGGGAGATGGGGTGCTGGTCCAGCAGGATCCAGTCGTTCAGGCTCTTCATGGTGCGTCCTTGGGGTGGCGAGGGGAGCGTCCTGCTCCCGTTTAGTTTGTTTAACAATGTTGCGCTTACGTTAAACGATGTGTGCCGCCTTGCCAAGGGGGGAGCCGATGAGGGGGATCAGACGATATCGATGTCGACCACGGAGTCGAAGATGTGATTCGGTCTGAACGGCATGCGGTCTATGTCCGCCACCTTGCTCACCCCGGAGAGCACCAGCACCGTCTCGAGGCCGGCCTGGAAGCCCGCCAGTATGTCGGTGCGCAGGTTGTCGCCGATGATGATGGTGTCGTCGGAGTGGGCCTCCATCCGGTTGAGTGCCGCGCGAATGATCCAGGCGCTCGGCTTGCCCACGTAAAACGGCTTCTTGCCGGTCATCCGTTCTATGGGGGCGCAGAGGGCGCCGCAGGCCGGGTGCATCATGGGGCCGTGGGTATCGGGGTTGGTGGCGATGAAGCGGGCACCCTGATCCACGAACTTGGCCCCCAGCTGCATCATGGTCCAGTTGTAGTTGCGAGTCTCCCCTACCACCACGAAGTCGGGGTCTATGTCGGTGATGGTGAAGCCGGCCTTGTAGAGCTCGTGGGTCAGGGCCCCTTCGCCTATCACATAGGCCTTCTTGCCATCCTGGCGCTTGAGAAAGTCGGCGGTGCCCATGGCGGAGGTATAGAAGCACTCTTCCGGCACCTCGATCCCGGCGGAGCGGAAGCGGTTTTGCAGGTCTTTCTGGGTCTGGGCCGGGTAGTTGGTGAGGAACAGGAGCTTGCTGCCCTGCTCTATCAGGCGGTGAACGAAACGGTCGGCGCCGGGCACCAGATCGTTGTTGTGCAGTATGACGCCGTCGATGTCACAGATGACGCTTTTCTTCATGGAAACTCCTTGTAGGGGGAGGTGGTTGCCAACCTCGAATGTCTTCAATCACTTATGGCTTTTTTGTGCCGCCATTATAAGGCGCTTTGATGACAAGTCTCCCCCGGTGCGCCAGATGGGTGCACAATGACGGCAGAGGGAGGGCGCCGCTGGTGCCTGAATTGCCTGATCCATCAGGCGCTGACGATGGAGCCGTCATCATGGAGAACTTTATTGCCGGCTTGCCCAAGCTGGAGCTGCACCTGCATATCGAGGGCACCCTCGAGCCCGAGCTGATGTTTGCCCTGGGCAGACGCAACGGGGTGACCCTGCCCTGGCCCGATGTGGAGAGCCTGCGGGCCGCCTATGAGTTCGACTGCCTGCAATCCTTTCTCGATCTCTACTACCTGGGGGCCAGCGTGCTGGTCACCGAGCAGGACTTCTTCGACCTCACCTGGGCCTATCTTGAACGCTGCGCCGCCGACAAGGTGGTGCACGTGGAGATCTTCTTCGACCCCCAGACCCACAGTGCCCGGGGCGTGCCCTTTGCCACTGTGCTCGGCGGCATCGAGCGGGCATTGCTACAGGGGGAGCGGCAGCTTGGCATCAGCTGGCGGCTCATCATGAGCTTTTTGCGCCACCTGAGCGAAGAGGATGCCTTCGCCACCCTGCGCGAGGCCGAGCCTTATCTGGCGCGGCTGCACGGGGTCGGCCTCGATTCGGGGGAGCTTGGCAATCCGCCGGCCAAGTTTGCCCGGGTCTTTGCCCGGGCGAGGGAGCTGGGGCTGCCTGTGGTGGCCCACGCGGGGGAGGAGGGGCCGGCCGACTATATCTGGCAGGCGATTCGGGAGCTGGCGGTGCGCCGCATCGATCACGGGGTGCGCTGCGCCGAGGATCCCGAGCTGGTGCGCTACCTGGCCGACACCCGGCTGCCGCTCACCGTCTGCCCCCTCTCCAACGTGCGGCTCAAGGTGTTCGGCACCATGGCGGATCACAATGTGCTGACCCTGCTGGAGCAGGGGCTCTGCGTCACCATCAACTCAGACGATCCCGCCTATTTCGGCGGCTATCTGGGGGCCAATTTCAGGGCCCTGGCCGACGGACTCGGCGCCACGCGGGAGCAGCTCTGCCGCCTCTCCCTCAATGGGGTGGAGGCGAGCTGGCTGAGTCTTGCCGACAAGGTGAGGCTGACCCAGGAGATCAGGGGCTATGGTGCCTGCCACGGGGTGGCCCTCTACTAGGCACCGGAGGTGCAAATAGCGCGCGCCCGCCGATAAGGGCGGGCGCGCTGGACTATGCCGGTTGCCAGTCTCAGGCAGGCTGGGACGCTGTCTCGGCCTGATAGACGGGGTAGTCGATGAGCCCCTGCTCGCCACCGCCAAACAGGGTGGCGGGATCATGGGGGGCAAAGGGATAGCCGTGACGCAGCCGGTTCGGCAGATCCGGGTTCGCCACGAAGGGGCGACCGAAGCCAATCAAGTCGGCCCAGCCCGCCTGCAGCGCGGCTCTGGCCCGCTCACCATCATATTTTCCCGCATAGATGAGGGTGTTGGGGAAGGCATCCCGCAGCCCCTGCTTGAAGCCCTCCGCCATCAGAGGAGCATCGTCCCAGTCCGCCTCGGCGATATGCAGATAGACGATGCCTATTTCCCCCAGCAGCTTCGCGGCAGCCAGATAGGTCTCCTGCGGGTTCGCATCCACTGTGCCGTTGAGGGTGGTCAGCGGCGCGAGACGCACCCCGACCCGGTCAGGTCCAATCTCGTCACTGACAGCCTCTGTCACCTCTTTCAAGAAGCGCAGTCGGTTCTCCAGGGAGCCGCCGTAGTTGTCGATGCGGGCGTTGGATTCGGAGTCGAGGAACTGGTTGATGAGGTAGCCGTTGGCGGCGTGCAGCTCTATGCCGTCAAAGCCGGCCTCCATGGCATTGCGGGCGGCCTGGCGGAACTGACCCACCACGGCGTCTATGTCGGCCTGGGTCATGGCACGGGGAGTGACTGTCTCCACAAAACCGGGGGCGTCACTGCCGTTGTCGACAAACACCTTCACCCCTTGCGCCTTGATGGCCGACGAGGAGATGGGCTGGGCACCGCCTATGTTGTCCGGATGGGTGACCCGGCCCACGTGCCAGAGCTGGGCAAACATGATGCCCCCCTTGGCGTGCACCGCCTCGGTCACCCCCTTCCAGCCAGCCACCTGCTCGGCGCTGTGGATGCCCGGGGTCCAGGCATAGCCCTTGCCAAGGGGGTCTATCTGGGTGCCCTCGCCTATGATGAGGCCGGCGCCCGCGCGCTGGGCGTAATAGGTGGCCATCATGGCATTGGCCACGTCACCGGGCTGGCTGGCGCGGGAGCGGGTCATGGGCGGCATGACGATGCGATTGGAGAGGTGCAACTGGCCGAGGCGAAGGGGGCAGAACAGGGGATCGTGGTTCATGGTGAATTCCTCGTGTTGGGATGGAGGCGACTCTAGAGGGGATTGTCATTGTGAAAAAGAGGGGTAATTGCAGAAGAGAATTGCCATTGGCACAGCAATGGGCCCGAGGCCATGAAAAAGAGGGCCTTCTGGCCCTCTTTTCAGTGTCGCGGCAGATCAGGCGGCGCTGGCGCCTATCGGGGTGACCCGCACCCGCTCTATCCGGCGCTCGCTCACCGCCAGCACCTCGAAGCAGAGCTGACCCAGACGCAGTTGCTGGCCACAGGTGGGCAGGCTGCCGAAGTGGGAGAGCAGCATGCCCGCGAGGGTCACGTACTCATCGCTCTCGCTCACCAGGCCGTCATGGCCCAGGGTCTGCTCTATCTGGTGGATGTTGGTGCTGCCGTTGATGAGCCAGCTCTCACCCTCCTGGACTATGTCCGGGGTCTCATCTTCATCCGGCAGCTCGCCGACTATGGCCTCCAGCAGATCGTGGTTGGTGACCAGCCCCTGGATGATGCCGAACTCGTCCGCCACCAGAATGAGGCTGCCCCTGGCCTTGCGCAGCTCCGCCAGCAGCCGGATCACGTTGATGGTCTGGGGCACTATGATGGGGTCGTTCTGCTTGGCGAGCTCGGCCAGGGACTGCCCCTCGTTGAGGGCAAACAGCAGATCCCGCGCCTTCACCACGCCGATGATCTCGTCCAGCTCACCATCGCAGACCGGGAACAGGCTGTGGGGGGCCCGTTGCAGCAGAGCCCGGATCTCGTCCGGGGAGTCATTGACGTCGATCCACTCCATCTCGGCACGGGGTGTCATTATGGTGCGGATGGAGCGTTCGGCGAGCGACAGTACCCCGGTCACCATGTAGCGCTCCTCTTCCCCGAAGCTGATGGGGCGGGGGGCATCCTGCTCCTCTTCCTCATCCTGCTGCGGGTGCTGGTTGGCCCGGCTGCCCCCCATCAGTTTGAAGATGGCGGCCGTGGTGCGCTCGCGCAGGGGCTGCCTGGATTCGTGACGCTGGGCACTGCGCTGGGCGAGCTGGTTGAAGAACTCGATGAGCACGGAGAAGCCGATGGCCGCATAGAGATAGCCCTTGGGAATGTGGAAGCCGAAGCCCTCAGCCACCAGGCTGAAGCCTATCATCAGCAGGAAGCTCAGGCAGAGCACCACCACTGTGGGATGGGCGTTGACGAAGCGGGTCAGGGGCTTGGAGGCGATCACCATCACCACCATGGCGATGGTCACGGCCGCCATCATGACGCCCAGGTGTTCCACCATGCCGACCGCTGTGATGATGGAGTCCAGGGAGAAGACGGCATCCAGCACCAGGATCTGGGCGATCACCACCCCGAATCCGGCATAGACACCGGCCGGGCCCTGCTCCTCCGGCTTGGCCTCCAGCCGCTCATGCAGCTCTGAGGTGGCCTTGAACAGCAGGAAGAGGCCGCCGCCCATCAGGATGAGATCCCGACCCGAGAAGGGGTGATCCCAGATGTGCAGTATGGGGGTCGTGAGAGTCACGAGCCAGGACATCACGCTCAGCAGGGCGAGGCGCATGATCAGGGCCAGTGAGAGGCCGATGAGTCGGGCCTTGTCCCGCTGGGCGGGGGGCAGCTTCTTCACCAGGATGGCGATGAAGACCAGGTTGTCTATCCCGAGCACTATCTCGAGGATGATCAGGGTGAACAGACCGACCCAGATAGACGGGTCCAGCAAGAATTCCATTAGGATGACCTCAATAAAAACAGACGCAGTGGATGTCGGTCACGGCAAGGGGCCGTGGCAGGGCAAGGCTCGGGTGTTTTCAGAGGCGCTGGTTGAGCAGGTACAGATAGGTTTTGATGGGGAAAAACGAAGGGCTACTTCGGGGGTTGTCCATGATGGGCAATAAAACCTCGGGTCAAAAGTGAGCCCTGATGATAACGGCTATCGCCGATTTGGCAAGCACCGGGCGCACAAGTGGTGGCGGGCCATCGGGCCTGGGGGGGCGCCTGCGCTGCTGGTCGGCCCATGGAGAGTCTCTCGCCATATGGATGAGGACAGGCATAAGACGCAGGCTCTGTATATATCTGCACCTGGCCAAAGTGTAACAACCTATTTCAGACACCTGTCATTTGGTGCTTGTTTTAATAAATGTCAGCTCATTTGGTTATATAAGGGGCGCGAACAGGTAGCGGCTGTTTTTGGGGGCGGCGGCAGGGGGAGGTTATTTGAAGGGCGGCTGGCGCCCAAATATAAAGATTCGAATCGGAAGACAGGGGCGTTGGCGTCTCAATATAAAGAGTTTTACATGAAGACAGGGAGGCATTGCCTCCCTGTCGGTCAATCCCGTCATGTCACGGGGATCTCATATTGAAGGGTGCGAAACCCCTCATTGGCCCGTGTAGGCGGCGCCCTGAACATGGCCCTTCTTGTCACTGAGGCAGGACCAGGGAGCATCGGCACCCGGCACCTTGATGGTGACGCCGACCCCGGCTTCGGAGTCCATCACATCGGTCACCTGAAGCTGAGCCTGGGGCACGTTCGTCTTCTCGGAAACAGCCTTCAGACAGGCTTTCTCCGCAGGGCTGGCAGGGCTTGCCGAGGCCGCAGGCGCTGCTGACGTGGCTGCGGGCTGGCAGACGCCCGAGCCTTGTTTGCTGTTGTAGGAGACATCGTACTGGCCCCCGGTGTTGCTGATGGAGAGGGTGACACCCGCGCCCTTGGCCTCATAGAAGTTGTCGTTGAACTTCTTGAGCTTGGCCTCCTTGCCATTGATATAGACGGGGCCACCCTCATCGCTGTGCATCTGGATCTTACCCGGGCACTCGTAATTAAGCTGGGGAAGGGCAGCACTGGCGGTGCCCGCCATGGTCAATGCAAATACTGTGATCAACACCTTTTTCATGGGACTTACCTTAACTGTTTAACAAAGTGGAATAAGTGTATTTGTTTTTATTGTTTGGTGGATAACAACATCACTGTATTTCGGCGCGCAGTCTGCCGTTTGTCCTTGGCGAAAACAAATAGCTGGCCTACTTAATTTTAGCAACGAAATTTTCGTAACTTTTTGTGCTGCTGAAAATGGTTATTGATTCAAGGGACTCGACAAACGGTTTTCCCTGTCAATGGTTTAAAGATTAAAAAAAAACAGAGCAATAACGGGCAGGAGAGGGGCGGCGAGAGTGACGTAGGAGAAAGTAGCTGGCGGGTTGCCGGAGGCCCTGTTTGGGACATTCATCACGCGGGGCGACGGGGCCCCGCGTTGCATCAGGATGGCAAGCGCCGGATCAGAGCCAGCGTTTCTCGCGGGTGAAGCAGACCGAGAGCCAGGCATCCCCCAGGGTATCGCCGAGGCGGGACCAGAGTTCCTGGCGCAGGGCATCCTGGCGCTCTATGGGCCACTCCTGATCCGGGGCCACCAGTATGTTCAATTCCAGATCGAAGCGGCGGCCGCTTTTCGCCAGATGGCTGTAGCACTCTATGCCATGGCGCTGGCGCAGGGCGTCTATCTCGCGCTCGACCCGCGCCGAGACATCCCCCTTGGGGGCGATTTTCAACACTTCCCGCAGGTTGCGGCCGAGCACCTTGATGGGGATCAGGGTGGCGCACAGGGCGAGCAGGGTGACCAGCACCGGGTCTATGTAGCGGTTGTAGTGGCCGTAGCCGAGGGCATCGAGGCCGATGGCGACCACGAAGCCGATGAGCAGGGTGGCGCTGAGCAGGGTGTCGACCAGCCACTCCTTGGAGTCGACCCGCACCAGTTCGGAGTCGATACGTTCGGCGACGCCCGCCTCGATCCGGTAGATGATGGCGCAGAAGAAGGTGCAGACGGCGGCGTAGATAAGGGCGTGGCCGAGATCTATCTCTCGTCCCCCTTCGAGCAGGGAGGTGATGCCGCTATGGAAGGCGCCGATGCAGAGCAGCAGTATGATGGTGCCGTTGATGACGTTGGTGATGGGCTCGAAGTGGGCGTAGCCATACTGGAAGCGCGCGTCTGATGGGCGGGTCACCAGATAGGCGGTGATGAGTCCGAGGCCCGTCATGCCCATGCTGAACAGGGTGAAGATGCCATCGAGCATGATGGCGTTGGAGCCGACGAAGAGACCATAGCCGATCCCGAAGATGGCGAAGCTGATGCAGCCGAACAGCGACAGGGTCAGGGCCTGTTTCTCGGTGCGAACCAGCGTACTGATAACATGGCTGTAATGAGCCATAAAAGTCCTCCTTTCAAATGGTGAAGATTGAACGCGCAAGCGGTTTTCTAGCTGATATACTGCCCGCTCACATGTGAGCGGACTGGCCCCATGGCTCTAAAACAAGAGCGCCCCGAAGAGGCGGAAGGCCAGTCGTTGTCGCCGGAATGCCGGCATCAAGCAAAGGATGGGAACAAGGATTCATGATCCCGAGACTCGATTACCAGGACAGTTTGTCACCTACAACCCTGCAGTTTCTTGAGTTGCTGGCGCGATCAGCATTTCGTGGTGATATCGAAAAGTCTTATGCAAGCCGGTTGGCGATGGCGACGGATAACAGCGTCTATCAGGTAGTACCTCAGGCGGTTCTCTATCCGCGCAGCGCGGATGATATTGCGGTGATGCTCAAGCTGGCTCAGGGGCCAGAGTACGCCACCTTGAGTTTCTTCCCTCGCGGCGGCGGCACCGGCACCAATGGCCAGTCCCTGGGCGGCGGCATTATCGTCGATCTCTCCCGCCATATGAACCAGATCCTGGAAATTAATCTGGAAGAGGGTTGGGTGCGCGCCCAGGCCGGGGTGGTGAAGGATCAGCTCAACGCCTACCTCAAACCTCACGGTTACTTCTTCTCGCCGGATCTCTCCACCTCCAACCGCGCCACCTTGGGCGGCATGGTCAACACAGATGCGTCCGGTCAGGGGTCGCTCGTCTACGGCAAGACCTCGGATCACGTGCTCGGCCTCAAAGCCGTGCTGGAAAACGGCGACATCATGGCGACCGAGCCGGTGAACGGCCAGCGCCTGGCAGACAAGCTGGCCCTCGAGAGCCGCGAGGGGGAGATCTACCGCACCCTCTATCGCATCGGCAAGGAGAGGCGCGCCGACATAGAGGCGACCTTCCCCAAGCTCAACCGCTTTTTGACCGGTTACGATCTCAAGCATCTTTATCAGCCCGACACCGACACCCTGGATGTAAGCCGGGTGCTGTGCGGCTCTGAAGGATCTCTTGGCTTTATCACAGAGGCCCGCCTCAACATCACCCCCATTCCGCGCTACCGGACGCTCGTCAACGTCAAGTACGACAGCTTCCCCTCCGCCCTACGCAATGCCCCCTTTATGGTGGAGGCTCATGCCCTGTCGGTGGAGACGGTGGACTCACGGGTGCTGGGGCTGGCCCGTGCCGACATCATCTGGCATTCGGTCAAAGAGTTCATTCAGGACGTGCCCGGCAAGGATCTGCAGGGGCTCAACATAGTCGAGTTTGCTGACACCGACGAAGCCGAGCACAAGGCCAAGGTGGCCGAGCTGTGCCGCCGTATCGACGGCCTGCTGGCGAGCGGCGAGGCGGGGATCATCGGCTATCAGGTGTGTGACCACCTGCCGAGCATCGAGACCATCTACGGCATGCGCAAGAAGTCGGTGGGGCTGCTCGGCAATGCCGAGGGGCGCAAGAAGCCGGTGGCCTTCACCGAAGACACCGCCGTGCCGCCGGAATCCCTGGCGGACTTTATCATGGAGTTTCGCGCCCTGCTGGACGGCCACGGTCTCGACTACGGCATGTTTGGCCACGTGGATGCGGGGGTGCTGCACGTGCGCCCGGCGCTGGACTTGTGCGACCCCGAGCAGGAGGTGCTGCTGCGGCGCATCTCGGATCAGGTGGTGGCGCTCACCGCCAAATATGGCGGTCTGATGTGGGGGGAGCACGGCAAGGGTTTCCGCTCCGAATACAGCCCCGCCTTCTTCGGTGAGCTGTGGGAGGAGCTGCAGCGGGTCAAGGGCGCCTTCGATCCCGCCAACCGCATCAACCCGGGCAAGATCTGCATTCCCTATGGCAGCGGCGCCGAGCTGGTCTCGGTGGACGGGCCCAAGCGCGGCAAGTTTGACCGCCAGATCCCGATCGCGGTGCGGGAGAGCTACACCCGTGCCATGGATTGCAACGGCAACGGTCTCTGCTTCACCTTCGAGACCGACTCCCCCATGTGCCCCTCGGTCAAGATCAGCCGCGACCGCCGCCACTCTCCCAAGGGGCGGGCCGGGCTGATGCGTGAATGGCTGCGCCAGCTGGCGGAGCAGGGCTTCGATCCCCTGGCCGAGGAGGTGGCGCTGCAATCTGGAGGCTTGCGCTTCAAGGCTATCGTCGACAAGTTTCGCAATACGGTGGCCCGCGCCCGCGGCCAGTATGACTTCTCCCACGAGGTGATGGAGGCGATGGAGGGGTGCCTGGCCTGCAAGGCATGCACCAGCCAGTGCCCCATCAAGGTGGACGTGCCCACCTTCCGTGCCCGCTTCATGCAGCTCTACCACAGCCGCTATCTGCGCGGCCCCAAGGATTACTTCGTCGGCACCGTCGAAGCTTACGCCCCGCTGCTCGCCAGGGCGCCCAAGCTGGTCAACTTCTTCCTGGAGAAAGAGTGGGCCCAGAAGGCGACCGAGAAGAGCATCGGCATGGTGGATGTGCCGCTTCTGAGCATCCCCACCCTGGCCGAGGAGCTGCGTGATCACAAGGCGCGCTATTTCGATCTGCCGGGCCTCGAGGCCATGAGCCCCGAGCAGCGCCGACAAGTGGTGCTGATCGTGCAGGATCCCTTCACCAGCTATTACGACGCTCCCGTGGTGCGGGATCTGGTGAAGCTCGCCAGCAAGCTGGGCTATCAGCCCTACCTGCTGCCCTTCAAGCCCAACGGCAAGCCCCAGCACGTGAAGGGGTTCCTGCGCGCCTTCGCCCGCACCGCCGCGAGCGGCGCCCAGTTCCTCAACAAGATGGCGGCGCTGGGCATCCCCATGGTGGGGGTGGATCCCTCCCTGGTGCTCTGTTATCGCGATGAGTATGTGAAAGCCCTGGGCCCCGCCCGCGGCGACTTCCAGGTGTTGCTGCCCCAGGAGTGGCTGCTCTCTCTTCCGGCCCCGCAAGTCAGGGCCGCAGCGAAAGAGCCGGAGCAGGCCGAGCCCTGGTATCTGTTTGCCCACTGCACCGAGAAGACCGCCAAGCCCTCGACCCACGGCGACTGGGGCACCTTGTTCCAGCGTTTTGGGGCCAGCTTGCGGCCTGTGTCGGTCGGCTGCTGCGGCATGGCCGGCACCTATGGTCACGACGCCAAACAGGTGGATAACTCCAAGGGGATCTATGGTCTCAGCTGGGCCGAGCCCCTGGCACGCTTGCCCAAGGATCGCTGTCTGGCTACCGGCTATTCGTGCCGCAGCCAGGTCAAGCGGATGGAGGGGGAGAAACTCAAGCATCCGCTGCAGGCTCTGCTGGAACTGCTCTGATGCTGCGCTTCCCCAAGCGGTTTCGGGTGCCGCAAGCCTATCGGCATCCGGACTTTCTGCTGCTGCCTGCCAGCCCGAGCCAGGCGGTGGTGGAGTTCGTCGCCATGCTGCGCGAGCGGGAGCAGCTCCATCGGCTGTTTCGCCCGGATGATGTCTGGCCCTCGGCCCAGTTCAGCCTGAGTCAGCACGAGGCCGATCTGGAGTGGCAGCGCTCGGAGTTTCTCGCCAAGCGATCCTTTGCCTATGGCCTCTGGAGCCCGGAGCGGGAGCCCGAGTTCTGGGGTGGGGTCTATCTCTACCCCTCGGTGCTGCCGGAGGTGGAGGTGGAGCTCTTCTTCTGGAAGGTGGCCGAGGCGCCCCTCGCTGACGCCGTGCTGGAGGCCGAGCTGCGCGCCTGGCTGGGCAAGGTGTGGCACTGGCATCACCCGCGCCTGCCGGGGCGTGAGCTGCCCTGGGCCGACTGGGCCGGGGTGACCTACCCCTGGTGATGCAAGGTACTTGTCAAGATGCCCCGGTTCGGGGCATCTTTTTTCTTCTTCGCCGACACGGCTCGTGTCCAACCCATTGATCACATAAGGAGTCTGCTCGCCATGAGTCAAGAAAATGCCCCCATCTGGCGCAAGCCCATGAGCCTCGAAGGGCTCAATGCCAGCTCCCGCAACACCCTGATGGCCCATCTTGGCATCCTCTATACCGCCTTTGGGCCCGACTGGCTCGAGGCCAGCATGCCGGTGGATCATCGCACCCATCAGCCCCTCGGCATGCTGCACGGCGGCGCCTCCGTGGTGCTGGCGGAGACGCTGGGGTCGCTGGCCGCCAACATGGCGGTGGGGGAGGAGAGCTACTGCGTGGGACTGGAGGTGAACGCCAACCACCTGCGTGCCAAACGGGAAGGGGTGGTGACAGGGCGTTGCTCGCCACTGCATCTGGGGGCCACGACCCAGGTGTGGCAGATTGAAATCCGGGATGAACGTGGGCGTTTATTGTGCACCAGCAGACTGACCATGGCGGTGCTCAAACACAAGCGGGACAAGGACTCCGGCGAGGAGTGATCTGCAATAACGCACCATGGGTGCAAAATAAGCAAGCCATAGTCGCGAGATCCCTCTATAATTGCCAACGTCTTGAGAGGCTTATCACATTTTTCAAGACAGCAGAACAAAGTGGCGCTATAATCGCCGCCTTTTTGCTATTCCGCGGTGTTAGCCGCCTGCCTTAATCTGGAAGAATCTATGTCTGATACCGAACAACTGCCCCTTTTTAGTGAGCTTGGACTGGCCGCGCCTGTATTGAAAGCGCTGCAAGACGTGGGCTATGAGCGCCCGTCACCGATCCAGGCCGCAGCAATTCCCCACCTGATGGCGGGACACGATCTGCTGGGGCAGGCGCAAACCGGTACAGGGAAGACCGCTGCTTTTGCCTTGCCTCTGTTGTCTCGTCTGGAAGCTGGTAACCGTAACACTCAGATTTTGGTGCTGGCACCGACCCGTGAGCTGGCGCTGCAAGTTGCCGAGGCGTGCCAACGTTACGCCAAGCACATGCCTGACTTCCATGTCCTGCCCATCTACGGTGGTTCCTCTTACGAAACCCAGACCCGCGCCCTGCGCCGTGGTGCCCAGGTGGTCGTCGGTACCCCGGGTCGTGTGATGGATCTGATCCGTCGCAAGAACCTGGACCTCTCCGGCCTGAAAGCCCTGGTACTGGACGAAGCCGATGAAATGCTGCGTATGGGCTTCATCGACGACGTGGACTGGATCATGGAACAGTGCCCGGCCACCCGTCAGGTTGCCCTGTTCTCTGCCACCATGCCGGACCAGATCCGTCGTGTTGCCCAGAAGCACCTGAAGCAGCCGAAAGAGATCAAGATCATCACCAAGACGTCCACTGCACCGACCATCCGCCAGCGCTACTGGCAGGTAACCGGTCTGCACAAGCTGGACGCCATGACCCGTCTGCTGGAAGTCGAACCGTACGAAGCCGTACTGGTCTTCGTGCGCACCAAGAATGCCGCCGAAGAACTGGCCGGCAAGCTGGCCGCCCGTGGTCACGCCTGTGAAGCCCTGCACGGTGACATCCCGCAGAAGCTGCGTGAGCGTACCGTCGACAAGCTGCGTCAAGGCCAGCTGGACATCCTGATCGCCACCGACGTCGTCGCCCGTGGTCTGGACGTCGAGCGCATCACCCACGTGGTGAACTACGACATTCCGTACGACACCGAATCCTACGTTCACCGTATCGGCCGTACCGGTCGTGCCGGTCGTAAAGGTGAGGCCATCCTGTTCGTGGCTCCCCGCGAGCGCCGCATGCTGCGCGCCATCGAGCACGCTACTCGTCAGGCCATCGAGCCGATGAAGATGCCGAGCACCGAGGACATCAACCAGCACCGCATGACCAAGTTCAAGGAGCGCATCCGGGAAACCATGATGGGCGAAGAGCTTGAGATCTACGTGAACCTGGTGAACGAGCTGATCGAAGAAGATTCTGCCGATCCGCTGGAGCTGGCTGCCGCCCTGGCCAAGCTGGTGCAGGGTGACCAACCGCTGCTGCTGGATGACTCCATCACTGAACCGGCAAGCGACCGTGCTGGCCGTGAGTTCGAGCGCCGTGACTTCGGTGATCGTGCTCCCCGTGATTTCGGTGACCGTGGCGATCGTCCTGCCCGTCGCATGCCGTCCCTGGAGCCGCGTCCGCTCAAAGACAATCCTGACGTAGAGATGGAGCGTTATCGCGTAGACGTGGGTGCCCATCACGGCGTCAAGCCGGGTCAGATCGTGGGCGCCATCGCCAACGAAGCGAACATCGAGAGCCGTTTCATCGGCAACATCGACATCGCCGATGACTTCTCCACCGTCGATCTGCCCAAGGGCATGACAGCCGACGTGCTGGAAGTGATCAAGAAGGCCCGTGTCTGCCAGCGTCCGCTGCAGATCACTCGCTACACCGAGGTGCCGGCTGGCAGCAACACCGTCCCCCGTCCGCCCCGCAGCGATCGTCCCTTCAACAAGGACCGCCGCCCCAGCGGTGACCGTCCGTTCAACAAGAGCGGGGAGCGCCGTGAAGGTGGCTTCAACAAGGATCGCAAGTTCGGTGGCAACAAGCGCCGCGACAGCTAAGTCCAGAACTGATTGATGAAAGGCCGCTCCATGAGCGGCCTTTTTTGTGCGCCTAGTTCGGACAGGCCAATCGCTCAAGACACCGAGGAGGATGGCAAGCTGCCAACCCGTGGAGTGCGGTCGAGGGGGCGGGATGTTACCTTGTGCCACTGGATGCCGGCGGCGCAAGGTGAGACGCCGCCGGGCGGTGACGGGCAGGGGAGAGACGGATGGATAGATTGGGGGTGATGGAGGTCTTCGTGCTGGCGGTGGAGACAGGCTCCTTCTCGGCGGTGGGGCGACGGCTGGGACTGGGTCAACCCACTGTCTCCAAGCTGATCGCCCAGCTGGAGGAGCGTCTTGGCAGCCGCCTGCTGCTGCGCTCGACCCGTGGTCTGGCCCCCACCGAGGCGGGGGAGGCCTACTATAGGCGCGCCAGGGAGATATTGGCGCAGGTCAACGAGGCCGACGCCATGGTGCAGCAGTGCCGGGCTGGCCTGAGTGGTCGCTTGCGGGTGAGCGCGCCCGTCACCTTCGCCCGCCTGCACATCATCCCGTACCTGTCGGATTTTCTCAGGGATCACCCCGGGCTGGAGCTCGAGATCCTGCTGGATGATGGCAACGTCGATCTCATCTCGGCCGGTATCGATGTCGCCTTGCGGCTCGGGGAGCAGGCGGATTCGGCGCTGGTGGCCCGTCGCCTCTCCCGCTGCGAGATGCGGGTGCTGGGCACCCCGGCCTACTTCGCGGCCAGGGGCATGCCGGCCTCCCCCCAGGGGTTGCAGGATCACGATCTGGTGCTCTACAGCCCCAAGCCCGGCATGGGGCAGCAGTGGCTGTTTTGCCGGGGAGACGAACGGATTGCGGTACGAGGGCGGGGACGGTTGACGCTCTCGGCCGCCGAGGGGATGCGGGCCGCCGTGCTGGCGGGGCTCGGGCTCGGCATCGCCTCCGAGTGGATGTTCGCTCCCGAGCTTGCCCGGGGGGAGGTGGTGGTGGCGCTGCCGGGGTGGCAATTGCCGACGCTGGAGCTCTGGACCCTGCTGCCGGCAGGTCGCGAACTCAGCGCCAAGGGGCGCGCCTTCCTGACCTTCGTGGCCGGGCTGCCCAGCGTGGGGCAGGGGCCGGAGCATGCTGGGGTGGAATAGGTGTTATGGCGGGGCGCCTGCTACTGCCGCCCCGTGTCCCTGGGTAGGCTGTGCTCATCCAGCCCGTGCCTGCACGGGGTTTATTCATCTATGAGGATGGCATCATGAGTTCATCAACCTCCACCGAGCGGGCCGCCATGGCGAGCAGCACACCCGGCCCCGCCCTTGTCTTTGCCATGGCCCTCTCCTGCGGTCTGGCGGTCGCCAACATCTATTACAACCAGCCCATGCTGGCGGTGATGGCGCAGGAGTTTCCCGGCCAATCCGCCATCCCCCTGATCGCCATGCTGACCCAGCTCGGCTATGCGGCCGGCCTGTTGCTCTTGGTACCGCTCGGGGATGTCATCGAGCGTCGCTGGCTCATTCTGGGGCAGTTCGTATTGATTGCACTGGCCTCCACCATGGCGGCCATGGCCACAGGGGCGACCATGTTGATGCTGGCCTCAGTTCTGCTCGGGATAGGCGCCACGGCGGCCCAGCAGATAGTGCCGGTGGCGGCTACCCTGGCCGATCCGGCCAGGCGGGGGGCCGTGGTCGGCAGCGTGATGAGCGGCCTGCTCGGCGGCATCCTGCTCAGCCGTACGTTGGCGGGCCTTGTCACCGCCTATGGAAGCTGGCGCGCCATGTTCTGGCTCGGGGTGCCGCTGGCCCTGCTGGGGGGCCTGCTGATGGCCCGGATGATCCCGCTGGGGTTGCCTCGCTCTACCCTGAGCTATGCCCGCCTGCTGCACTCCCTCATCGGCCTGTGGCGCCAAGAGCCCGCCTTGCGCCGCGCCACCTTGACCCAGGCCTTGCTGTTTGCCTCCTTCAGTGCCTTCTGGACTGTGTTGGCCTTCTACCTCGCCGATCCCGCCTACGGACTCGGGGCCGAGGTCGCTGGGCTGTTCGGGGTGATCGGCGTGGCGGGGGTGGTGGCTGCCCCGCTGGCAGGACGGATGGCCGACAGGCTGGGAGCAAGGCCAGTGGTGCTGGTGGGCACCCTGCTGGCGGTGCTGGCCTGGATCCTGTTCGAGACATGGCTCTCCCTGGTCGGGCTGGCGCTCGGGGTCATCTTGCTGGATCTGGGTGTGCAGAGTGCGCTCGTCGCCCATCAGCAGCACATTTATGGCCTGAGGGCCGAGGCGAGGGGGCGGGTCAATACCCTCTTCATGACGGGCATGTTCCTGGGAGGGACGCTCGGCTCGAGCCTAGCCATGCTGGCCTGGCAGCAGGGGAGCTGGGTCGGTGTGGGTTGGGTGGGCCTCGCGCTGGCGCTGATGGCCTGCTTGACCGCCCTCGCCAGGAAGCGGAGTCTGCAACCGGCCTCCTGAGACGAGTGCCAGAGACAATAAAGGCGACCCTGGGGTCGCCTTTCATCTGCCTGCGTGGTGCCGTGTCAGAGCACCATGGCGGCTATCCAGCCGAAGATAATGAGCGGGATGTTGTAGTGGATGAAGGTGGGCACCACGCTGTCCCAGATATGGTCGTGCTGGCCATCGGCATTGAGGCCCGAGGTGGGGCCGAGTGTCGAGTCGGAGGCAGGGGAGCCTGCATCCCCCAGCGCACCTGCGGTACCGACCAGGGCTATGGTCGCCATGGGGGAGAAGCCGAGGTGGATGCACAGGGGCACATAGATGGTGGCGATGATGGGCACTGTGGAGAAGGAGGAACCTATCCCCATGGTGATGAGCAGGCCCACCAGCAGCATCAGGAAGGCGGCCAGCCCCTTGTGGCCCGCCATCATGCCGGAGACGGACTGCACCAGGCTTTCCACCCCGTGGGTCTCCTTCATCACGGCGGCGAAGCCGGCGGCGGAGATCATGATGAAGCCGATGAGGGACATCATGCGCACGCCCTGGGTGAAGGCGTCCTGGCTCTCGCGAAACTTGATGACGCCACCGCAGGTGAAGATGATGAAACCGGCGAGGGCCCCCAGCACTATGCTGTTGGTCATCAGCTGCAGCCCCAGGGCGACGGCGATGGCCAGCAGGGCGACCCAGATGTGGTTGAGGTTCAGTTCGACGGTTTCCGGCTCGGCGGCCAGGATCTTCTCCAGGTCATATTGGCGTGGCTTGCGGTAGGTGATGAACACGGCCACCAGCAGCCCGATGAACATGCCGAGCACCGGAATGGCCATCGCCAGCGGCAGCTGGCTGAACTCGACCGCCACCCCGTTGTCGATCAGGTTCTTGGCCAGGATGTTGTTGAGGAAGATGCCACCAAAACCTACCGGCAACAGCATGTAGGTCGCGGTCAGGCCGAAGGTGATGACGCAGGCCACCTGGCGGCGATCGATCTGCATCTGGGCCATGACGTGCAACAGCGGCGGGATCAGGATGGGAATGAAGGCGATGTGGACCGGGATCAGGTTCTGGGAGGAGATGGAGACCCCCAGTACCGAGGTGAGCAGCAGGCTCTTGACCCAGAGGATGCGGGACGAACTGGCATCCTTGCCGAGCTGGCTGATCACCTTGCGGGCCAGCAAGTCGGTGATCCCGGAGCGGGAGATGGCCACCGCGAAGGCCCCCAGCATGGCATAGGAGAGGGCGATTTCGGCGCCACCACCCAGTCCGCCGGTGAAGGTGCTGAGGGTCTGTTCGAGGGAGAGGCCGCCGAGCAGGCCGCCGACGATGGCGCCGATGGCGAGAGAGACCACCACATTGATCCGCAGCAGGCTGAGCACCAGCATCAGCGCCACCGCGATAACAACAGGATTCATTTGATTTCCTTATAGATTGTGTTGCTGTCTGTCGGGGGAAAGTCAGCTAGTTTGCGAAAAACGTGACAAATGTCGAGAAAAAAAACGGCAAAATGGCCTCTTCACGGCATTCCTGCCGAGCTTATCCAGCTATGTCGGGATGGAATGCTGAAAACGGTGCTGGATGACCCTGTTTATGCCGTTCTGGTCAAACCAGATGCCCGATGGCGGTTCCCCACACGACCTCATGGAAAGAGGCTGCCAAGGCAGCCTCTTCCTCATGCCCCAATGGCACTACTGGGGGTTGTCATCGGCGGGCACGTCCTCTGGATTGGCCAGGGGCCAACCCCCCAGGCTCTTCCAGCGGTTGACGATATGACAGAACAGCTCGGTGGTGCGCTCGGTGTCATAGAGGGCGGAGTGGGCCTCTTTGTTGTCAAAGGGGATGTTCGCACTCTGACAGGCCTTGGCCAGCACCGTCTGCCCCAGGGCCAGGCCGGAGAGGGCCGCGGTGTCGAAGGTGGCGAAGGGGTGGAACGGATTGCGCTTGAGACCGGCCCGCTCGGCGGCGGCCATCACGAAGCCGTGATCGAAGGTGGCGTTGTGGGCCACTATGATGGCCCGGCTGCAGTCGCTCTCCTTCATGCCCTTGCGCACCCCCTTGAAGATCTCGGTGAGCGCTTCCTTCTCGTCCACGGCGCCGCGCAGTGGATTGAAGGGGTCTATGCCGGTGAACTCCAGGGCGGCCTTCTCCAGATTGGCCCCTTCGAATGGCGCCACATGAAAATGGAAGATCTGATCGGGCATGAGCCAGCCCTGCTCATCCATCTTGAGGGTATAGGCGGCGATCTCCAGCAGGGCATCGGTCTTGGCATTGAATCCGGCGGTTTCAACATCGATGACGACGGGGTAAAAGCCACGAAAACGGCCCTTGAGGGTGTGAACGGCGTCGGTCATGGTATCTCGGTCGGCGTGAAAGGAGGCGGCATTATGGCAAAAAAGCCGGCCCTTGTCCCTCCTGCGCCGCCATGAGTACATCAACCGCTTCTATTGTCAGCAGTGCGCCGGCCATGGGGCTTGGCGCAGACATTGATGACAATGACTTTCTGGAGGGGCGGGATCGCTGGCGCTCGGCGCCTGCTGCTCCTAGCGTGTTTTGCCCTAAAGCTTGGCTTGCCACTGCCGATAGTTAATCCGAGATCGTGTGGAGGGCAAGCCGTTGAATGCTTGGGTGTTAGGGTTGATCAGCATATCCGTGAGTATGCAGTTGCAGGCGGGAGTGACCGAGTTCGGTGCCGGCCTGGATCAATCCGTCTGGCGGTTGACCTCGGATACTCAGGTGGAGTGCCGTCTCGAACACCCCATTCCCCGCTGGGGCACGGGCGCCTTCGTCAGCCGGGCCGGTCGCAAGATCAATCTGGACTTCGAGCTGAAGGGGCAGCGGCCGCAGGCCAGGACCCAGACGGTGAGCCTCGGGATCATGCCTCCCAGCTGGCGCCCCGGTGTCTCCGGACGCCAGATAAGCCAGCTGCAGTTCTATCAGCAGTTTGACGGCCTGGTGGCGGGGCAAACCGCCTGGACCATGCTGGACGAGCTGGAGGGGGGGCGCATGCCCACCTTCCAGTACAGAGACTGGTATCGCCAGGACAGGCCGGTGCGGGTGTCGCTCTCCTCGGTCAACTTCAGGGTCAAGTACCAGGCCTTCATGGATTGCCTGAGTGGCCTCTTGCCCTACAGCTTCAACGACATCGCCTTCAGCGTGCTCTCCTATGACAAGAACAGCGATCAGCTGTCGCCGGCCTCCAAGCGGCGGCTGGCGCTGATCGGCGATTACGTGAAGGCGGACAAGAGCATAGATGTGGTGGTGATCGACGCCTACAGCGACAGCTACGGCGGGCGCTGGCCCAATCAGAAGCTCTCCGAGAAACGGGCAGATGCCATCAAGCAGGTGTTTGTGGATCTCGGCATCGAGGAGGGCAAGATCTCGGTGGAGGGACACGGCGAGAAACAGCATGTGGCCTCTAACGAGACGGACACGGGCCGAGCCAAGAACCGGCGGGTAGTGATCAACATGGGACGTAACGGCACCATCTAAAGTGAAGAAGCCTGCGCTCTAGCCTGCTCATCTGGAACTTGGCTGGTGCCAGTTCCACGTTGAGGCGGTTCATTTTCCCGATCACAGAGATAAAAAAATGCCAGTCGGCTGGGCCGACTGGCATTTTTTTCAAGGGTTCGCGACTTACTTGGCCAGCTTATTTAGCCAAAGAATCCGGCAGGTTCTCGCGGATCTTGCCGAGCATCTCTTTCAGGACGCGCGGGTTGGCAACCACCATGTTGCCGGAGTTTTCGTAGTTGTGACCACCCACGAAGTCGGTGACTATGGCGCCGGCTTCCTTGGCCAGCAGCTCACCGGCGGCCGTTTCCCAGGGCTTGAGGCCGATTTCCCAGAAACCGTCGATGCGGCCAGCGGCCACATAGGCCAGGTCCAGGGCGGGGCAGCCGGCGCGGCGGATATCGGCACATTCGATGAACATGCTCTGGAACATCTTCAGGTACGGCTCGATGTGGTGCTTCTGCTTGAACGGGAAACCGGTGGCCAGTACGGTGCCAGCCATCTCTTTGGCCTTGCCGACACGGATGCGGTAGCCGTTCAGCTGGGCGCCGTTGCCACGGGTGCTGGTAAACAGCTCGTCACGAATGGGATCGTAAACGACGGCTTGTTCGGTCTTGCCCTTGACGCGCAGGGCGATGGAGACGGCAAAGTGCGGAATGCCCTTGACCAGGTTGGTCGTGCCATCCAGTGGGTCGATGATCCATTGGTAATCCGGATTGGTACCGGTAATCTCACCAGACTCTTCAGCCACTATGCTGTGTTCCGGGTAAGACTTCTTGATGGTGTGAATGATGGCCGCTTCGGCTTCACGATCAACGTTGGTCACGAAGTCGTGGCTGCCTTTTTGGATAGCCTCGATGTTCTCGGGCTGGGAGAAGGCTTTTACTACAACTTGACCGGCGTTGCGCGCAGCGCGCACGGCGATATTCAGCATCGGATGCATAGGTTCACCACTGGATGTTAAAGAACGGGGGATAAAAGGACGCGGTATCTTACCAAGATATTCTGGAATAGCAACCATGGTACCCGCATTCGGTCATGGCGGGTGCTGGCAGATCTGACGGCTCCAATAAAGACCTGTTATCGGCTAGTCTTATCGCGACAGCCGGTGAACAGGCTGTGGTGAGCATAGGGACATGAGCCATGAATCTGTCATTAGTCAGTCAAAAACCGTCGGCAGCGACGACATTGGGGGTGCTGGCCGCACTGCGTGCCGCCAGCGGATACGGGGATTACTTCACCGAGGTGAGGGTCGCACAACTGGATAGGTGGCAACCGTCGAAGGAGGAGGCGGCCATCTTACTGCTGGAAGAAGATGATGCGGCATGGCCGGAGCCGGTCTGGCCTGCCAGCGGCACTGCCCTGGGCTTGCCCGTGCTGCCCCTGCTGGTGCATCGACAATATGACAGCCCTCCCCAGGGGCCGGATGTCAGGGACCCGCGCTTTTACTTCGTCTCCAATGGCATAGTGCTGGATGAAACTGAACTCGCGGATCCCGCCTGCAGCCTGGTACTGCAGAGCAAGTTAGAGTCCTATTTCCCGCTTCTCTCCCGCCTCATCCTGCTGCGTCAGCGTCAACCCCTGGTGCTGTGCAGCTGATTGTTTCCCCCCTTCTTTGGGCTGTTCAAGCGGCGCAATATTTGTCATAACAGACCGATATTGCGCCGCTTGGCTGTTGTCCCCCGTGGGGATGGGAAGCGGCCCGCTGTGTTCCCGTCAACGGAGGTGAGATGAAGGTCTATGAGTTGAAACGTGCCCCCAATGCCCGCCGGGTCAGGATATTCCTGGCGGAGAAGGGCATAGAGATGGCCTATCAGCAAGTGGATCTGGGGGCAGGGGAGAACCTCGAACCGGCATTTCTAGCCAAGAACCCGGCGGGGCGCATTCCTGTGCTCGAGCTCGATGATGGCACCTGTCTCAGCGAGACTGTGGCCATCTGCCGCTACTTCGAGGAGCTCAACCCCGAGCCCAACCTGTTTGGCAACACGGCGCTGGAGCGTGCCACCATAGAGATGTGGAGCCGTATCGTCGAATTCAATCTCTGGCTGCCCACCGGCATGGCGTTTCGCCACATCACCGGCTTTTACCAGGATCGCGAGACCGTCTTCCCCGAGTGGGGGGAGGAGTGCAAGCAGCAGGCTCTGGCATGGTTTGCCAGGCTCGATGCCCGTCTCGCCGAGGTGCCCTATGTGGCAGGAGATCGCTTCACCATCGTCGACATCCTGGCCCTGTGCACCATCGACTTTGGCAAGGTCGTCGGTCTACGCATCGCCCCGCACCAGCATCACTTGCAGGCCTGGCATGAGCGGGTGAGTGCCCGTCCCAGCGCCCAGGCCTGATCATTACGTTTGAACGTCCAAGGAGTCCAAGATGATAGATTTGTACACAGCCGCCACGCCCAATGGGTTCAAGGTGTCGATCGCCCTCGAGGAGCTGGGCTTGCCTTACAAGGTGATCCCGCTGGATTTCTCGACCATGGAGCAGAAGAAGCCCGAGTTTCTGGCCATCAACCCCAATGGCCGCATCCCTGCCATCGTCGATCGGGATAACGGTGACTTCGCCGTGTTCGAATCCGGCGCCATCCTGCTCTACCTAGCGGAGAAAACCGGCAAGCTGCTGCCGCAAGATCCCAAGCGCCGCTCCCAGGCCATCCAGTGGCTGATGTTCCAGATGGGCGGCGTCGGCCCTATGATGGGGCAGGCCAACGTCTTCTACCGCTACTTCCCCGAGAAGATTCCGGCGGCCATAGAGCGTTACCAGAAGGAGGGGCGCCGTCTGTTCGAAGTGCTCGACGGTCACCTGGCGCACCATGAGTACCTGGCCGACGAGTACAGCATCGCCGACATCGCCACCTGGCCCTGGGTGCGGATCTATGACTGGAGCGGCATCTCCATCGAGGGTCTGCCGCATCTGCAGGCCTGGATGGCGCGCATGGAGGCCAAACCCGCCTGCCAGAAGGGCATCACCATACCACCGCGCAACGAAAGCCCCGAGGATCAGGTCAAGCGGGCGCAGCAGATGGTGACCCGCTAGCATGATGACGATGGCCCGATGACGGGCCATCTCTTTTTATGATCGCCGCCCCATTGCCTGCCCTTCACGCCTGCTGGGCCTCTCACCTGCTCACCCCTTTCCCGCTGTAAATAAGCCATTTATCAAAAATGAAAAGTCATTCATTCCGATTAATTGTTATGTTATAACGACACCTTTAGGTTGGTAATCATTATCGTTTGGATGGAATGGATGACAAAAATACACAGCAGTTCGGGATGGTGCGCACTGGCACTGCTGGCGGGGATGAATGTCGCTCACGGCAAGCCGCTGACCATGGTGGGGCCCTGGGAGATCCACAGTGTCGACCCTGCCAGCAACGGGGTCTTCTTTACCCGCATGCAGGTGGCGGAGACTCTGGTCGAGGTCGACCGCCAGGGCAATCTGCAACCCGGACTCGCCAGCCAGTGGTCAAGCTCCGGGGATGATTTGCAATGGCGATTCACCCTGCGCCCCGGGGCCCGGTTTCACGATGGCAGCGAGGTGAGCGCCGAGCAGGCCGCCTTTGCCCTGCAGCAGGCCTGGCGCAAACCCGGCGTCATGACCAGCGCCCCCATAGCGTCCATTGAGGCCCGCGAGGGGGCTCTGCTGGTCACCCTCACCGAACCCTTCGCCCCCTTGGCTGCCGTGCTGGCTCACCCCAGCACCCAGATCCTGGCGAAGGAGGCCTATGATGCCAAGGGAGAGGTGACCCAGGTCATCGGCTCAGGCCCCTATCGCATCACCCGGTTGCAGCAACCCCAGCGAGTCGAAACCGAGCGCTTCGATGGCTGGCAGGGCCCCCAGCCTGCCATCTCGCAGGTGAGCTACCTGACGGTGGGCCGTGCCGAGAGCCGCACCCTGATGGCCGAGAGCGGTCAGGCAGACATCGCCTGGGGGCTGGATCCGGTCAGCATCCGCCGGTTGCAGCAGGCGCCCCGGGTCGCCATCGCCTCCGTCACCCTGCCGCGCACCATACAGCTCAAGCTCAATGGGGCCGATCCTCTTCTGAAGGATCCAGCGGTGCGCCGCGCCCTCAGTCTCGCCATCGATCGCCGTGGCATGGCTGCGGCCCTGCTGCGGGATCCCGAGATGGCGGCGACCCAGCTCTTCCCTCCCACCCTGGGGGAGTGGCATCAACCCGGGCTGACCCCGCTCGCCTATGACGTCAAGGCAGCTCAGGCGGCCTTGGCGGCGGCAGGCTGGCTGTTGGGGGCGGATGGCGTGCTGCACAAGGGGGAGGAGCGTTTCGCCCTGACCCTGCGCACCTTCCCGGATCGCCCGGAATTGCCCCTGCTGGCCACGGCACTGCAGGCGCAGTGGAAGGCGGTGGGGGTGGATCTCAAGGTGGCAGTGGGCAACTCGAGCGAGATCCCGGCCGGTCATCAGGATGGCTCGCTCCAGCTCGGCCTCTATGCCCGCAACTATGCCCTGGTGCCGGATCCCCTGGTCACCCTGCTGGGGGATCTGGCCCCCGCCGGTGCCGACTGGGGGGTGATGAACTGGCAATCCCAAGCCATGGAGCAAAAACTGGCCCGCCTTGGCAAGGAGACCCTGCCCGCCGGGGAGGCCGCGGCACTGCGCCGTGACATCGCCACCACCTTGCAGCAGGAGTTGCCGCTCCTGCCCATCGCCTGGTATCGCCAGAGCGCGGCGGTCAGCCGTGCGCTAAAGGGCTTTGAGCTGGATCCCCAGGAGCGTAGCTACCGTCTGGATAAGCTGACATGGAGCGCCCAATGACAGCGACACCCTTCTCCGCCGTCATGGGGATCCTGGGTCAGCGGCTGGTGCAGGCGCTGATGGTGGCCCTGCTGGTGGCCGGGCTCTGCTTTCTGATGGTGCAATCCCTGCCCGGGGACCTCGCCTTTCGCATCGCCGCGGGCCGCTACGGTTATGACTATGTCACCGCCGAGGCCGCCAATGCGGTGCGCAGCGAGCTGGGGCTGGCCGGCTCGGCCCTCTCCCGCTTCGCTGACTGGCTGGGCGCCCTGCTGCAGGGGGATCTCGGCAGCTCCCTGGTGACGGGGGCGCCTGTGGCAAGCGAGGTGGCTCACCACCTGGGGGCCACCCTGTCCCTGGCGGTGGCCGCCGTGGCCCTGGCCCTGGTGGTGGCGCTGCCGCTCGGCAGCCTGAGCGCCCTGCGTCCGGGGGCATGGTGCGATCGCCTGACCCTGGGCTGGAGCGTGCTGATGCGTGCGCTGCCTCCCTTCCTGCTCGGCCTGGTGCTCATGATGCTGCTCTCGGTGGAGTTGGGCTGGGTCAGCGCCGCCGGTCACGGGGAGGGGAGCAACCTGCTGCTGCCCGCCCTCACCCTGGGGCTGGGGCTCTCGGGGGTACTCTCCCGGGTGGTGCGCGAGAGCGTGCTCACAGTGGTGCAGTCCGCTTATTACCGCTTCGCCCTGACCAAGGGGCTCTCGCCCGCCCGGGTCTTCAGGCGTCACGGCCTGCGCAACACCGGGGTCAGCGTCATCGCCTATACCGGCGTGCAACTGGTGCTGCTTATCGAAGGGGTAGTGGTGGTGGAGAGCCTGTTCGCCTGGCCCGGCATCGGCCATGCCCTGGTGCACGCCATCTTCTGGCGCGACATCCCCATGGTGCAGGGAACCGTGCTGGTGCTGGCGGCGCTCTTCGTGCTGCTCAATACCCTGACGGATCTGCTCTGTCTCGCCATCGATCCCCGCGGTCCCAAGGAGTCCTGATCATGTCTTTCTCTGTCAAGGCGGGAGCAAGCCTGCTCCTGCTGGTGGTGCTGTTTGCCCTGCTGGGCCCAATGCTCTGGCCTGACCCCGCCGCCCAGGATCTGGTGCAGTTCCTGGCCGAGCCCTCCTGGCAGGAGCCGCTCGGGCGGGATCAGATGGGCCGCAGCCTTATGGCGCGGCTTGCGGCGGCGACCCGGCTCTCCTTGCTGCTGGGGATGCTGTGCGTCATCACCGCAGCCCTACTGGGATCCTTGCTGGGCTGGCTCTCAGCCTGGCGCGGTGGCTGGGTCGACGGTCTGCTGCGCAGCCTGGCCGACGGCGTGCTGGCTCTGCCGAGCCTGCTGTTGGTGCTGCTCTTCTCCGCCATGGCCCAGGGGGGCTTCGCCATCCTCTATCTCGGGCTGGCCATGGCCCAGTGGGTGGAATACTACCGGGTGGTGCGGGCCCGCAGCCGGGCGCTGCTTGCCTCGCCCCAGGTGGAGGCGTCCCGGCTGCTGGGCTTTGGCAACGCCCACATAGTGCGACGCCACCTCTGGCCCGAGCTGGCCCCCCAGTTGCTGACCATGATGGCCTTTGGCCTCGCCGGGGCCATCCTGACCCTCTCGACCCTGGGCTTCGTCGGGGTGGGCATCCAGCCACCTACACCTGAGCTTGGCCTGATGATGACGGAGGCGCTGCCCCACTATCAGGAGGCGCCTCGCCTGCTGCTGGCTCCCATCTTGGTGATGGGAATGATGCTGCTGGCCCTGGTGCTGCTCAATCAGAAGGGCACTCTTCACATCCCATCCCCACAAGGAGTCACCCCATGACGACCATTCATATCAAGGGCCTGCAGGTGGATGACGGCCGGCAGACCCTGTTGCAGGCGCTGGATCTCACCCTGCTCCCCGGCAGTGCTTTGACCCTGATTGGGGAGAGCGGCTCTGGCAAATCCCTGCTGGCCCACGCCCTGATGGGGACCCTGCCCGCTCCCCTGCGCGGCCGGGGTGAGATGGTGATGGGCGGCCGGCGCCACAGCCTGGCGGACCCCCAGGCCCTGCGCACCCTCTGGGGGCGGGAGCTGGCCATGCTGCCCCAGGAGCCTGTGCTGGCGCTGGACCCCACCATGGGGCTGCTGCCCCAGGTGGAGGAGGGCTGGCTGGCGGGAGGCAAGGAGGCGCGCTCGCGGGCGCGGGACGCCCTGGCGCGGCTCGGGCTCGCCGGGCGGGAGCGCCACTTCCCGCACCAGCTCTCCGGGGGCATGGCCCAGCGCGCCGCCTTTGCCGCCGCCACCCTGGGGCAGGCCCGTTTGCTCATCGCCGACGAGCCCACCAAGGGGCTCGACAGCCGGGCCAGCGCCAGGCTGCAAACATTGCTGCAGGGCTATCTGACCGAGGGGCGTCACCTGCTGACCATCACCCATGATCTCTCCCTGGCCCGGGCGCTGGGGGGCTGGGTGCTGGTGGTCAAGGGGGGTGAGATAGTGGAGCAGGGGCCCGCCGAGCAGGTGCTGCACACGCCTTCCCATGCCTACACCCGCGCCCTGCTGGCGGCAGAGCCGTCCGCCTGGCCCGAGGCGGTGCATCCCCCCACCGGCGACTGGCTGCTCAGGGGGGAGGGGCTGACCATGGGGTATGGCGAACAGACCCTGTTCGAGGGGCTGGATCTGCCACTGGCACAAGGGGAGCGGCTCGCCATCATGGCGCCGAGCGGCGCGGGCAAGAGCACCCTCGGCAATGTGCTGCTGGGGTTGCAGCGCCCGCTGGGAGGGCGGGTATTGCGCCAGGGGGGCATAACCCCGCACCGCTGGCAGAAGCTCTATCAGGATCCGGTGCAGGCCTTCGCCAGCCGGGTGCGCCTCGCCACCCAGTTTGACGATCTGCTGCGCCTGCACAGGCTGCCCCGCCAGCCCCTCACCGACTATCTGGCGCGGCTCGGCCTCGATGAGCGCCTGCTGACCCGGCTGCCGAGCCAGGTGTCGGGCGGGGAGCTGCAACGGCTGTCGCTGATCCGGGCCCTGTTGCTGCGCCCCGTGCTGCTCTTTGCCGATGAGCCCAGCTCCCGGCTCGATCCCCTGAGCCAGCAGCAGACCATCGCCTGCCTGCTAGGGGCGCTGGGGGAGATAGGCTGCGCCCTGCTGCTGGTCACCCATGACGAGGCGCTGGCGGGCAAGGTGGCCGGGCGCTGCCTGCGACTGGGGGCGGCAGGCACACCCGAGCAGGGGCTGGCGCCAGCCGAGTTGAGGCGGGTGGGCTAAGGGGAGCGGGATACCTGGGCACAGGCGTCCTGCTCCCTTTCGATGTCAGTTCGACGGGGCCGCTGGCCCCGTCACATTAGAAAAACTTGGGAAAGCAGATTATAAAGATTCGTTCGTTTTTTGTGACATGAATCACTAAGATCACCGCAAGCCAAAGAGCGTCCTGCTCTTGGCGGGTGCGGGTCCTCCGCCTTGCGTTTCACCTTTGATCGACCCTGTTTATTGGATCCCCTCTGCGGTTTTCTGCCAGAGGCGGGCAGCTTTTCGATGATTTTTCGGGACTGAGATATGTATCGGCACAGTTTTTATCCGCTGTTTTTCCTGACCATTCTGATGGTCGCCGTGGGCCAGATGACCCAGACCCTCTATGTGCCCTCCATTCCCATGATGGCGGGGGACTTTCATGTGGCCTCCGGCCAGTTGCAGGCGGTGATGGCCTGCTACCTGATCCCGTACGGCCTCTCCCAGTTCGTCTACGGTCCGCTGTCTGATCGCATCGGCCGCCGCCCCGTGCTGCTTATCGGCATGATGGTGTTTCTGGTGGGCACCCTGACCATTCAGCTGATCCCGCACTTTGCAGCCCTGCTGGCCGGCAGCTTCATCCAGGGGCTGGGCACGGGGGCCGGTGGCGCCATGAGCCGGACAGTGATGCGGGATCGCTACAGCGGCGCCGAGCTCAACCGCGCCAACAGCCTGGTGAGCATGGGGGTGATCTTCTCCCCCCTGCTGGCCCCCGTGCTGGGGGGCTGGCTGACCGAGCTGTTCAACTGGCGCGCCGGCTACTGGTTCCTGTTCGGCTTCGGCGCCCTGACCACCCTGGCCCTGCTGGCCTGGTTTGGCGAGACCCTGCCGGCGAGCGCCCGTCAGCAGCCACTGCGGGTCGGCGCCGCCTACCGCCACGTGCTCGGCAACCCGCGCTTCCAGGGCAACCTGCTCTGCCTGATGGCGACCTTCGCGGGACTTGCGGTATTCGAGGCGGCGGCCGGGGTGCTGCTCGGCGACGTACTCAAACTGAGCGCCCGCACAGTGAGCGTGCTGTTCGTGCTGCCGCTGCCCGGCTATCTGTTCGGCGCCTGGCTCTCCGCCCGCTTGAGCTTCCGGCTGAGTCAGGGCAAGCTGATGCGCCTTGGCATCGCCTTCCTGGGGCTGGGGGCCCTCATCATACTGGTGCCCGGCCTGTTCGGGCTGGTGAGTGCGGCCTCTCTGGTGGGGGGCGCGGCCGTCTACTTCATCGGCAGCGGTATCCTCTACCCGACCGCCACCTCCTGCGCCATCGAGCCCTTCCCGGGGCAGGCGGGGACCGCCGGGGCCATCCTGGGGGGCATGCAGAACCTGGGGGCCGGTGTGGTCACCCTGCTGGCCGCCAGCTTCCCGATGGAGGGGCAGCTGACCCTGGGGGCCATCATGGTGGTGATGGTGCTGATCGTGGCCTTGAGCTTCCTCTGGCTGCGCCACCATGGCTCCCCCCACGAGCAGATGGCCGTCTGAGTGCATCGAAGATAGGTGAAGAGCCCGCCCTCGTCGGCGGGCTTTTTATTGCCTTGTGCCTGAAGGGGGAGGGTCGCCCGCCGGTTTTGCGGCGGGCCCCACCTTCCGCCATGGCGGGTCAGGAGAGCTGGAGCCAGCGACCGTCGGCGGCGTGGCTGGCCAGGCTGGTCTCGATGAAGCGCATGCCCGCCACCCCGTCTTCCACAGTGGTGAGGGCCAGGCTCTCGGGGGGCGGCGCCTCCCCGGCCGCCAGGGCGTGGATCTGCAAGGCCGCGTCCGTATAGAGCTGGGCGAAGGCCTCCAGATAGCCCTCGGGATGACCGGCGGGCACCCGGCTGGCGTGGCGCGCCGCCGCGCTCTCTACCCGGCCCCGGGTCAGCCGCTGGCTGGTGCCGCTAATGGGGGTAAGCCAGAGCTCATTGGGTGCCTCCTGGCGGAAGATCAGGCTGGCCTTGTCGCCATAGAGGCGGATCTGCAGCCGGTTCTCCTCGCCGCTGGCGACCTGGCTGGCGTTGAGCGATCCGCGCATCCCCTGGGAGTAGCGCAACCAGACCTGCAGATGATCGTCCACCTGCCGCCCCGGCACGAAGCTGTGCAGTTCGGCAGCGATCTCATTTGGCAACTGCCCGGTGATGAAGGTCGCCAGCTGGTAGGCGTGGGTGCCGATGTCGCCGAGGCAACCGGCTCGCCCGGCGCGGGCAGGGTCGGCCCGCCAGTCCGCCTGCTTGTTCTGACCCGGGGGGATGGGGCTGGCGAGCCAGTCCTGCAGGTATTCCACCTGAACGTAGCGCAGCTCACCCAGGGCGCCGGCGGCGACCAGCTCGCGGGCGTGGCGCACCATGGGGTAGCCCGAGTAGGTGTGGGTCAGGGCAAACAGCCGCCGCCGCTGGCGGGCGAGGCGGGCGAGTTCCTCTCCCTCCGCCAGGGTCAGCGCCAGCGGCTTGTCGCAGATAACGTGGATGCCGGCTTCGAGAAAGGCGCGCGCCACCGGGGCGTGCAGGTGGTTGGGGGTGGTGATGGCCACCACCTCTATGCCGTCGGACCTTGCCGCCTCGGCTTGGGCCATCCTGGCGTAATCCTCGTAGGCGCGGGCCGGATCCAGCCCGAGGGCGAGGGCGCTTGAGCGGGCATTGGCGGGATCGGCGGAGAGGGCGGCGGCGAGCAGCTCATAGTGATCGTCCATGCGGGCCGCCAGCCGATGCACGGCGCCGATGAAGGCTCCCTGGCCGCCGCCGACCATGCCCAGACGCAGTCGTCTTTTCATCGCTTGTCTCCTTGCTTGCCGGCCGGATCCGCACTGAGGCCTAGCAGGCTTCTGACCGCCTCTCGCGCCAGGCCGCTGCCGGCGAAGTCATCGAAGGGGCGCTCGGCGACCCGGATAATATGATTGCGGATGAAGTCGGCCCCCTCGGCGGCGCCATCCTCCGGGTGCTTGAGGGCGCACTCCCACTCCAGCACGGCCCAGCCGGGGTAGTCGTACTGGGCGAGCTTGCTGAAGATGGCGCCAAAGTCTATCTGGCCGTCCCCCAGGGAGCGAAAGCGCCCCGCCCGCCCTAGCCAGGGGGCGTAGCCCCCGTAGACCCCCTGGCGCCCCGAGGGCCTGAATTCGGCATCCTTCACGTGAAAGGCGCGCACCCGCTCGTGATAGAGGTCGAGGAAGGCGAGGTAATCGAGCTGCTGCAACAGCATGTGGCTGGGGTCGTAGAGCACGTTGACGCGGGGATGATCGCCGGTTGCCTCGAGGAAGCGCTCCAGCGTGGCGCCATCGAACAAGTCCTCCCCCGGGTGCAGCTCGTAGCAGACGTCCACTCCGGCCTCGTCAAAGGCATTGAGCAGGGGAAGCCAGCGCCGGGCCAGCTCGGCGAAGGCCTCCTCGACGAGGCCGGCGGGGCGCTGGGGCCAGGGGTAGAGATAGGGCCAGGCGAGGGCGCCGGAGAAGGTGACGTGGGCCTCGAGGCCAAGCCTTCGGGAGGCAATGGCCGCCGCCTTGAGCTGCTCGCCGGCCCACTGGGTGCGGGCGGCGGGCTTGCCGCGCACCGCCGCCGGGGCGAAGCCATCAAACAGGGCGTCATAGGCAGGATGGACCGCCAGCAGCTGGCCTTGCAGGTGGGTGGAGAGCTCTGTGATGACCAGCCCCCGCTCGGCCAGCAGGCCGCTTATCTCGTCGCAATAATCCTGGCTGGCCGCCGCCCGGGTCAGATCGAACAGGCGCGGGTCCGTCGGCAGTTGCAGGCCGCGAAAGCCGAGGCCGGCGGCCCAGTCCGCCAGGCCGGTGAGGGTATCGAATGGTGGCTGCTCCCCCATGAACTGGGCGAGGAAGATGGCCGGTCCCTTGATGGTTTTCATGGGCACTCCTGAATAAAGGCAGTTAACCCCCTCCCGGCCTCCCCCTTCACAAGGGGAGGAGTAAAAACTCCCTCCCCTGCGAAGGGGAGGGTTGGGGTGGGGTCTGGGCTCCCGTGAAGGGGAGGCCGGGGTTCTCACATATGACAGCCTTAGAACGGGGAGTCGGGGAAGTAGAACTCCTTGGCCGTCTGCGGGGTGATCAGCACAGAGGGGATGATGGTGTTGGCCGGCAGCCGTTCGCCCTTGAGGCGAGCCTCTGCGGTCAGCATGATGGCGTCATACATGAACTTGGGGGAGTAGGAGACGTTGGCCTGGATGCGGGGATCGCTGCCCTCCATCAGGGTCTTGATCGCCCCCTTGGCCCCGGCGCCGCCAAACACCAGCTTGATGTCGGTGCGCTTGGCCTGATCGATGGCCTTGATCACCCCCACCGCCATGTCGTCATCGGCGGCCCAGACGGCGTCTATGTGCTTGAAGCGGGTCAGGAAGTCCTGCATCACCTTGAAGGCGTCATCCCGGTTCCAGTTGCCATATTTGGCGTCGAGGATCTTGATGCCGCCATGCTGCTTCATCACCCCGCTGAAGGCCTCGAAGCGCTCGTTGTCCAGAGTGGTCGGAATGCCGCGCAGGGCGACTATGTCTCCCTTGCCGTTGAGGGTCTTGGCGATGAACTCGGCGGGCAGCTTGCCGAAGGCGGTGTTGTCCCCGGCCACATAGGCATCCTGGGCGCTGGTGTCCGTCAGCCCCCGGTCCACCACTGTGACATAGACCCCCTTCTGCTTGACCTGGGCCACCGGCTTGGTCAGGGAGGCTGACTCGAACGGGAAGATGACCAGGGTATCCATCTTGTTGACCGTCAGCAGATCCTGCAGCTGGTTGGCCTGTTCAGGGGCATTGGCGGCGGTCTTGACGATCACCTTGAGATCGGGATGGGCCTTCTCCAGATCCTCCTTGGCCTTGTTGGCCCACCAGACGATGCCGGCGGTGAAGCTGTGGGTCGCGGTCGGGATGGAGACCCCCAGGGTCATCTTCTCGGCTGCCGAGGCGCTGCCGGCAGCGATCATCAGGGCGCAGGCGCCCAGGGTGTGTAGCGTTAAGTTGTGTAGCATCTTGTTCATCTTGATAGCCTCTTGACTGTTGGGCTGCTGCCCGTTCCTTGTCGCAGGCGAGGGGAGACCCCGCCACTGGTGTCATTGCCGTTTCTTCGCTTTCGTCTTCCTGTCCACAACAGCCTCAACGCCTGTGTTGCATGAAGGCAACCATGATGATCACTATGCCCTGCACGGCGGCATTGAGGTAAACACTGATGATGCTGGTCAGATTGAGGATATTGCTGATGACCGACAGCAGTATGGCGCCCACCAGGGTGCCGAAGATGCGCCCCTCTCCCCCCTTGAGAGAGGTGCCCCCCACCACCACGGCGGCGATGGCCTCCAGCTCCCACAAGAGCCCTGTGGTGGGGGTGGCGGATCCCAGACGCGGCACATAGAGCAGGGTGGCAATGCCGACGCAGAGCCCGAGCAGCGCATAGGTGAGCAGCTTGACCCGATCGACCCGGATGGCGGCATAGCGCGCCACCTGCTCGTTGGAGCCGATGGCCTGCACATGGCGGCCGAAAGCGGTGCGGTTGAGCAGCAGCCCCCCCGCCAGCGCCACCAGCAGCAGGACCCAGACCGGGATGGGCACCCCCAGCAGGCTGCCGTAATAGACGGGGCTGTAGCTATCGCTGAGGGCATCGTCCAGGGTCAGGGCGCCGCCATCGGCCAGATAGGTCAGCACGGCCCGAAAGATGCCGAGGGTGCCCAGGGTGACGATAAAGGGCTCAATCCTGCCTTTGGTAATGAGCAGGCCGTGACCGGCGCCAAACAGCAGGCCGAGCAGCAGGGCCAGCCCTATGCCGAGCACAACCACCAGCAAAGGGGCATCCGCCAGCACCCCGGCGCCGAGCCGGTTCATGATGAGGATCATGGCACCGGCGATCAGGGCTGCCATGGCGCCGACCGAGAGATCGATGCCGCCGGACATGATAACGAAGGTCATGCCCACCGCTATGATGCCGATGAAGGCGGTGCGGGTCAGCACGTTGAGCAGGTTGTCCAGGGTGGCGAAGTCGGGGTTGAGCAGGGCGCCGAGCAGGCACAGCAGGATCAGCCCCAGCAGCGGGCCAGTCGCCGATAGCAGGGAGAGCAACCGCTCTTTGCGGGTGTCAGTGGGTACCGGTTGCATAGGCGATCAACTCCTCTTCGGTCAGATGATGGGCGGGCAGCACCGCCTGGAGACGGCCGGCCCGCAGCACGGCGACTCTGTGGCACAGGCCGATCAGCTCGATCAGCTCGCTCGAGATGACGATGACGGCGTGCCCCTCGGCGGCCAGTCGCTGGATCAGGAAATAGATGTCACGTTTGGCGCCCACATCCACCCCCCGGGTGGGCTCGTCAAGGACGATGACCCTGGGGTCCGGGTGCAGGAACTTGGCGAGAGCCAGCTTTTGCTGATTGCCCCCCGACATCATGCGGGCCCGGGCCGAGTGGGAGCCGGCCTTGATGCCGAAGTCATTGATGGCCTGGGTGAGGGCCGCCTGCTCGGCCCCCTTGTCCAGCCAGGGGTGGGCATAGCGCGCCAGCGTCATCAGGGTGAGGTTCTCGGCCAGCCCGAGGTCGATGTGCAGCCCCTTGCCCTTGCGATCCTCCGGCAGATAGGTGAGTCCCTGGCGCATGGCGGCGAGCGGACTGTCGATGCGCACTGTCTTACCTGCCAGCTGGATGCGGCCCCCCTGGCGCTCGCGCAAGCCGAGGATGGCCTCGAAGGCCTCGGTGCGACCGGCCCCCACCAGTCCGGCGAAGCCATAGATCTCGCCGCTGCGCACCTCGAAATCGAGGTCAGTCACCCAGCCGGGGACGCAGAGCCCGCTCACCGCGAGGGCGATCTCTGTGCCCTCCGGCGGCGGCAGCCTGGGGGGGAACATGTCCGACATCTCGCGCCCTACCATGAGGTTGGCCATCTGCTGGCGGCTGAAGGCCGCCGTCTCCCCCCGGCTGACGAAGCGACCATCGCGCATGACCACCACCTCGTCGGTGATCTGCTTGACCTCGTCCAGCTTGTGGGAGATGTAGATGATGGTGGTGCCCTGGGCCTTGAGCCTGGCGATGAGGGCGAACAGCCGCGCCGTCTCCCCCAGGGTCAGGGTAGCGGTCGGCTCATCCATGATCAGCAGGCGGGCCTGGCGTGACAGCGCCTTGGCGATCTCCACCAGCTGCTTCTCCGCGACGATAAGCTGCCGCACCTTGGTGGCAGGGGCGCGTTGCAGCCCGACCTGCTCCAGATAGTGCTGGGCCCGGGTCGCCATGGTGCGCTCGTCCAGCAGACCGCCCCTGGTCAGCTCATGGCCGAGGAAGAGGTTCTGGGTCAGGGTCAGGTGCTCGGCCAGGTTGAGCTCTTGATGAATGAGCACTATGCCCGCCTGCTCCGCCTCCCGGGAGGAGCTCCAGCTGCGCTCCTCGCCATCGATGCGGATCACCCCGGCGCTGATGGACTCGTAACCGGCGAGGATCTTCATCAGGGTGGACTTGCCGGCGCCATTCTCCCCCAGCAGGCCGTAGACCCGCCCCGGCGCCAGGCTGAAGTCGACCCCGTGCAGCACCCGGATGGGGCCGAAGTCCTTGCAGACGCCGCTAAATTCGACACTGAGACTCATCAGCTTCTCCTTTGATGCTTATCTCGCGCTGTCTGCTGATGGGGGCGTGCATCAGGCGCTCGCTCTGCTGACGAGCCGATGGGGGAGCAGGCGCCCGATCAGCGGGGTGTCTGGGGCGTTCAGGCGCTGCAACAGCAACTGGGCGGCCTCGGCACCGAGCTCCTCCATGGGTTGCGCCATGGTGGTGAGCGGTGGATTGAGCTGGGCGGCCATGGGTATGTCATCGAAGCCCATGATGGCGATGTCGTCCGGGATGCGCAGCCCCGCCTCCTGCAAGCGGTGCATCAGGCCTATGGCCAGCGCATCGGCGACGGCGAAGATGGCGGTGGGGCGCTGCGGGCAGTCGAGCAGTTGCTGCGCCGCCTCGGCCCCGGCCAGGAAGCTGAGGCTGGTGACCCGGATATTCCACTCATCCGCCAGCGCGAGGCCGGCTTCTGCCAGGGCCTGGCGGACCCCGGCCTCCCGCTGGCGGGCATAGAGGTAGGCGGGATCCGCGCCTATGAGCGCGATGCGGCTGTGGCCCCGGCTCAGCAGATAGCGGATCGCTTCCGCCGCCGCTCCCTGGTTATCTATGCCCACGTAGGGAACCGGCATGGCGGGGTCAAACTCGCAGCAGGCAACCCAGGGCAGCGCGTTGATCTCCTGGCTCAGTCCCTGCTGGATGGAGTCGGGATCCAGGCAGATGGCGCCGTCGGCTCTGTGGGTGCGCAGCAGCTCGAAGGCCGAGCGCTCCCGGCCCGGATCGGCGCCGGTGTCGCACAGCAGCACGAAGTAGCCGTGCTGGCGGGCTACTCTGTCTATACCGCGCACTATCTCGATGTAGAAAGGGTTGCCGAGGTCGGGCACCATGATGAGCAGCAGCCAGCTTCTGGCGGTGCGCAGGCTGTTGGCCAGCTGATTGACGCGATAGCCGAGCTCCTCGACGGCGCGGTTGACCTTGGCCTGGGTCTTGCCGGTGACGCCCTCCTGATGGTTCAGCACCCTGGAGACGGTGGCGACCGACACCCCGGCCCGCGCCGCGACGGCGGCCATGGAGACGGGATTGACGGGGGCGGGGGAGCGGCGCATTCCTGGTTCCTGTGGTTGAAATGTAATCGATTACATTTTTAGGTGACACAGGGACAGTTCGCAAGGTGGAAGTAACAAAAAAATAACAATCAGATATCGCGTTGATATTGTGCGTATTTTTAATGGCGATTTTGCTGCGAAGGGGGCTGAGTGGGGGGAACGAATAAAAAAAGCCCGTCATATCAATGACGGGCTTTTGCACTAGGTACCCCGGAGATGCCGTTGCCGGTTTGGGCCCTTGAACCGTGAGTTCAAGGCGGAGTCCTAAACTGGCCGCAGGCTTCTCGGTCGGGCCGAGCATGCGCAATAGTCAGAAGATAGAACTCCTGTTGGGTATGATTATCGGCTCGGGGACTTGAACCGGCTGACGCACACCCCAGGGAATTTTAAAACGGGTCGCGCTTAGGGCTTAAGGCCCTCATCGCTGGAATCACCATATTGTCCGTGCTCGATCAAGGCCGCTTCTATGGTGCGCTGCAGCATCTTGATCCGCTTGTCCATGGTCTCAGAGTATTGGTGGTTCTTGTCTTTTTCAAGGCAGAGCTCATGACAGAAATTGAGCGCTGCCATGATGGCAAGCTGTTCATTGCTGGAGACCTTGGAGCGTTGACGCAGCTCGATAAGCTTGTCACTCAGCTGGTCGGCGGCCTGGCGCAGGGCATCCTGTTGTCCCAAGGGACAGGATACCTTGTAGGGACGTCCCAAAATGACGATTTCTACGGCCTCTATGCTCATGCCTTCCTCAATACGGCGGGGCTGATTCCCGCCTTTATCCACGTGGACAACTGGGCGGGACTATATAGCGCAGATGCAGAAGTTTCAAGGCCTTGCTGGCTCTGGGAGGGGGAGAATGCTAGGATCTCGGCCATAATTTTTGCATATTTGCCTGAACTTTGAGCGGATCTTCGATGAGCAAAACGAACCCCCTGAAATACGCGGCCGTGGCCGACCTGATGGAGCAGCACGAGCTGATGGCGACGGCTGTCGAGGCCCATGGCGTGATCTGCGGCCTGGTGTGCGGTGGCGTGGTACTGGATGACAAGAGCTGGCTGCCCCCTTTCAACGATCTGATCAACGATGGTTTCGGCCTGCCGGCGCCGGTGCGCCAGGTGATGACAGATCTCTATCAGGGTGTCATCGAGAGCCTGATGGCGCAAAAAGGGGTCGAACTGCTGCTGCCAAGCGACGAGGCGCCGCTCGACGAGCGTATCGACGCCCTGGTGGACTGGTCCCAGGCCTTCCTGGCCGGTTTCGGCGTGGTGCAGCAGGAGCTCTCCAAGGCCTCCGAGGAGCTGCAGGAGATGATCCAGGACATCGCCAGCATCACCCAGGTCTCCGCGGAGTTCGATCAGGAGGATGACGAGAACGAAGCCTCCTTCCTGGTGCTCTACGAACACGTGCGCCTCGGGGTCATGATGGCGTTCGAGGAGTTTGGCAAGCGCCCGGATACCCCGAGCGCCCCACCGACCCTGCACTGAATACCGCAAGAGTCCCCACACTGACATAGAAAAGAGCGCCTGATGGCGCTCTTTTTAGGTGACGGCTCTGCCCGGGGGGAGGGGGCGCTCGGCGCCGTCTTGCGGGCCAACTGACGGTGCCAAATCGGTTTTTTGCCCGTGGCCTCGCATCCCGTCTCCCGGCTTTGTGATAGCATTGGCCCACGTTTTTAGCCTATGCCCTCTTCTCATGTCTCATTCTGATCCGGTTCACGTCGACGTGGCTATCGTCGGCGGTGGTATGAGCGGTGCCGTGCTGGCCCTCTCCCTCGCCGCCCTGAAAGGGCCGAGCGGTGCCCCCCTGCAGATCCTGCTGCTGGAGGCGAGCGCCCCCGAACTTCATCGCCATCCCGGCTTCGATGCCCGCGCCATCGCGCTCTCCGCCGGCACCTGCGAGGCGCTGGCCTGTCACGGGCTCTGGTCCCGTTTTGCCCCTCACTGCGCCCCCATCACCCATATCCATGTCTCGGATCGGGGCCACTGCGGCCAGACCCGGCTCACGGCGGCGCAGTTTGGTCTGCCTGCCCTCGGCCAGGTGATCGAACTCTCTGCCGCTGGCATAGAGCTGCAGCAGGCGATGGACGCCACCGCGAACATCAGGCTGTGCTGTCCGGCGCAGCTTTCGACCATAGCGCCGCAGGAGGAGGGGGTGACCCTGACCCTCGCCAGCGGCGAGCGCTACCAGACTCGGCTGCTGGTGGCGGCCGATGGGGGCAACTCCTTCGTGCGCCAGCACTTCAAGCTACCGGTCAGTCGCCATGACTATGAGCAGAGCGCCATCATCGCCACGGTCAAGACCGCCGAGGATCCCGCCGGCCGGGCCTTCGAGCGTTTCACCGAAGGGGGCCCGCTGGCGCTGCTGCCCATGCAGGAGGGGCTCTCCTCCCTGGTGTGGAGCGTCGCACGGGACGAGGCGCAGGCCCTGATGGCGCTGGATGACGCCGCCTTTCTGGCCCGCCTGCAGCAGGCCTTCGGCTGGCGGCTCGGGCGCTTCGTGCGCACCGGGGCGCGTCACCTCTACCCCCTGGTGTTGACGGTGGCCGACTATCCGCTGGCCCAGCGTACCGTGCTGGTGGGCAATGCCGCCCATCTGCTGCACCCCATCGCCGGCCAGGGCTTCAATCTCGGCATGCGCGACCTGGACTTGCTCACCCAGGCGGTGGCCCGGGCCCTCGCGGCCGGGGAGGACATCGGCAGTTTCGAGGTGCTGAACGCATACTGGCAGCGGCGCAAGGGAGATCAGGAGCAGACCATCTGGCTCACCTCCTCCCTGGCCCAGCTCTTCTCCAACGGCCATGCGCCCCTGGTGGCTGGCCGCAATCTGGCGCTCTCCCTGATGGGGCGACTGCCCTGGCTGCAGGCGCCGCTCGCCTCCCGCACCCTGGGGTTCGTCGCCGACCTGTGTCGAAAATGAGGTGTGCCGAGAAGAGGCCGCAGCGGATAACTTGATGAGGGGATGCCAGCGGGCGTCCCCCTGCTGATCCCGGCGATCAGCCACCAAAGGATAGAGATGATGCAGATGCAAAATGTGGATGTGGTGATTGTGGGGGGTGGCATGGTGGGCCTTGGGCTCGCCGCCGCCCTCAAGAACAGTGCGCTCAAGGTCGCCATCGTCGAGGGGCAGTTGCCCGACACCGGGCTCGGGGAGGCACCGGACAACAGGGTCAGCGCCCTTAGCCTCGCCAGCCAGCGCATCTTGCAGGGGGTCGGTGCCTGGGACGGGATAGTGGCGCGGCGCCTGCAACCCTATGGCAGCATGGAGGTGTGGGAGCAGGACAGCTTCGGCCATATCGGCTTCGATGCCGCCAGCTTGCGTCAACCGGCACTCGGCCACATAGTCGAAAACCGGGTCATCCAGCTGGCGCTGCTCGATGCCATTGCGGGGGCGAGCAACATCAGCCTGCTCACCCCGGCCCGGGCCCAGAGCCTGCAGGTGAGCGATGCAGGAGCCCTGCTGCTGCTGGAAGATGGCCGCGCCCTCTCGGCTAAAGTGGTGGTGGCCGCCGACGGTGCCCACTCCTGGGTGCGCCGCCAGGCGGACATACCGCTCACCAGCTGGGACTACGGCCACCACGCCCTGGTGGCGACGGTGCGAAGTGCCGAGCCCCACGAGGCGGTGGCCCGCCAGATCTTCACCCCCGACGGCCCGCTCGCCTTCCTGCCCCTGTGGCAACCCGACCTCTGCTCCATCGTCTGGTCGGTGCCCGCCGTACGGGCCGAGGCGCTGTGCGCCCTGGATGACGAAGGGTTCAATCGCCAGCTCACCGCCGCCTTTGATGGGCGGCTGGGACTGTGCAAGGTGGAGGGGGCCCGCAGCGCCATCCCGCTCACCGCACGCTATGCCCGGGACTTTGCCCGCGAGCGGCTGGTGCTGGTGGGGGACGCGGCCCACACCATACACCCGCTGGCGGGGCAGGGGGTCAACCTGGGCCTGCTGGATGCGGCGGCCCTGGCCGAGCAGCTCCTCAAGAGCCAGAGCTCGGGGGCGGATATCGGCCTGCTGGCCAACCTGCGCGGCTATGAGCGCTGGCGCAAGAGCGAGGCTGCCCGCATGTTGGCGGCGATGGAAGGGCTCAAGCGGCTATTTGGTGGCAGCCACCCCCTCAAGAAGCTGGTGCGCGGGGTGGGACTGCGGGCCGTTGATGGTCTGGCGCCGCTCAAACAAGGGGTTATTCGGGCCGCCATGGGGTTAGAGGGTGAGCTGCCCGCCCTGGCCAAGGGTGAAAAAATCTAATCTTACTCCCGGGTTTTGACAATAAAACTAATCTGACAAGGCTGAATGCCCCTCCGGGGTGTCAGCCTTTAATGTTGGCGGGAAGCGAAACGTTTTTCTGTAAATTGTGACGTAACGGTAAAAATCAACATTAAATCTCGCGCATGCCGGGTTTGTACTGTTTTTATCACTGTTTTTGTCTTAGTGTCTGGTGTCAGTTTGTCGGGGCGGTATTAGTTTTTTTTGAGCGGCACCCAGGCGCTCTTGTCATATAATCCGCACCGTTCAAGGAATCACTCCTGCCCCACGGGTGGGAACGAGCACAGACCTTGTAGTCCGCCCTCCCGCTGTGCTGGGGAGCCGGAGCGGATTGCGAGCGTTGTCGCGAACGCTTAAGGAAACACAGCGATGATCCAGACTACTGTACTGCATCCCAAACACCTGGAAGCTGGCGCCAAGATGGTGGACTTCCACGGTTGGGAAATGCCCATCAACTACGGCTCCCAGCTGGAAGAGCACCACGCGGTGCGCAGCGATGCGGGCATGTTCGATGTCTCCCACATGACCATAGTCGACCTGACCGGCGAGCGGGTCAAAGCCTTCCTGCAACACCTGCTGGCCAACGACGTGGCCAAGCTCACCGTCCCCGGCAAGGCCCTCTACAGCGGCATGCTCAACCCGGAAGGCGGCGTCATCGATGACCTCATCACCTATTTCCTGACCGATACCTTCTACCGCCTGGTGGTGAACTCCGCCACCCGCGAGAAGGATCTGGCCTGGATCCGTCACCACGCCATCGACTTTGGGGTGAGCGTGACCGAGCGCCCGGAGCTTGCCATGATCGCGGTGCAGGGCCCCCACGCCAAGGCCAAGGCGGCCAAGGTGTTCACCCCCGAGCAAAATGCGGCTGTCGAAGGCATGAAGCCCTTCTTCGGTGTGCAGGCCGGTGATCTCTTCATCGCCACCACAGGCTACACAGGCGAAGATGGCTACGAAATCGTGGTCCCCCAGGAGAAGGCGTGCGATCTGTGGCAGGCCCTGCTGGACAACGGCGTGGCCCCCTGCGGCCTCGGCGCCCGTGACACCCTGCGTCTGGAAGCGGGCATGAACCTCTACGGCCAGGACATGGACGAGTCAATCTCCCCCCTGGCCGCCAACATGGCCTGGACCCTGGCCTGGGAGCCTGCCTCCCGCCAGTTTATCGGTCGCGCCGCCCTGGAAGACCAGAAGGCCGCCGGCACTAGCCCTAAGCTGGTGGGTCTGGTGATGATCGATAAAGGGGTGCTGCGTGCCGGCATGCCGGTCACCTTCACCACAGCAAGCGGCGAGACTCGGGAGGGGGTGATCACCTCCGGCTCCTTCTCCCCCACCCTGGGCTACAGCATCGCCCTGGCGCGGGTGCCCCGCGACATCGGCGCTGAAGCCCAGGTGGAGATCCGCAAGAAGCTGGTCACCGTCAAAGTCACCAAGCCGGCCTTCGTGCGCAACGGCCAGCCCCTGGTGTAATCATTGATTGCGGCGAAGGGTGTCCCTTCGCCGACCCCATTTTGTTGAAGCGATCCAAGAGCATAAAGGAAGCACAAATGAGCCATATCCCGAGCGAACTGAAATATGCCACCTCCCACGAGTGGGTCCGTGTTGAAGCCAACGGCGAGGCCGTGATCGGTATCACCGAGCACGCCCAGGATCTGCTGGGAGACATGGTGTTCGTCGATCTGCCGGAAGTGGGCAAGCAAGTGAGTGCCGGCGAAGATTGCGCCGTGGCCGAGTCGGTGAAAGCCGCCTCCGACATCTACAGCCCGGTGAGTGGCGAGATCCTGGCCATCAACGAAGAGCTGGAAGGCAGCCCCGAGCTGGTCAACTCCGACCCCTACGGTGCCGGCTGGCTGTTCCGCATCAAGCTGGATGACGCGGGCGAGCTCGCCAACCTGCTGGATGCCGAAGGCTACCAGAACGTGGTGGACGAAGAGTAATGCCCCCGGGCCCTGCCAACACAGCAGGGCCCCTTTGTATGACCGCCAGCCGGGCACACGCCGGCCGGTGGAAGGGTGAAATCGCCCGCGCCTGCCCTTTGCCAGCCTGGCCTTGCCAGGGGGCAAGCGGGTCGGTACGCCACAAGGCGATCCCCTGTCGATGCTGTCGCAGCATCCGGCGCCGCACCCTGTCTGCGGGGCCCAGAACATGAGTGGAGTCGGTATCCGCCGACGATCAGGAACATCAGGTCTTGGTTATCAGGATTTCATACCAGGACTTATTTACCAGGAAATAGGGAAATGACCCAGTCACTGTTTGAACTCGAGCAAAAAACCGATTTCATCCGTCGCCACATAGGCCCGGGTGAGGAAGAAGTGCGGGCTCTGCTCGCCACCGTGGGCGCCGAGAGCCTGGACGATCTGATTGAGCAGACGGTCCCTGCCGCCATCCGCCGCCTGGGCCCGCTCGGTATCGGCGCCCCCATGACCGAAGTGGAAGCCCTGGCCAAGCTCAAGGGCTATGCGGCCAAGAACCAGATCGCCAAGAGCTACATCGGCATGGGCTATCACGACACCCACGTGCCCCACGTCATCTTGCGCAACGTGCTGGAAAACCCGGGCTGGTACACCGCCTACACCCCCTATCAGCCGGAGCTGGCCCAGGGCCGTCTCGAGGCGCTGCTCAACTTCCAGCAGCTCACCCTGGACTTGACCGGCATGGATCTGGCGAGCGCCTCCCTGCTCGATGAAGCCACCGCCGCCGCCGAAGCCATGGCGCTGGCCAAGCGCATGGCCAAGTCCAAGTCCAATCTCTTCTTCGTGGCCGACGACGTTCACCCCCAGGTGATCGACGTGGTCAAGGAGCGCGCCGTGCACTTCGGTTTCGACGTGGCCGTGGGCCCCGCCTCTGACGCTGTGAGCGAGGAGGTGTTCGGTGCCATGTTCCAGTACCCGTCCACCACCGGGAATGTGACCGATCTGCGCTCCCTGATCGCCGCTGTCCAGGCCCAGAAGGGACTGGCCTGCGTCGGTACCGACATGCTCTCCCTGCTGCTGCTCAAATCCCCGGGTGAACTGGGGGCCGACGTGGTGTTCGGCAGTGCCCAGCGCTTCGGCGTGCCCATGGGTTACGGTGGCCCCCACGCCGCCTTCTTCGCCACCCGCGATGCCTACAAGCGCTCCATGCCGGGCCGCATCATAGGCGTCTCCAAGGATGCCCGTGGCAAGAGTGCCCTGCGCATGGCGATGCAGACCCGCGAGCAGCATATCCGCCGCGAGAAGGCGAACTCCAACATCTGTACCGCCCAGGTGCTGCTGGCCAACATGGCGAGCTTCTACGCCGTCTATCACGGCCCTGTGGGGCTGAAAACCATAGCCTCCCGGGTGCACCGCCTGACCAGCATCCTGGCGCTGGGGCTCACCGCCAAGGGGCTGACCCTCAAGCACGACAGCTGGTTCGATACCCTCACAGTGCTGACCGCGGGCAAATCCGAGCTGATCGCCAAGGCCGAAGGGCTGGGCATCAACCTGCGCGCCGATCTGGACGGTGCGGTCGGCGTGTCCCTCTCCGAGACCACCACCCGCGATGACGTGGCCGAGCTGTTCGACCTCTTCCTCGGTCAGGGCCATGGCCTGGATGTCGCGGCCCTGGATGCCAAGGCCCAGGCTCACCACGGCATCCCGCAGGAGCTGCTGCGCACCGACGCCGTGCTGACCCACGAGGTGTTCAACAAGTACCACTCCGAGACCGAGATGCTGCGCTACATCCACCGTCTCGAAGCCAAGGATCTGGCCCTGAACTACGCCATGATCTCCCTGGGCTCCTGCACCATGAAGCTCAACGCCACCGCCGAGATGATCCCGGTGACCTGGCCCGAGTTTGGCAAGCTGCACCCCTTCGCTCCGCTGGCCCAGACCCAGGGTTACCAGCTGCTGCTGGCAGACCTCGAAGACTGGCTGGTGAAGGTGACAGGTTACGATGCAGTCTGCATGCAGCCGAACTCCGGCGCCCAGGGCGAATACGCCGGTCTGCTTGCCATCAAGAAGTACCACGAGTCCCGCGGCGAAGGGCATCGCGATGTCTGCCTCATTCCGGCTTCGGCCCACGGCACCAACCCGGCCTCAGCCCAGATGGCGGGCCTCAAGGTCATCGTCACCGCCTGCGACAAGTTCGGTAACGTCGATCTCGATGATCTGCGTGCCAAGGCCGCCGAGGTGGGGGATCAACTCTCCTGCCTGATGGTGACCTACCCCTCCACCCACGGGGTGTACGAGGAGACCATCAAGGAGGTGTGCGACATCGTTCACCAATATGGCGGTCAGGTGTACCTCGACGGCGCCAATATGAACGCCCAGGTGGGCCTCACTGCACCGGGCTTTATCGGCGCTGACGTGTCGCACCTCAACCTGCACAAGACCTTCGCCATTCCCCATGGCGGTGGCGGCCCGGGCATGGGCCCCATAGGCGTGAAGCAGCACCTGGCACCCTTCGTGGCCGGTCATGCGGTGGTCAAGACCGACAAGGAGAGCCGTGACAACGGCGCCGTCTCGGCGGCACCCTTCGGTTCGGCCAGCATTTTGCCCATCAGCTGGATGTACATCGCCATGCTGGGGGACGAGGGGCTGAAAAAATCCACCCAGGTCGCCATCCTCAACGCCAACTACCTGGCCAAGAAGCTGGGGGAATCCTTCCCCGTGCTCTATACCGGGCGCAACGGCCGGGTGGCTCACGAGTGCATCCTGGACATCCGCCCGCTCAAAGAAGCCAGTGGCATCAGCGAGATGGACGTGGCCAAGCGCCTGATGGACTACGGCTTCCACGCGCCGACCATGAGCTTCCCGGTGGCGGGGACCCTGATGGTCGAGCCGACCGAGTCGGAATCCAAGCGTGAGCTGGACCGCTTCGTTGAGGCGATGACCGCCATTCGCGCCGAGATAGCCCGGGTGCAGGACGGCCACTGGAGCCTGACCGACAACCCTCTGGTCAATGCGCCCCACACCCAGGATGACGTCATGGACGAGCAGTGGAGCCGCGGTTACACCCGCGCCGAAGCTGTCTTCCCGTCCGAGGCCGTGCGCGCCAGCAAGCTGTGGCCCTCGGTCAACCGCATCGACGACGTCTACGGCGATCGCAACCTGTTCTGCTCCTGCGTTCCGACCGAGGATTACGCCAAGTAATAGCGGCGCTGATCACGGCCATTTAAGTTGGAAACCGTGACATTGAAGTTGGAAACCGACCATTTAAGTTGGAAACTAAAAGGCCCTGCAAAAGCAGGGCCTTTTTTATGTTTGGTTTGATAAAATGTAATTAAATTACAAATGAAGAATTTATTAGACCGTTGTTAGTAGAACAGTAACATTCATATATCAAGGGCGCGGTATACTTGATAAAAAAGTTTGCGTTATTACTCAAATCTCCCTATCGGGTTAACCACTGGCATGGTTCCAAAGGGTAATCTGGGTACCGAAGGGGGTCTAACGATAGGCACATGAAGGGGAGAAACAACTTACCAACACATTATGGTAACAGCATCTGCCATTCACAACACCAAGTATGCGATGTTCAGTCGTGGGCATTGCACCTAAACATTGAGCTAACGCAAGCATAGCTCAGATAATCCAAACAATCCTAACTTGAAAATTCACTTCGATACCTCTTTTTTGGTATGATGGCGGAGTTCTTTGTTTCCCTCATATTTATTTCCTGAGTGTAATCATGATCGTAATTATCGACCCTTTTTTCAGCAAAGATGCCATATTGCGAACTTGTTACGGGTTTGCAGGCAACTTTAATTTCGAAATTAAAATGAAAAGTGGAATGTATTTCATTACTGTTGCGGCATTAGATAGCACCCCGATAGCCAGCGACTTTGAGGCTGAATTTAAAAATGCGCTGATTGACCACGAGTTGCGGGTAGTGATTGAGGAAAAAACGAAGGTAGTGAAAGAGGCGTTGGTGTGTGCTGCGCTGCGTGAAGCATGGAGCGAACCGGTTAATGCACAATAGATTTAAAAATAAAGCCTATTTTGCTGACAAAGATAAAGACTATACACTGTTTCCCTTTAACTTTGAGCGCTTGAGTCAAGATGAAATACTCATCGTCAATGCAGTTGGTGAGTTTTCATTAATTCAGGATCTTGCACTGCAAGACTTGGTGGCTGGCGAACTGCCAACTAACACTGAGTTATATCAAGAGTTAAAACGAAAGAGTTTCTTGGCGAGCTCTGAGGATTCATATGCGTTGCGCTGTTTATCTGCCAAATACAGGCAGCGCAAATCTTTCCTCAGTGGCGGGCCTGGACTGCATATCTTTGTGATCACATTACGTTGTGGAAATTCTTGCGAGTATTGTCAGGCGAGCCGCAAATCAGTGGCCTCGTCACAGTACGACATGTCACAAGAGACGGCCAGAAATGCGGTAGATCGGGTGTTCGAATCACCCAACCAACGCATCACCATTGAGTTTCAGGGAGGTGAGCCTTTGCTCGCCTTCGATTTAATTAAATTTATCGTGGACTACGCTCACGAAAAAAACAGTGTGCATGGCAAGAGCCTCGTGTTTGTCATTGCCACTAGCCTGCAATACATTACCGATGAGATGCTGGATTTTATCAAGCACCATAGTATTCAGATCTCAACGTCGCTGGATGGCCCAGAAGCGCTACACAACAAAAATCGGCCATCCTCTTGTGGTAATAGCTATCAAAGTACCCTTGCGGGTATTCGAAAGGTGAGAGAGGCCATTGGCGAAGAGGCCATCGCCGCCATGACTACCATCACCAAAGACAGTCTACCTTTTCACCAGGAGATCGTAGATGAGTATGTGAAGCATGGCTTCCATTCGATATTCTTACGGCCGCTCAACATGTATGGCTTTGCCGTCAAAAAGGAAAGCAAGGTCAGTTATACCGCTGCCGATTATTTCGCGTTTTATCAAAAGAGCCTGCAATACATCATCGATATCAATAAAGCAGGCTACTACCTAGATGAAGTCACGGCGTCCTTGGCACTGAACAACATGCTGACCGGACGTGCGGTGGGCTATGTGGATCTGCGCTCGCCCTGTGGCGATGGCACCGGGGTGCTGGTCTATCACTACAACAGCTATGTATACCCGTCCGATGAAGCCCGAATGCTCTATGACATGGGCGATAACAAATTCTGTTTGGGCTCAGTAGAGGCGCCCTATGTGGAGCTGATTTCGTCGGATGTGATGGGTGAGATATTGATGAGCGGGGTGGCCGAATCCCTTCCGGCTTGCGCCTATTGCGCCTATTTACCCTACTGTGGTGCCAACCCCATCCAGAACTATTCCCGTACTGGCGACCTGGGTGGACACAGGGCTAAGAATGACTTTTGCAATAAGCAGAAACCGTTGTATCGCCACTTGTTCAGCCTCCTTGAAGAGAACAAGGATGTATTCACTTCATGGGTCACAAGGGGTAAGTGAGCGATGAGCTTCAAACTGAAATTAAGAGCGGTCATTCATTATCCCTCTACAACTCGCCGCCCGTTGCGGGTAACGACAGTTGATAGCTACATCGCCACAGGAAGATCACCGGACGAGTTATGCCTGATCTACCCCGACGGGCAATATAGAGGCGAAGCCCTGCTTTCCATCAAGTGGGGGGCTATTGTCATTTATGACCATGCAACCCCGCTTTTTGACGGTCAAATCATTCACGTCACCGAGGAAGGCGAGCGCCTTGACGATGGCGACATCATTGTGACGTTAACGGATGCCGTGTATATCGCCTACAAGCAGCGCAGTGGCTCCAACTCACTGTTCCTGACAGAGCGGTGCGATAACTTCTGCATCATGTGCTCGCAGCCGCCGAAAAATGTGGATGACGCTTGGCGGGTGAATGATGCACTGGACATCATTGATTTGTTGGACGATGAGCCGCGTACTTTGGGGATCAGCGGCGGTGAACCGACGACGTTAGGGGCGGATTTTTTGAAAATTCTGACCCATTGCCACCAGAAATTGCCGCAAACCCAGCTTCATGTTTTGACCAATGGAAAAAACCTGAGTAATAGGGAGCTGATCGATGAGATTCAGCAGATTGGGCATGAGCGGGTGCTATGGGGTGTCCCATTGTATGGGGCAATGGCCCTCGATCACGATTACCATGTGCAGTCTCGCGGGGCATTCAATCAGACTATCAACGGCCTCTATCACCTAAAAACGATTGAGCAGTCCATCGAACTGCGGATCGTCTTGACGAAAGATGTACTCAGAAATATCGAAGCGCTGTGTGAGTTTATTGTCAGAAATTTATCGTTTGTCTCTTTTGTTGCCCTTATGGGGATCGAATTAACGGGCTTTGCCAAGCAAAATTACGCTACGGTGTACTCTCCCATTGCTGAGCATTTGCCCGCGTTAAGCTCTGCCATGAATACCCTGAAAATGAATAATGTGCAGTACTGCCTTTACAATATTCCGCATTGTCACTTGCCGCTGAGTTTGCGCGATTTTGCCGCGCAAAGTATTTCCGACTGGAAAAATGGATTCCCGCAAGGTTGTGACGATTGTGCTTCGAAGGCTGTCTGCTGTGGCTTCTTTGCGTCGAACCTTGATCACAAGTCAGGTGTTTTAACTAAATCATTATGTAGTGTTGATGATGACTCTTATATTGGAGTAATAAATTTGTTATGAAAAAACTAATGTCCACGTTGCAGCGTTGGGGTGTACTGGGTCTGGGTGTGCTAAGTGGGCATGGGGTCACGGCTAGCGAAGCGCATCTCTCCGATGACGCCTTCAATCAGTTGAACTTAGACAACTTGCCCAACATGGAAGCCTCGTTGAACATGGATGTGAACAACCTCTATGCAGGCCACCGTTCACATCGCTCGCACAGTTCACATCGCTCGCACTCCAGTCATCGTTCTCACTACTCAGGCTACGGCACCTCGACCTATTCGGCCCCTGTCGCTGTGCCTTCGCGAGCATATGGCAGCAGTGTAAACAGCCTTAACCAAAGCTTGCAGGACCCTCTCGAAGTCACTTCACCAGCCAGACGGCTGACAGCCAATGATAGCGCCATGATGGATCTGGTCATGCGGGTGCAATTAGCACTGTTCACCAAAGGCTATGATGTAGGTACTATCGATGGCAAGATTGGCCCGAAAACCCGCGCCCAGATAAAACGCTATCAGAGTGATAACAGGTTAAGTAGTACGGGAACACTGACGACCTCCTTACTCACAAGTTTGGGTATTCAAATTCAGTGAGTCATCCGGGCATTCTTAACTTAATTTAAAAAGGATTACAGATGAAAAAAATAACAATCACTCTAGTTTTTTTTTCTGCAATAATGTCTTCTAATATTTATGCATGGGAAGGTGTTGACAATGATTCTGGGAGTGACATTGAGATTGAAAGCGGTAATTTAGTAAGAGCTGGGGAGGAAATTGAATATTATGACCATGATTCTGGAGAGTATCGTTCAGCGGATGTTGAGAGTGTAGAGTCTAGTGGTAGTGGTGCAGAGGTAGAAGTATATGATCATGAATCAGGTGAATATCGGACATTTGAAATGGAATGACTTCGCAGTTTCACTTGGGTAATACCTCTAATCGGTTGAGCACCGTGTCCTGACCAGCTAAGGAGGGGGCGAATAAATGTCCTCTACAATAAAATTGGAATTTTTAGTCCTTAAAATTCAATTGGTTATAAAGGCATGGCATTGTGTTTGGTGGCTTATTCGCATCATCCCCCAGTGGGGGCGCTGTTCCCCCCATGGCCGGATCACGCTCAACCCACACCTCGTCAAAGCGTCCCGCGAGTGTATCGATTACGTCATCCTGCACGAGCTTTGCCATATCGCCGAGCACAACCACAGCGAGCAGTTTTACCGGCTGATGAGTCAGGTGATGCCAGGTTGGGAAAAGACCAAAGAGCGATTGGACGGGATGGCGGCTCGATTGTTGGCGTAAGTTATCTAATCGCCAGTCACTCCCACAGCCCGGCAGGTTACCCTTGCCGGGCTGTTTCTTTGGTACTGATGCCGTCTATTGATCCTCAAAGGAGCCCTCTCATGGCCGAAAGGCCATTTTTTCTGTGCAGAGCAATCAATAGCCTCAGAATTATGCTCTATATCAGCCGCCCGCTTATGTCTAAATTGGAATAAAAAAACTTGTACTTATTATTTATAAAAATAAATATGCACTATTGTGTGTATTTATGCATATATAAATAAGGTTGTGTTTTTAAAAGAAAAATGTGAAAAACAGATGTGTGTGGAATTTTCGCCACAGCAGCATCAGTTAATATTTATAAAAATAAATAATATAAAACAACATCTTACGTTCATTCTTGTTGTTGACGATCCCCTGCCTGCTGACTAGGTTGTATGCAAGTCAGATAGGAGAGGTCATGAAACAAAAGATGGTTAAGCAGCCAATTATCACAGATGCGGAAATCGCCAAAACGGAGCGATACAACCGAGACATCCAGGTTTGGGGGTATCGGCCCTGGGTCACAGTGCGACAGTCCCATACCTATGGTCAGGGGCAGATTGTATTTAGCCACAAAACGGGTCGTGAGCATCATCTTCTCAGCCGTGGCGAGCGGCTGCCCTTTTTCTGTCTTGAGCATGACCCAACCGTGATCGACATTCTGGAGCAATATCCGCTACCGCTGCATCAGACGTTGGAAATTGCTGCATCTCTGAACATTGTCCATCCTGGTAATTACAAAGAGAGGGGCAATCATGGTGGTCGTATCCCAGCAAAAACAATGACCCAAGATTTTGTCATTATTCGGAAAGCAGAGGCAGGACATATTCTAACACCATATGGCTTTAAATATTCTGATGCGCTTGACCCAGCAATCACAAGTCCGCGAGTCGTCAATCGCACTCTGGCAAAGGAAAGAATTGCCATTGAGTTTTGGCGTACCCAAAATACCGACCATGTGTTGATAACAGAGAAGAATTTTGATGCCACCGTTATTTACAATTTAGAGTTTCTGCGAGAATGTTTTGATGAGGCTGAACTGATTCAGGTTTCGGGTGAATTTTATGCCAATGTTATTGTTCGGTTTAGACACCACATGGTGGCAACCCCTTTATCCACGCTGCTGATGTTAATCCAACAAGTAGCCTACGAACTAAATATTGATAAATTGCAGGTGCAGTGCTTGTTCCAACACGCGGTTTATACCGGTCGTTTGAACATCGATTTAACACAACGAATCGAGTTATACCTTCCTCTGCCAGTAATACGGAGGTCTAATGCGGGTTAACCAAAAGATCGTGTCTGATACCAAGAATAGGTCCGAGTTGCTGATCATTGATATCTGCTGGGATACAATGAGGCTAGCTGTAACTGAATTGCTTCTCGATTCACCGAAACGGCCATTTACCTTGTCGCTTGACGAAGTTAAAAATGATATTTGTCAAGGACGTAGACATATAGCAGATCATGATTTTCCGAAGATCATCTATGAAGCAGATAATAACTTAAGTCCAAACTGGATAAAAAAGCGTGATGAGGGGCTTGCTGCTCTTGAACCCCTGATAAGTGATCCCGAACTGAGGCATCGTTATCTCTATGGTGACTCAAGCGGGATCTTGCAACTACTCATTGAGCACTCAGGAAAAAGTAAAAAGTATGTCACTGGTCAGCTGAATCGCTACTTCCGATGTGGTGGAATGCCCAATGCGCTATTGCCTAATTATTTCGCATGTGGCAAAAATCACCAGTTGCCCACTACATACTTGGAGCTTGAAAAGGGGAAAATTTGTCTTGCATCAAAACGAGGGCGCGAAACGCTTTATGGTAAATCTTACCGTGGTATTACCCAACAAGACATTAAGAATATAGTATTTTTCTCCAAGAAAATCCGCTCAGGGACAGAAGTCCAGCTTTCTAGGTTGTATTTGGATTTTTGTATGGAGTATGCCTCGGCAGAGTTGCGCCCCATGGGAGCCCCGGACGAGGATATTGCTGAACCATTCAAAATGTTACTATCCAGAAATTATCTTATTTCTCCCAAATCATTCAAGCGCCAGCTTACTAAATATGTTGATCAGTTGACGTTTTTGAAAAAGCGGGTGGGCAGTATAAATTATTCTCGAGATTTCGCCGGCAAACCTGGGCTCGCCAGAGCGGGGCTACGAGGGCCGGCATCGCGCTACGAAATTGATAGTACTATTGCAGATATATATATTCGATATTCCTACAGCAAAGATGAACTGGTCAGTATAGGACGACCTGTAATCTATAGTGTTGTCGATAGTTTCAGTGGAATGATTGTGGGACTTCATGTTGGTTTTGATAGTCCTTGTTGGCACGGTGCCAGTCAGGCATTGTTTAATGCTATGAGTAATAAGGTCGAATTTTGTAGGCAGTATGGCTATGAAATAGATGAGTCTGATTGGCCCTGCCAAGAAGTTTGTCGTGAATTAACGTTAGACCGAGGTTCAGAGAATACTGATAGCAATATAACCTCCCTCCTTCGTGGTCAAATTGGTATCACTGTAGGAAATTTTAATGCATATCATCGTGGTGATATGAAAGGCACGGTTGAGAAGAGTTTTGATATTATTCAGTCTCTAGCGATCCCCTTTGACTCTGGCAAGGTTGTAAAATCTCCAAAAAAAGAAGACCAACATGCGTCCCGTAATTCTTTGTATACCTATGAACAGTTTATGGTTCGACTGATAAAATGTATCATATTTACCAACAATAATAGGGAGCGAGTCCTATCTCATAATTTTGAGATGTCGCGAGATGGTGTGCTTTTTACATCTCGCAGTGTTTGGGATTGGGGGCTGGAGCAGGCGATTTTGAAACCAAGAGTGTCAACAGATCGCCTGCGATATGCATTGTTGCCGGAAGCAGAGGCAACAGTTAGGTCTCAGGGAGTGTACTTCAAAGGCCTATATTATAATTGTAATGAAATTGTGCGTAGGGGCTATCTGGACCGAGCCAAAAATATTAGTCGTTTCAAAATAAAGGTTCGATACACCGATATCAGTACCAATCATATCTGGTATGGGGATGACGAAAGTGGAGAGCTCCTCCAACTGGATTTGACTGATCGTAGCGAAGCCTATAAAAACCAAATTTGGGCCAATGTTATGCGTCGCCAAGAGATTGTCAAAGAACAACTGGCTATTCTGGATGAAAGCAGATTTGATGCCCGTGCATTACTGGAAATGGATTTAAAGCAATGTGATGATGCTATTAGAGCAGAAAGTCGCCACCTTAAAAAATCCAACGCTAAAGGCATTCAGCCAGGGATGAAAACCCTCAAGCATGTTGAGGCTGTACAGCAGCGATATAATGAAATGCAAGCCATTTATGCCGATCTGTCTAGGGCCGACAACCGGGAACAAGCCCATCGGCCCGCACCACAGCAATCCAAACAAAATTTGAATGATCCGACAGTAATATCCTTTCAGGAAGACGAACAATGAGCCAGCCAAATTATTATATGCATCCTAATCGACAGTATCGAGACAACCCATTCATTGAGGCGCTGGGTCAGCCGTTAACAATGCAGCAGTTTTATGCAGTCAGCGAGTTTCCTTTTGTTAACAATGTTGATTTGACTGGTGTTGATGCATCGCTTCATGGCTATTATATCCGCACCCAGATAGATCAGTTGAACGATGTTTATGCCGTTCAAGACGAGGCATTTCGATTATATGATGTCATGCGACGCATGATTGAAGCGGGATATGATAAACGCAATCCTCTGCGAACTGATATACGGCGAATACTGACGGCTATCGATAGAGATAAGACCAATCCTAATCAGGTTGCATATTTATCAGGGTTGGATCTCTATTCTGTGTTGCAGAGTTATTTGTTGGTTGGGCTGAGTGGTCGTGGAAAATCATTCATGGTAAGACGCATCCTGAAACTATTTGATCAAGTTATTGAACATCTCAATTATACCGACCACAAAGGGCAGGAACATACGCTTGATCAATCTCAGGTAACGTACCTGTATGTAGAAATTCACGAGCGTCGTGGTCAAAAAGCGCTGCTGTTAAATATGCTGGAGGCGCTGGATGAGGTGACCGGACAGGCATACACTTATGAACACCGTAATAGGTCTGTCAATGAGTTAATTACCATAGTGCGTAAACTCCTTATCGGTCATGGTGTTGGGTTGGTGGTCGTTGATGAGGCCCAAAATTTAGCCAAATCCTCCCGTAATGAAGTTTTAAGTATCAATGAAAAAACGTCGATAAAATTCGTCGAGGAATTGTTCAACCGAGTCGGTGTGCCGATCATGCTGGTAGGAACATTTGCAACGCTATCATTATTTGAGCGTGAAACAACTATCGGTCGGCGAGTGACCAAAAATGGATCTATGTTATTGGCGAGTTGCGATTCTAATAGCTCATTTTGGAACCGTTTTATCCGCCTGCTATGCCAGACTCAATTACTAAAAAATCAATCAACATCGGTAGATATATTGTGTAGGCATATTCATTATCTGAGTATGGGCATTCCGGCAATTGCCAGTAGCCTGGTTAGGGCCACCCTCGCCTATCTCACGTTCCTGGCACCTCAGGATCAAGATCTTTCGATAGCCGCGCTGGACTTAGTTTTTAATCGTGAATTTAGAGTGTTGACCCCGGCGTTAACTGCACTGAGAAAAGGTGATTACCACAAATTTGAGGATTTTGAGCCGATGCTGATGCTGGAGTCGGTGGCGAGTCATTCTGATGTCATGACACAGATAACTCCGCCGCCCGCCATGAACCTGATTCAAGGGGAAGTCGAGCTGAGCGACAAACCCGTATCATCGCAGATTGAGGTACAGAAACGTAAAAAACTGGATCAGTTATCGCCGTCAGTATTGTTAGGACAACTCGGCTACAACCTAGATAAGGCGCAGCCGAAATGATCCTCCATCGTTTAGAGTTGCTGCCGGGCGAACATCTGGGAGCCGTGGCTGGTCGAATGCATGTGCTGAGCATCCATGGGACGTTCACCGCTACGGTAAAAGCGCTGGGTCTGGGTAGTCCACCTATTCGCCCCCAACGATTATCTCATGCCGATGACATGGCCCTCGATGCCATTTTTCGGGCGAAGGGGATAGCGCAGCCCTGGCAGACACATGGCTACGGCCATTATCTGACCCCGTTTTTAAGCCTGCCTGAGCAGGGTATGTTGATGTCTGCGTTGGCGGGCCACACGCCGCTCCGGTTGAGGGTGACCGGTCAGAACAATGTACAGCATCGATACTGGCGTTGGTGTACAGACTGTATTGCCGAGGATCAGGATACTCAGGGCATGCCCTATTACCACCGCGACCATCAATTGCCAGGGGCGTTTCATTGCCATCGGCATCAACGTGGCCTATCCGGACGCTGTGTTGGCTGTGGTTTTGTAGCCATGGTGTTGTCGGAGCTGCCCATTCCTCCCTATGACAACCTCTGCCCGCACTGCGGCCACTGGATGGGGGGATACGATGGTCATTTTACCGAGCGGATGCGTGAAATCGAGTTGGCATCGCTGGCATTGGTCCAGTCGGGTTGCAGCCTCACTCTGTCAACGCTCACAGGTTATGTGAGAGAGGCTATGGGAATCTCGGGCGAGGCGATGCGCACGGTCAAGAGCATCAAAGCGATCAATGCGTGGTTTCAGCAGATGGACGCGCAGTGTGATCCCCAGGCGCTCACTGCGTATTTCACCAATTCAGAGGGGGACGGTCAGGGATGGCAATTACCTCCTCAGCTGCGTAATGCACGGGGCTACCATGAGCAGTCAGCCCGAGATCCGTTGCACCCCTTGGTCCACCTTCTCATGTTGCAGCATGCAGGCGTCGATCTGATGGGGCTCCTGAGGTCTGAGGGCTGACCTTGTGTTGGGCTCGGTAATCCCGGCGTACATCCCTGGTGAGTCGGCCTACAGTTGGGTCTCGCAGTATTTCGTGCAGTCGGCCTACAGTGACCGCAACCGCGTCTGTGACCGTTTGTTCCATCATCCGGCCATTCGTCTGCATCCGTCATTACCAGGTCATATTGAGGCAACGGCCCAGGCAGCGGGAGTGGATCCACAATACCTGCTGCACCATGGTACGGGTTTCCCGCTTTATGCCCTTACGTTGAGAGACAAGCTGCAAGTCGACACCCTGGCATCTGCGATGTTGGGTGAAGGGCAGGGGCTGATGGCCCTGTCAGGACAAGCGGCCAGCAAGCTGGCTTTTGGCGGTGTCTGCCTGAAATGGTGTCCCGCCTGCTTACGAGAGGATGAACAGGACGTAGGATGTGGATATTGGCATACGGCGCATCAACTGTACGGGGTCACGGCCTGTACCAAGCATGCGCTGCGATTGCAAACTCTGGCTGCCAGTGCAGGAGGCATTGATCGGCAACTGCTTCTACCGGATCCCGAGATACCCTGTGAACCATCGCGTCCATCTGAACAGGAAATAAACCTTTCTACATATATCACCGCTCTGCATCGGTATCTGTGCGTCCAGTCGCCAACGGAGTCGCTAGCGGAGCTGTACCAGCGATGGCTCGGGCAACAGGGCTATCTGACGGCCCGAGGCCATCTGCGTAGCCAGCCACTGTTGCAGGCCATGACGGAGTTCTGGCAGGGGTTGTTTGCCGATATAACGCCAATAGTGCCGCCGGGGCTGGCCAACTATCGATACGTCTCGGGGCTGGTGCACGGTGACCGCAGTCACCACTACCTGAAACATGTGATGCTGATGGCGTTTGTGAGTCGCAGCCCAGCGGAGTTCTTCTCCATCGAGGTGCAGCAGGTGTTGCCTGTGCCGCCAGCGCGTGACGCGCAAGCCGTCGAGCGAGCAGTGCTAAGGTGGTTGGCAGAGCCGCTCTCCATGCGTCAGGTCGCCCGCCAGACCGGTTACAGTGTCGGTTATATCAAGCAACTCGCGTTGCGACACAACCACCCCGTCGAACACCGAGCCCAGCGCATCACTGCGGCGGTGGCGCGGGGAATATGGCGGCAGGCGTTCATGGGGGTAAGCCGACAGCAGATCGCCCATTGCCATGGCGTCTCAGTCGGTGCGGTCGAAGCCATCATTCAGAGCCATCAGGGGTTGTCTGATTGGCGGCGGCATCTGGGCAGCGTGCGTAAGCTGCGTGAGCACCGAGATACATTGACGACATACCTGGCACAGCATGTCGATGCCAGTCGCGGTGGCATCGAACAGGCGTGCCGAACGGCATTCAGCTGGCTCTATCGGCATGATCGCTCCTGGCTGTATCAGCAGTTGCCCGCTCCCAAACAGTCTGTCTACCACCCCTCCGTGGATTGGGTACGACGTGACCGGGCACTGGTGGCCCAACTCGAACAGTTGGACGGGGAGGCAAGGTCACTGTCCGCGCTGGAGAGAGCGCTTGGCAGACCGGATTGGCTCAGGAAATACAAAGCTAGATTACCGCTCAGCTATGCGCTGGCTGTGCGACTTGTCGCTGCTTACGCAGCCCAGCATCCCAAACCCTGATGACCACCGGTGATATCGGCACGGCTGTCAGGGGTCAACACGAGGAGTATTGTCATGAAAGTCGAAGCCATCGTCCCCACCACCCAGGTCGTCGATATTCTCTGCGATGTCTGTGGTAGCAGCACGACAACCACCATTGGTACGCAGGAGTTCGGCACGCTGGCTGCGCGCTGGGGGTATGGTTCGCAGCACGATGGTGCGCAATATCAGGTGCATCTTTGCGAAACCTGTTTTTTCGAAGCGCTAGCAAACCTGAGGCAGGCTCACCGGTCGCAGAACATGCTTGCTGAGGACTATCAACCCGCCGATCCGGACACGTTTGGCCAAATTGAGGGAAATCATGAACTTATCTAACGATGAGGCAATTAGCGGCATTATTCGCCTCATGAAATGGGCATAAATGAGGCGATTAGCGCTCGTTATCGAATCATGCGAACTGATCGAAGGAGTTGGCTGAGTCATAGGTGCCCACATATCGAGCTTGTAGTCGGGAAGTGGACAATGGGATATGGCCCCCAGGGCGCGTTGCCAAACGCAGTGAAATACTACCCTTGATGGCCCATCTAGTGGCAAATAGGTTCAGCTTGGTTGGTGGGCTAAATTTTTCGGCAAACTTTCAGAACACTGAACATATAGGTTCTGAATGAGTTCTTTTTTGGCTGTCCGAGCACAGATACGCTGCCACCGGTTGAAAGGGGTGTTTCTGGTATAAAAGATGACATGCACGGTGAATCAATAAGGGACGCCGTGTTCAATTTTTCCAGCAAGGTCGATAACCGCCTGAGCGCCCATCGGTGAGGTAAGCACCTCAGCGGGCGTTTCACCACCTAATCCCCAATCTGGTCGAGCGAGCCAACGCATCGACTTGATAATATCGCCGTTGTGCAGGGATAGGACCGCCTCCATCGCAAGTGCAACCCAGTAAAGGCGATCTCCCTGAGCGGGGGAGAGGTGAGCGCCCTGCCTGATTCGGCGACTCAGCGCATCCCGGCGAATGCCGATCATCGCACAAACAGTACGTGTATCCGACCCTAGCAGAGCAATCAACTTGATGACGACCTCAGGTGAGACTCCGGCGACAATGTGTCGATGAGCCGCCAGCCTATTACGCGGCAGAGCGAGGGATGCAAGAACATCGGTCACAGATGAGCCGCTTGTGGTGGGAACATGGTTAGCACGATTCATGATGCGCTAGCGGTCTCCATATGGCTCAGTTTATGATAGTCGTGAACACTGCCGGACTCAATAAAATCCATCGCTCACGAGTCTATTAGGGTCTCATCTAGTTTGGCGCATTTCGCTGGTTGTTGACGAAAGCGTTGACGCTTTTGTGACGAATCAGGGGCTGATCTAGCGATGAGCCGATTAGGTTCCTGCATCGGCAACGCAGGCGTGTGCCAACTGGTGAGTGGTGTCATCTGATGACGAAAGTTATCGCCTAGGCTCCGCTTTACCATCTGGCATCTCGCCCGAGCAGGGGGATTCACTGGTGTTCGCGCCTGCCGGTGGCGAGTGGGTCATTGCGATAACAAAATGCCCGCTTGATGGTCTTTCTTGCAGCAAACTGGAGCGGCCCCATTAGCGAGCCAAACTCTCTCGCCATCTGTCATAAACTTTCACGCCAATCAGGCCCTGCCTGGCTTTGGCTGAGGGTGTAAAACTGGCGCCAAATTACTAATTAGCTGCGAAGTGACCATTTTGCTACGCAAACTCTGCCATTAAACATAATGGGCATTATGCGCTGACAGATTGGCATGGTGGCTTGCAATTGTGGAAGACAGTTCTTTATTCTGTTTACCATACTTTCAGTATGGCGACAGTCGTTATGGAGTAGCGTTAATACTACTCAAATAGTATGGCTTGCATTGTAGGTTCTCGTAGTAGTCCAATGTGCTACATTCACAATTTCTGATGCTGTGCAACGGTCGGTTTCACGTCTAGGAATTGGGGGCATACAGTTACCATTACCATTTAAAGAAATGGCTGTGAATTGCTCTGATTTTTCGGGTGGGCAGCCCTGCCGGGATAGAAAAACCTCAGTATAGTCAGTGCAACTACATACAATCCGCATCCAACTATCCACACCCAACCATTCCAAGATTCGTGGGTTGCACTATACAAAAATGCAAAAATAAGTGGACCGATTACACCCGTGAGGTGTGTCAAACTGGTCAGCAACCCTTGCAATTGTCCTTGTGCTACCTGACCGACACGAACAGATATAATTCCCTGCAAAGCGGGAAGAGTTATGCCACCACAAGCGAGTAACAGCACAACTGGCCAAACCATCCAGCTTTGCGTAATGACTGCCAATAAAAGTAGGCCACAGCCATCAGCCAAGATGCCAACCACGATAGCTTTCTGATCTCCCAAATGTTTAGCGATAAAACCAGCAGCAAGTCCTTGAAACAGTGCGTGTGTAAGCCCAAACACAGCCAATGAAACACCGACCATTACGCCATCCCATACGAAGCGCTCTTCTCCGAATAAAACCCATAATGTTGCAGGGATTTGGCCAATCAATTGAATGATGAAAAAGACAACTAGCAATCCCGATAATGGGGAGATCATCTCGCGTATGGAGGATGTGGTTTCATTGATTGTTTCATTCTTTATCTCGTCACTAACCTGATTAGCATTATGGGTCTCATGTAAAATGAATAGGGAGACCAGAAATGCCAGCCCGTTAATAGCAGCAGCGAACATAAACGGTGCCTGTACCGAAAGTTGACCTGCAAAACCACCAATGACTGGTCCAGCAATCATACCGCCACCAAAACAGGCACCCATCATACCAAACCAATGTGTCCTGGATTCCTCAGGTGTGACATCGGCAATTGTTGAGGCTGCAACAGCTCCAGTCGCACCGGTAATACCAGCAATTAAGCGTCCCAGATACAACACCCACACTACGCTGGCTGTTGCCATTAATGCGTAGTCCAGTGTTGCACCTAAAAGTGAAAGTAATAATACAGGGCGACGACCTATGCGATCTGACCAGCGGCCGAGAAGAGGGGCAAAAATCACTTGCATCATTGCATACAGCGCCAATAAAACACCGTAGTTCTCCGCAACATTAGCCTTTCCAACAAACTCCCGTAATAACGCCGGTAAGACAGGCATAATTATGCCAATCCCCATGGCATCTAAAAAAATGATGACCAGTGCCATCATCACAGTGCGGTTCATAGTTAACGCTCTCTATCGGTGATAGGGTTTGAAAAGTAACTCTATCAGTGATAGATTGTCAACAGCGAAAGGAGATAGTGATGGCACGACTAAGCTTGGACGACGTAATTTCAATGGCGCTCACCCTGCTGGACAGAGAGGGGCTAGAGGGCCTGACTACGCGTAAGCTGGCGCAGTCCCTCAAAATTGAGCAACCGACTCTGTATTGGCACGTGCGCAACAAGCAGACCCTTATGAACATGCTTTCAGAGGCAATACTGGTGAAGCATCACACCCGTTCAGTACCGTTACCGACTGAGAGTTGGCAGCAGTTTCTCCAGGAAAATGCTCTGAGTTTCCGTAAAGCATTATTGGTCCATCGTGATGGAGCCCGATTGCATATAGGGACCTCTCCTACGCCCCCCCAGTTTGAACAAGCAGAGGCGCAACTACGCTGTCTATGCGATGCAGGGTTTTCGGTCGAGGAGGCTCTTTTCATTCTGCAATCTATCAGCCATTTTACGCTGGGTGCAGTATTGGAAGAGCAAGCCACAAACCCGACAGAATACAATACAGTGATGGACGCTGTGCCACCATTATTACAGGAGGCATTTAATGTTCAGACGAGAACCACTGCTGAAACGGCCTTCCATTTCGGGCTGAAATCATTAATAGTTGGATTCTCTGCACAATTAGATGAAAAATATATGTCCATCCAGGGTAATAATAAATGATGCTGTCTATGGGGCAGTACTAACGGTAGTAATTTTAAATCTATCGCCAGTGATTTTTATTTTTCACGCGACAAATATTCTTGAAAATGTGTATGTGCATAGCCTTTGATAAATTAGGGAGATCCGAACAAGAGGGGGATTTCTTTGCGGGTCTGGCGGTGTTTGCCATTGAACTCGTAGTCAGCGAAGGTCAGTTGATGGCTCACGTTGGTTCTCATCCATGGTACTAAGAAAATCTGATGATCTCGTGTCAAGGATTTGTTCGCACCCTCCCCATCACGTCAAATAGAGCCTGTTTTCCAACTTAAATGTCCTGTTTGCTCACGGAGCAGATGTAGTATTACTTTTGAGTTTCCAACTTAAATGTCACATTTGGTATCGTTAACTCATTGAATACTTTGATCTGCCAGTTTCCAACTTAAATGGTTGTGATCAGGCGCCCGGAAGGGCTGATAACCCATAAGCACAAGGCCACCCCATCGGGTGGCCTTGTTGTTTGTTGCGCCCCCAAACGGTGTTCAGCCTCGGCGCGCCGCCTCTATGGCGGCGATATCTATCTTGCCCATCTGCATCATGGCCTCGAAGGCGCGCCTGGCGGCCTCGGGGTCGGGATCCGTGATCGCCTCGGTGAGGGCCAGGGGGGTGATCTGCCAGGAGATGCCCCACTTGTCCTGGCACCAGCCGCACTCGCTCGCCTGACCACCGTTATCGATGATGGCGTGCCAATAGCGATCCGTCTCGGCCTGGGTCTTCGTTGCGACCTGGAACGAGAAGGCCCAGCTGTGCTTGACCCCGGGGCCGCCATTGAGCCCGAGGCAGGGGATCCCCATCACCCTGAACTCGACCGTCAGCACATCCCCTCGCTTGCCGGCGGGGTAGTCGGCCGGGGCGCGGTGCACGGCGTCGACGGCGGAGTCGGGGAAGGTGCTTGCGTAAAACCGTGCCGCCTCCTCGGCATCCCCGTCATACCAGAGGCAGATCCTGTTCTTTGCGGCTGTCATCATCTCGTGGCTCCTGCCGGTTGCTGTCATCCTATGCCCCTCCCTTTCACTTGCCCCAGTGGTTGCTACCTGGCGCCCTCTGTTGCCAGCCGGGGAGTTGCATGATGTCGTCAAGTGTAGTGGCATAGGGATCCGGGCCGCCCGGTTTGGCGTGCAGAGCGACAGGCAGGGCGACCCTATGCCCCGCCAATGACAAGAGAGGTGTGCGCGATGGACAGTACCCAGCGATTCTCGACCCGGGTCGAGGCCTATGTGAAGTACCGGCCCGGTTATCCGGCGGCCATGCTGGACTTTCTGGCCCAGGATCTTGCCATGGGGCCAGAGGCCCAGGTGGCCGACATAGGGGCGGGCACCGGCATCCTGACCGCCCTGCTCGCACCCCGGGTGGCGCGGGTCTGGGCGGTGGAGCCGAACGACGAGATGCGCGCCGCCGCGAGGCGACTGCTGGCGGATGTGGGCAACATCGGCTGGTCTCACGGCAGTGCGGAGGCCACGGGCCTGCCGACGGGCTCGGTGGATCTGGTCACTGTCGCCCAGGCGTTTCACTGGTTCGATCGCGCGGCCTTTCGGCAGGAGTGTCAGCGCCTGCTCAGACCCGGTGGCCGGGTCGCCCTCATCTGGAATGACAGGCTGACCGACACCCCCTTTCTCAGGGCCTATGAGGAGGGGTTGCACGCCTATTCCGGGGATTACGAGGAGGTCAATCATCGCAACCTCGGCGAGCACGACTTTAGTGCCTTCTTCGAGGGGGAGTATCGGCTCGATCGCTTCGAGAACCGCCAGTTGTTCGATCTGGACGGCGTGCTGGGGCGGCTCAACTCCTCCTCCTATGCCCCCGCCGTCGGCACCCCGGCCCATGAGCAGATGACGGCGCTCATCCGCCGCGAATTTGGCCGAAATGCGGTGGGCGGCAGGGTTTCTTTCAACTATTGCACCCTGGCCTATAGCGGCCGGGTGTAACGGGGCACATGCAGAAAATGAAGGCGACGGGGCAGGGGAGGTATGCCCAATCGCGTGGACTGGTGACAGTCGGCGCGAACGGCATGCTCCCTTGGCTCCCGTTCTCTAATCGCAGAAAACGACCCCCTGGCGTTGCCGACTGTTTTTTTGCTCAGAAAATAGACCGCATCTCTCTGTTTCCCCTGATAAAACCTAATTTCGCCGAAAATCTGCCTGAATCGTGCTTGAACAAGGCCGTGAAAAGAGTCGCCCTCCCTGAAGGGCTGGCGGCATACTGCGCGCCTTCCGATGTGGCCATGCCTGTCTTGCAGGGCAAACAGCGGGGTATTGAGCAGGACCCAGGGTATGTTGACCTTCAGACGCACGCAGAAAAATTTCACCTTCATTACAGGCTATCTCTGGCTGCTGGCCTTGCCGATGCTGCTCGGGATCGGCGGCATGTTCGCCCTCTCCGTCTACAACCACGGGGTGGTGGTGGAGCAGAAGCTGGTCAGCCTCAACGGCATGGCGGTGGTGACCGAAGCCAGGATGCTCGATCACCTCGAGCAGCTGATGTCTGTCGAAGTCACTGCGGATGCACTGACCCCTGTGCTCTCCTCCTCCAGGACCCGGGAGGCCTATCGCGAGCGCTGGGGGAAGATGACGGCCCTGGATCCCCTGGTGATGCTGATTTTTCATGCCGATTCGAATGGCTATTTCTTCTCCGGCAGCGAAGAGGCGGATCTGGCCTGGGTGAATGCCAAGGTCAATGTGGACTCCCGCGCCTGGTTCAAGGGGGCGCTGGCGTCGCGCGCCTTCTACTGGACACCGGCCTATCAGGACATTTTGACGGGCGACTATATTCTGACCTTGGCCCACCGCCTGCCCGATGACCAGCAGCAGGGTGAGCGGGTCATCGGCATCGATGTGAACGTCGCACAGTGGTCCCAGATGCTCAGGGACATGCTCTATGGGGACAACGCCGTGAGCCACATGGTGATTGACCGCCGCACCAACCAGATCCTGGTGAGTTCGCAGTCGGCCTACAACGGCCAGATCTTGCAGGCTCCCTGGCTGGCGCGCCTGACGGCGCAATCAGGCTCTTTCTACGAGGAGATGAGCAACGAATATGTGGCTTACGGTACCCTGCCAGACAGGGAGCACTGGATGGCCATCACTGTGCAGCCAAGGCGGGATTCGGTTGCCGTCATCGGGGGCAGCCTGGCGCTGGGGCTGCTGGCCGTTGCCTGCGCCCTCTTCATCACAATGTCGGCCTTCTTTCGCCTGCGTTTGCTGGTGCTCATCGACAGTCTGGCGAGCCGCATCCGCCGACTCGGCGCCGGTGCGCGCGAACCCCGGCCGGTGAGTGCCTTGCCCTCCTTCCCTGAGATGGCCTTGCTGGATCAGGAGCTGGATCAGGTGTCCGATCACCTGCAAGAGTCCTTTGACCTGGCCCACAGGGACGCGCTTACCGGCAGCTATAATCGGCGCTTCCTGGATCAGCGGCTGCGCCAGTTGCACCAGGAGGGGCGCAGTGTCGTCCTGGCCCTGGTCGATCTGGACAATTTCAAGCAGCTCAACGACGTCTATGGTCATGCCGGTGGTGATGCGGCGCTGTGCCGCAGTGTCGAGCTGGGACGGGAGTTGCTGGGGGAGGGGGTTTCCCTGTGTCGTTACGGAGGCGAGGAGCTGGTCGCCCTCTTCGAGCAGCACTCGCTGGCGCAGGCCGAGGGGTTGATGGAGCTGTGGCGCTGCCGGCTCAGTGAGCTGAAATGGCGGGAGAAGGGGATGCGGGTCACCTTCAGTGCCGGCATAGGCGAAAGCCAGGGCCGCCCCCCCGAGGCGCTGATGACCCTGGTCGACAAGGCCATGTATCAAGCCAAACGGGCCGGCAAGAACCGCATTCATCGCAGCGAGGAGTGAGCGCCCTGGCTGCTGGCGTCTCTCTCATGACAAGGCCCTCGTCGTTCACGGCGAGGGCCTTTGTTATTTCCCGGGTACCTCGTTTGGCTGTGCTGCGAAGCAGACAGTCGCGAGGGGGCCTTGTGACCTTAGCCCTGGTCTATGCCCAGGATGGCCATGGCTTTGGCCAGGGTATCGACGGATTCCTGATGCTTGCCCGCATTATGCAGGGTCTCTCCTTCGGCCCTTAGCTGCTTCACCTCGGCCAGTTTCTCGGCACTGAGGGCGGGGTTCGTGGCCAGGGCATCATCAATCTTCTTCATGTCCATGGGGCAGTGAAAGGCGATGGCGCTCCCGGCGAAGAGCAGGGCAGCCAACAACAGCATGAGTCTCATTTTGACGACCTCCTTGATGGGATCCCGTTAAGAATAGCCCCACAGGGCCGGGACTATTGGGTTGAACCGGGCAAGAAACAGACGCTACCATGATCTTTTCGACACGAGGAGGCGTCATGACACTCACAAGGTTGCTGTCACCCCTGACCAGTCTGGTGATCTTCATTCTGGGTCACGGCATGTTCAATACCCTGCTGACGGTGCGCCTCTCGGCAGAGCAGGTGTCGGTGCAGGCCATCGGCCTGGTGTCGGCGGCCTATTTCGGGGGCCTGGTGCTGGGGGCCTTCATCAATGCCCGCCTCATCATACGGGTGGGCCATATCCGGGCCTATGCGGCCTACGCCTCCCTGCTCTGTTTCCTGTTCCTGCTGCACGGCATGGTGGTGGAGCCCATCGCTTGGGCGGCGCTGCGGCTGGTGGGGGGCTTTGCCACCGGCGGCCTCTTCGTGGTGCTGGAGTCCTGGATGCTGGTCTCCAGCACCCCAGCCAACCGGGGACGGCTGATGTCCCTCTACATGATACTGCTCTACGGATCCCTGGCCATGGGCCAGTTGCTGCTCAAGTGGGTGGATCCCATGGTGTTGACCCCCTTTGCCCTGTGCGCCATGGCCGCCACCCTGTCGGTGGTGCCGCTCGCCCTCTCCCGGGTGGCCACCCCTGCCATGGTGGCGCCCCAACCGGTGGGGGTGCTGGAGCTTGTCCGGCTCACTCCGGCGGGGATGGGCAGCAGCTTCACCTCGGGCCTGATTCTCGGGGCCATCTACGGCCTGTTGCCGCTCTATTTTACCGACAGCGGCGCCTCGCTCTCGCGGGTGGCGGACATGATGGCGCTGGTGATCCTGGGGGGCATGTGCCTGCAATACCCCATAGGGCGGATGTCTGACCGCTATGACAGGAGGCTGGTGATCCTGCTGCTGTGTGCAGCGCTGACCCTGCTCGCCCTGCTGATGGTGCTGCTGCCCGAGGGCTGGCGCGAGCCGATCGCGGGGGCCCTGGTGTTCCTGCTGGGGGGCATGGCGTTCTCCATCTATCCCTTGAGCCTCAGTCACGCCTGCGACGAGTTGCGCCCGGATCAGGTGCTGGGGGCCAATCAGGGGCTGCTGCTCGCCTACAGCCTGGGGGCCATGATAGGGCCGCTGCTGGCCCCCTTCGTCATGCTGCAGTTCGGGTCAGAGGGGTTGTTCGTCTACTTCGCCCTGTGCGGCGCCCTGCTGGCGGGCTATCTGGGCTGGCGCAGGCGGCAGCGGGCACCCATTCCCCTGGCCGAACACCAGGTGTTCATGCCGGTGCCGCCCAATACCCCCATGACCGCCGAGCTGGAGCCGAGAACGGATCTGGAAGGAGAGGCGGTGCCCGCGACCTATGCCACACCCGAGGTGGAGGATGTGGAAGGGATGGAGGAGCCGCAGGCTCGCTGAGAGCCAGCCTGCCCGAAGACGCGCATAAAAAAGCCGACTCCCAGGGAGTCGGCTTCTTGTTGGTGCTAAGGCCGTTATCAGGCGGTCACGGCGTCGGCTTTGACGGCATGAGCCTCAGGGGCCGCATTGCGGATAAGGTAATCGAAGGCACCCAGGGCTGCGGTGGCACCGGCGCCCATGGAGATGATGATCTGCTTGAACGGCACTGTGGTGGCGTCCCCTGCGGCATAGACGCCGGGCAGGGAGGTCGCGCCCTTGGTGTCGATCTCGATCTCGCCAAAGCGGGTCAGGGCCACCTCGCTCCCTTTCAGGAACTCGGTGTTCGGTACCAGACCTATCTGCACGAAGATGCCGGCCACCGCCAGGTGCTTGATCTCGCCCGTGGTGCGGTCCTCGTAGTCCATGCCCACCACCTTGCTGCCGTCACCTATCACTTCGGTGGTGCGGGCGCTCATGATGATGTCGATGTTGCCCATGGAGCGGGCCTTCTTCTGCAGCACCTCGTCGGCGCGCAGGGTATCGGCGAACTCCACCACGGTGACGTGCTCGACGATGCCGGCCAAGTCGATGGCCGCCTCTATGCCGGAGTTACCGCCACCTATCACCGCCACCCGCTTGCCCTTGAAGAAGGGACCGTCGCAGTGGGGGCAGTAGGCCACGCCCTTGGTGCGGTACTCAAGCTCGCCAGGTACGTTCAGATCGCGCCAGCGGGCACCGGTCGCCAGGATCACGGCGCGGCTCTTCAAGGTGGCGCCGGAGGCCAGCTCCACGTTCACATAGCCATCCTTGCTGATGGCGGCGGCACGCTGCTCGGTGATCACTTCCACGCCGTACTGCTTGACGTGTTGCTCCAGGCTCGCAGCCAGCTTGGGGCCCTCGGTGTAGGGCACTGAGATGAAGTTCTCGATGCCTACGGTGTCCATCACCTGACCGCCGAAGCGCTCGGCGACGATGGCGGTGCGGATCCCCTTGCGGGCGGCATAGATGGCGGCAGCAGCGCCAGCCGGGCCACCGCCCACCACCAGCACGTCATAGGGGGCCTTTTCGCTCAGCTCTGCGGCCTTGCGCTCGGCCGCGCCGGTATCGAGCTTGGCGACTATCTCTTCGAGCGAGGTGCGACCCTGGCTGAACGGCTGGCCGTTCAGGTAGACGTTCGGCACCGCCATGATCTGACGCTCGTTCACCTCATCCTGGAACAGGGCACCGTCGATCATGGTGTGGGTGATGCCGGGGTTCAGGGTGGCCATCAGGTTCAGGGCCTGCACCACGTCCGGGCAGTTGTGGCAGGAGAGGGAGATATAGGTCTCGAAGTGGAACTCGCCCTTCAGGTTCTTGACCTGCTCCAGCACGGCCGGATCGGCCTTGGAGGGGTGACCGCCGCTTTGCAGCAGGGCGAGCACCAGGGAGGTAAATTCATGACCCATGGGGATGCCGGCAAAATGCACGCGCGGTGCCTGGCCTTGTGGCGCCACGCTCATGGAAGGCTTGCGAGCGGCGGTGCCATCGGTCATGGAAATCTTGGGGGACATCTCGGCTATCTCGTTGGCCAATGCCAGGAGCTCTGCGGATTTGTCGCTGTCATTGCCGGACACGCTGATCTCGATGGGATTGACGATGTACTGCAAGTAACCGTTGAGTTGTTGTTTGAGGTTGGTATCTAACATGGTCGAATTCCTTCTTGTTATGGCGGTCGGCACTATTCATGAATACAGAAAGCACTGGATGCAAAAAACAGTGAATGCAGGAAGCGCTGGGCCAGAAAAGCAGACCGGCCCTTGAGTGGGCCGGTCTTGGAGAGCAGGAGGCTTAGATTTTGCCTACCAGATCCAGGGACGGGGCCAGGGTGGCATCGCCTTCTTGCCATTTGGCCGGGCACACTTCACCCGGGTGAGCGGCAACGTACTGGGCAGCCTTGACCTTGCGCAGCAGTTCCAGAGCGTCACGGCCGATACCGCCGGCGTTGATTTCAACGATCTGGATGACGCCTTGCGGGTCGATGACGAAGGTACCGCGGTCAGCCAGGCCAGCTTCTTCGATCATCACGCCGAAGTTGCGGGTGATGGTGCCGGTCGGGTCGCCGATCATCGGGTACTGGATCTTCTTGATGGTGTCAGAAGTGTCGTGCCAGGCCTTGTGAGTGAAGTGGGTGTCGGTGGAGACGGCGTAGATCTCGACGCCCAGTTTCTTGAAGGCAGCGTAGTTGTCAGCCAGATCGCCCAGCTCGGTCGGGCAAACGAAGGTGAAGTCAGCCGGGTAGAAGAAGACCACGGACCACTTGCCTTTCAGGTCAGCGTCAGACACCTGAACGAATTTGCCATTGTGGTAGGCGGTAGCGTTGAACGGCTTGATTTCAGTGTTGATATAGGTAGACATGTATTTGCTCCTTGGTGATGTACATATGCCCGTCTGGTCGTGAAGTGCTTGGCCAGGCGAGGCGCTTAACTTTCGATGGAGGCATCATAGGGCTTTTCTCTAATCGGTCAAAGCCACAATTTTGAATCACTTAAATCTACTTATTAGATAACCCATCGCAACTGTACCTAACATGAATATCTCAGGCCTTCAGAGATAACTCATTGTCGAAGTTCAATTTCTGTCCTCCATGTCACATTTTCAAGTCCCGGATGGGAACTTGTTTTATGCCAGAGGGGCGAGAGGAGTATTGAAGGCGCGTCGGGACAGGGGGAGAGAGCATGAGAGACGGGCAAAAAAAATCCCGGCGCCGTCGCACAGACAGGGCCGGGTCATCAAACAAGGAATGGCGATATAAAAATGCTTTACAGCAAAGACTAACTACGGGGTGTGCAAACTTGCAGACATATGAAGAGAAGACATCGGGTGCACAATCCTCATCTCCTCTTCGGCAACTATTGCATGGACGGCATCATAGTGTGATGAAGATCACAAAGCAAGTTTGTGGTGTAATTTTTCAATCAAACTGAAAGTGTTTCAGTTATTTAGCCGGTAAATTAGGCTGAAAACGCTTTTATTGTAATTTTATTACAGTTTTTTGTGATCAGAAATCGGAGGGCGGCTCCTGCTCTTCCATCAATTCCAGCAGATTGATGGCCACTGTGATGAAATCCGACTCAGTGACTATGCCCACCAGCTTGCGTCCCCGCACCACCGGCAGGCAGCCATATTTGTGGCGCTGCAGGTAGAGGGCCGCCTCCTTGATGCCGGCGTGGGGATCCACGCTCGCCACCTGGCGGGTCATGATCTCGTCGAGCTGGACGCTGTCGGTGAATTCTGCCTCCCGCTCCGGATTGATCAGCAGCAGCTTGGACTCGCGGGTGGCCAGGATGTCGGAGAGGGTGACCAGTCCCAGCAGATGCTGGTGCTCGTCGACGATGGGGATGTGGCGGATCTGCTCCTGCTGCATCAGCTCCATCGCCTGCTTGACGCTGTTCTGCGGCCCCAGGGTGAAGGGGTGTTCGGTCATGATTTCAGTCAGGGTCATCATGGTGGGCCTCCTTGTGTCTCTGATCTCACCCTAGCTCAGCTCCTGGTCGTGGAACCTGATCAGGGTCAATACAGATCATTAAAGAATCATTAACCCAGGGGCTGTGAGCGCTGCGGGGCACAAATTGGCGCCCAAGCGCCCACAAGGCTCACAAAAAGAGCGCTATCCCTTGCCGGCCTTGGGTTTTTGGTCTTTTGGGTTGCCTTGGAAGAGGGGGATAACTAGACTAGCCGCCGATTCCCCCGAGGTGAAAGATGCAAGTATCCGATTTTCATTTTGATCTGCCAGACGAGCTGATTGCCCGCTATCCGATGGCAGAGCGTACCGCCAGCCGCCTGTTGCAGCTCGATGGTCAAAGCGGCGCCCTGCGCCACGGTCAATTTGTGGATGTGCTGGACCAGCTCAACCCGGGCGACCTGCTGGTGTTCAACAACACCCGGGTCATTCCGGCGCGCATGTTTGGCCAGAAGGCCAGCGGCGGCAAGCTGGAGGTGCTGGTTGAGCGCATCCTGGACGAGCATAGCGTGCTTGCCCATGTCCGCTCCTCCAAGTCCCCCAAGCCCGGCACCCGTCTCATTCTTGATGGTGGGGTCGAGGCCGAGATGCGCGCCCGCCACGACGCCCTGTTCGAGATCCACTTCCTGGACCCGCGCCCCGTGCTTGAGATCCTGGAGGCCATAGGCCACATGCCGCTGCCGCCCTATATCGACAGGCCCGACGAGGATGCCGACAAGGAGCGCTACCAGACCGTCTACAACCAGAAGCCGGGCGCCGTGGCGGCGCCGACCGCGGGGCTGCACTTCGATGAGCCCCTGCTGGCAAAGATCCGCGCCAAGGGGGTTGAAACGGCCTTCGTCACCCTGCATGTAGGGGCGGGGACCTTCCAGCCGGTGCGGGTGGAGAAGATTGAAGATCACCACATGCACTCCGAGTATGCCGAAGTGCCGCAGGAGGTGGTGGATGCCATCAACGCGACTCGGGCCCGGGGTGGCCGAGTGATTGCGGTGGGCACCACCTCGGTGCGCTCCCTGGAGAGCGCCGCCAAGGTAACCCTGGCCCAGGGCAAGCCGCTGGCGCCCTTCTTCAGCGACACCGACATCTTCATCTTCCCGGGCTACGAGTTCCAGATTGTCGATGCCATGGTCACCAACTTCCACCTGCCCGAGTCGACCCTGATCATGCTGGTCAGCGCCTTTGCCGGCTACGACAACGTGATGGCGGCCTATCAGGCGGCGGTGGAAGAGCAGTACCGTTTCTTCAGCTACGGGGACGCCATGTTCGTCACCCGTCGCCGGGCGCAGGCATAAGCCTCGCCCTTCAGAAGCCGTTCAGGGATTCCTTGTCAGGATCCTGGCCGGTTTCTTGTATCGGGCCCATGGGGCCCTCCGTTGTCAGACTGTTTCTCTGACTGAATCGAGGTAGCAATGAAATTTGAACTGAAAACCACAGATGGTCGCGCCCGTCGCGGTCAGCTGGTATTCGAGCGCGGTGTGGTCCAGACCCCGGCCTTCATGCCGGTCGGTACTTACGGCACCGTCAAGGGGATGACCCCGGAAGAGGTGCGCGAGACCGGCGCCCAGATCCTGCTTGGCAACACCTTCCACCTCTGGCTGCGGCCGGGTCAGGCTGTGATGCGCGCCCACGGCGATCTGCACGACTTCATGAACTGGCAAGGCCCCATCCTCACCGATTCCGGTGGTTTCCAGGTGTTCAGCCTGGGTCACATTCGCAAGATCACCGAGGAGGGGGTGCATTTCCGTCATCCCATCAACGGCGAGAAGATCTTCCTCGACCCCGAAAAATCCATGGAGATCCAGTACGATCTGGGCTCCGACATCGTGATGATCTTCGACGAGTGCACGCCCTATCCGGCCACTTACGAAGAGGCGCGCAAGTCCATGGAGATGTCCCTGCGCTGGGCCAGGCGCTCCCGCGACAAATTTGATGCCCTGGGCAACAAGAACGCCCTGTTCGGCATCATCCAGGGCTCCGTCTACGAGCCGCTGCGGGATGTCTCCCTGGACGGCCTGCTGGAGATAGGCTTCGACGGCTATGCGGTCGGCGGTCTGGCGGTGGGTGAGCCCAAGGAAGACATGCACCGCATCCTGGATCACGTCTGCCCGAAAATTCCGGCCGACAAGCCGCGCTACCTGATGGGGGTGGGCAAGCCCGAAGATCTGGTGGAAGGGGTGCGCCGCGGCATCGACATGTTCGATTGCGTGATGCCGACCCGCAACGCCCGCAACGGTCATCTGTTCACCACCGATGGCGTGGTCAAGATCCGCAACGCCAAGTATCGCGAGGACACCAGCACCCTGGATGCGGACTGCGACTGCTACACCTGCAAGAACTACACCCGCAGCTATCTGTACCATCTGGACAAGTGCAACGAGATCCTCGGTGCCCGTCTGAATACCATTCATAACCTGCGTTATTACCAGCGTGTGATGCAGGGTTTGCGGGACGCGATCGAGCAGGGTAAATTAGACGACTTTGTAACTGAGTTTTACCGTCGGCAAGGGAAGCCCGTGCCTCCGTTAACTGAAAATGACGTGAAATAACAACGACATATAAGTTAGTTTTCAAATCTACATCAATAAGAGGTTGTTAAATGAGCATTATCTCCAAGGCGTATGCAGAAGGCGCAGCTCCGGGTGCACAGGGTGGTGGCATGGAAATGATCATCATGCTGGCCGTGTTTGGCCTCATCTTCTATTTCATGATCTATCGTCCCCAGGCCAAGCGCGCCAAGACTCATCGCGATCTGATGAGCTCCCTGGCCAAGGGTGACGAAGTGCTCACCTCCGGTGGCCTGGTCGGCAAGATCGCCAAGGTCTCCACCGATAGCGACTACATAGTGCTGGCCCTGAACGATCAGACCCAGGTCACCATCAAGCGTGATTTCGTCTCTGCCGTTCTGCCCAAGGGTTCTATCCAGTCCCTTTAATCTCCCGAGGAGCACAGCGTGTTAAATCGCTATCCGCTGTGGAAATACCTGATGGTGATCGTCGTGATCGCCATCGGTTTTCTATATGCAGCCCCCAATCTTTACGGCGAAGACCCGGCCTTGCAGGTATCTGCCAGCCGTGGTGCCGAAGTCAAACTAGAGACGCTCGATCAGGTGAAGGAGACGCTCGAAGCGGCTCAGATCCCGGTCAAACATGCTGCGTTCGAACACGGTTTCATCCTGATCCGGTTCACCAATACCGAAGACCAGCTCAAGGCACGTGACATCGTCGCCAACAAGCTGGGCGACAACTTCATCACTGCCCTCAACCTGGCACCTTCCACGCCTGCCTGGCTCGAAGCCATAGGCGCCGCTCCCCTCAAGCTGGGTCTGGACCTGCGCGGTGGTGTGCACTTCCTGATGGAAGTGGACATGGCCGAGGCGCTGACCAAGCAGCAAGAGCAGATGGTGCAGGATTTCCGCTCCGAGCTGCGCACCCAGAAGATCCGTTACTCCGGCGTGCGCCGGGTCGGTGATCAGGTGCAGGTGGTGTTCCGCGAGGAGGCCGATCAGGCCAAGGCGGCCTCTTTCCTGCGTCGGCAGAATCCGGATCTCACCTTCACCACGGAGCAGAAAGGGGATGACTTCATCCTGCTGGCTGGTCTGAGTGAAGCCAAGATCAAGGAAGTGAAGAAGTATGCTCTCGAGCAGAACATCACCATCATCCGTAACCGGGTGAACGAGCTGGGTGTGGCCGAGCCGCTGGTACAACAGCAGGGTGCCGAGCGCATCGTGGTGGAGCTGCCCGGTATCCAGGACACCGCCCGTGCCAAGGAGATCCTGGGGGCCACCGCCACTCTGGAGTTCCACATGGTCGATGAGGCCGCCGACATCCAGGCCGCTGCCGCGGGCCGGGTGCCGCCGAGCTCCAAGGTCTACAACGATCGCAACGGTCGTCCCGTGGTGCTGCAAAAGCGCGTGATCCTGACCGGTGACCACATAGTGGGTGCCCAGTCCGGTTTCGATGAATACAGCCGTCCCCAGGTCAACATCAAGCTCGATGGCCAGGGTGGCAACAAGATGGCCAACTTTACCAAGGACAACGTTGGTAAGGGCATGGCCACCGTCTTCATCGAGTACAAGCCGGTGGGTCAACCCGGTCCGGACGGCAAGCGCAAGTTCCGCAAGCAGGAGGAGGTGATCAACGTCGCCACCATCCAGTCGCGCCTTGGCAGCCAGTTCCGCATCACCGGTATCGACAACGCCAACGAAGCCCACAACCTGGCGCTGCTGCTGCGTGCCGGTGCCCTGATAGCCCCGATCCAGATAGTCGAAGAGCGCACCATAGGCCCGAGCCTGGGTCAGCAGAACATCGACAGCGGTATGGAAGCCATCGGCTGGGCCATGCTGGTGATAGTGCTGTTCATGGGGATCTACTACCGTGCGTTCGGTTGGGTGGCCAACCTGGCCCTCACCATGAACCTGGTGCTGATCGTCGGCATCATGTCGATGATACCCGGGGCCACCATGACACTGCCGGGTATCGCCGGTATCGTGTTGACCTTAGGGATGGCGGTGGATGCGAACGTGCTGATCTACGAGCGTATTCGTGAAGAGATCCGCAACGGCCGCGGGGTGCAGCAAGCCATCCACATGGGCTTCGACCGCGCCTTCTCGACCATCGCCGACTCGAACGTCACCTCGCTCATCACCTGTGTGATCTTGTTTGGTATCGGCACCGGCGCCATCAAGGGCTTCGCCCTGACCCTGGGCATAGGTCTGACCGCCTCCATGTTTACGGCCATTACTGTATCCCGCGCCATCATCAACCTGGCCTGGGGCGGACGGCGCATCGACAAGCTGCCGATCTAAGGAAGAGACATGTTTCAGATTCTACATTTTGAAAAGCCCATCCCCTTCATGCGTTTCGCCAAGTCGGGAATGGTGTTCTCTGCCTTGCTGACGATGCTTGCCCTGTTCTGCCTGTTCGATCGTGGCCTGAACTGGGGGCTGGACTTTACCGGGGGCACCACCATAGAGGTGGGGTTCCAGCAATCGGTGAGCCTGGACAAGATGCACGAAGCGCTGGATCAGCAGAAGATTGAAGGGGCGACCCTGCAATTCTTCGGCTCCAGCCGCGACGTGCTGGTGCGCATGGCCCCCCAGGAGGGGGTCAAGGTCGAGCAGCAGGGCAACGAGGTGCTGGCAGCCGCCAAGCTGATCGACGAGGGCGCCGTGCTCAAGCGGGTCGAGTTCGTCGGTCCTTCGGTGGGTGACGAGCTGGCGACAGACGGTGCCCTGGCCATGCTGGCCTCCATCCTCTGTATCCTGGCCTACGTGGCGGTGCGCTTCGAGTGGCGTCTGGCGATGGGGGGCATCCTCTCCCTGGCGCACGACGTGATCATCACCCTCGGCATCTTCGCCTACTTCCAGTACGAGTTCGACCTGACCGTGCTGGCGGCGCTGATGACCCTGGTGGGCTACTCCCTGAACGACACCATAGTGGTGTTCGACCGCCTGCGGGAGAACTTCCGCAAGGTGCGCAAGGGGGATACCGCCTTCATCATGGATCTCTCCATGACCGAGACCCTGAGCCGGACCATCATCACCTCGGGGTTGACCTTCGTGGTGGTGGTGGCGCTGCTGCTCAAGGGCGGCCCGCTGATCCACGGTTTTGCCATCGCCATGGTGATAGGGGTGGCCTTCGGGACCTACTCCTCCATCTATGTGGCGAGTGCCTCAGCCATGTTCTTCGGGGTCAAACGGGAGCACATGCTGCCGACCCAGGTGGAAAAAGAAGGGGCGGATCAGCAAGAGATCCTGCCGTAACAGACAAGGGCGCCACAAGGCGCCCTTTCTCTTGGGGCGCGGCTGAGTCATTATGCTCCCCAGCACCCATCCTCATGACCCATTGCAAGAATGCAAGGAGCAAGCCATGCAACATAACCCCCGTTTTCTGGCCCTGGTAGAGGCCATTCGCCCGCAGATACGGGAAACCGACGTGCACCAGATCAGGCGCTGGCAGGAAGAAGGCCGTGTTTTTCACCTGATCGATGTAAGGGAAGATAACGAGTGGGCGAAAGGGCACCTGCCGGGGGCCGAACACCTTGGCCGCGGCGTGATGGAGCGGGACATCGAGACCCGTTTTCCCGATCCCGACACCGAGCTCTACCTCTATTGTGGTGGGGGATTTCGCTCCATCCTGGCGGCGGACAACCTGCAAAAGATGGGGTATTCCCGGGTGGTCAGCGTCGATGGAGGCTTTCGTGGTTGGCGTGACGCCGGATACCCTGTCGAATCCTGATTTATTTGAGGGATAGGGGTTGCGCCACATGACAAAAGGCCGGTTGACCTTTACCATATGCGGGGTCAAGCGTAAGCGTCGGAGTGTTCATTGAACGTCAGGATAGGGATTGGATACCTCACCGGTATCCTGTTGTTGCTCCCCATGTGGGGATGCAGCAGTAGCAGTCAGGTTACAGCGCCTCAAGTTCCCAAGCCGCAACCCGCTTCATTGGTATTGGCGACCCCCTTGCAGGTCTCCTACCAGAGCGAGTTGGCCTTGGCGCGACTCGGGCAGATGCTCAGTGAAATGGAATTGACGACCGAACAGCGCGCCGAGCTGTTCTATGAGCGTGCCGTGGTGTTTGACCGTGTTGGCCTTCGTTCCCTCGCTCGGCTCGACTTCAACCGCGCCCTGCGGGAGAAGCCCGACTTTGCCGAGGCTTACAACTTCATCGGTGTCTATCTGGTTCAGCAACAGAACTATGACGAGGCCTATGAGGCATTCGATTCGGCACTCGAGCTCGCCCCGGATTACGATTACGCCTACCTCAACCGTGGCATAGCGCTCTATTACGGCAACAGGCCCGAGCTTGCCACCGCCGACATGAAGCGTTTCTACGAGGCGCAGCCGGAAGATCCCTACCGGGTGATCTGGCTCTATCTGGCCGAGCAGAAGCTCAACGGGCCGGCGGCCATGAGCCGGATGCGCGAGCGGCTGAACAAGTATGACGACGACGCCTGGAACTGGGATCTGGTCCGCCTCTATACCGGCGAGATCAACGCCACCCAGCTGATGGGCAACGTGGTGAAAGGAGTGAAGGACAACCGGGAGCTCGCCGAGCGCCTGTGCGAGACCTACTTCTACCTCGGCAAGTTCGAGCTGGCCAAGGGCAACCGCAAGGAAGCCATCAGCTACTTCAAGCTGGCGCTGGCCAACAACGTCTATGACTTCATCGAGCATCGCTATGCCCTGCTCGAGCTGGAGCTGATGGCGCGCAAGCCCTTGCCGCCGGGTGCCCAGGGCAAAAATAGCAAAGCGTGAGAAGGGCATCAGCCCTCAGTGAAAAAGGCCTCTTGATGAGGCCTTTTTGCTGTCTGTTGCTGGGGGATGCGGGGTGTCATTCCACTGTCATTCCACCAGGCTCATGCGGGGACCTCTGGTGCCGGTAGCCGTGGCGGCCGTCCCCGCCTGATCACTCCACCAGGCTCATGCCGGGGATCTGCCGCCAGTAACCGTTGCAGTCCCGCTCCTGCTGCAGGGGCAGCGGTGCCTGACCCTGCTGGTTGGCCTTGAAACGGGCCAGCATGTCGAGTGTCTCCATCCCTTCGGGGGAGAGGCGCACCACGTCCACCAGTCCCGCCATGCCTTCGAGCTCGTTGCCGAGGTTGTAGCAGTAGCCGGACTGGGTCTGGATGCCGTTGAGATTGAATACCTTCTGCCCCTCGCGGCTGCTGGCCAGTCGCCCAGTGGGGTAGTGGATGCAGGCGAGATCGCAGTTGTCCTTGGGTTTGTCGAGGGAGCGGGCGGTGAAGCAGCGCGCCGAATAGGCGAGCGGCAGGTGGCCGTAGGCGAACACCTCCACCTCGAACTGCTGGCGGGCGCTGCCCAGATCCTCATTGAGCTGCACCAGCCAGTCGCGGGAGAGCTCCACCGGCATCACCCAGCGCCGCATCCCATTTTTAAGCAGCATACGCAGCACCTCGGCGTTGTAGGCATTGATAGCCGGGCCGCACACGAAGGGCAGCCCCGCCTCCCGGGCGAGCTGGACTGTGCCGAGATCGTTGGCTTCGACCATGAGATCGCCGTTGTCGACCAGCCGCTTGACCTCCTTGAGTTCCGACGGCGCCGAGATCAGCGCCAGGGTGGAGAGCACGGCCTGCTTGCCCGAGCTTGCCACTTGGCGGGCCAGGGCAATCCAGTCATCCCCTTTCAGTTCACGGCGCTTGCTGCACACCGTCTCGCCCAGATAGATGATGTCGGCCTGGCTCTGCGCCGCCGCCTCATAGAAGGCCTGGGTATCGGCCTTGGGCCAGTAGAAGAGCAGGGGCCCGAGAGAAAATTGCATGATGTGCTCCTTTTATTGCCACTGGCGATGATAGGCGCCGAGGGTGGTCTGGCTTCCCTCGGAGACGCGGGCAAGCTGGGCATCCCACTCGCTCTTGACGCTGTAGGCGTCGGGGTTGGCCTGATAGGCGTCGATGGCGGTGCGCCAGACCCGGGTCACCTGCTCGACATAGGCAGGGCTGCGCTGGCGGCCCTCTATTTTGACCGACTGGATCCCGGTCTGGAACAGCTCGGGCAACAAGCCTAGCGTGTTGAGACTGGTGGGCTCTTCCAGGGCGTGATAGGTCTGGCCATCCACCTCGAAACGCCCCTTGCACAGGGTCGGGTAACCGGCGTTTTCCCCGGGGCCGTAGCGATCGATCAGCACCTCATTGAGACGTGATTCGAGACCGCGGGGGGTCTCTTCCCAGCGCACGAACTTGGCGGGGGAGCAGGCGCCTACAGTATTGGGGCTCTCGCCGGTCATGTAGGAGGAGAGGTAGCAGCGCCCCTCCGCCATGATGCAGAGGCTGCCGAAGGCGAACACCTCGAGGCCGACGTCGGTCTCGCGGGCCAGTTGCCTGACCTGATGCATGGAGAGCACCCGTGGCAAGACCACCCGGCCGACGTTGAAGTGCTGCTGGTAGAAGCGAATGGCGGCGGCGTTGGTGGCGCTGGCCTGGACAGAGACATGGAGCTCCATGTCGGGATGATGGCGGCTGGCGTAATCCAGCACGGCGAGATCGGCGATGATCAGGGCATCGGCACCGAGTGCCACCCCTCTGTCCACCGCCTGCTTCCATCTGGCATCCGAGCCCGGGTGGGCGAAGGTGTTGATGGCGATGTGCAGCTTGCGACCGTGCTGGTGCACATAGTCCACCGCCCTTTCCAGCTTGCTGTCGGTGAAGTTGAGCCCGGCGAAGTGGCGGGCATTGGTGTCGTCCTTGAAGCCGATATAGACGGCATCGGCCCCGTTATCCACGGCTGTCTTCAGTGCCGGCAGGCTGCCTGCCGGGCAGAGTAATTCCATCGGGTACGCTCCGAGAGGGCAAAAATGCAAAAAGTGGCCCGATTGTATGCAGGCTTGGGCCCCCGCTTTTTGACCTGAGGCAGCTTTAGGTGGCTTTACCCTTCTTGAGGTAAGTCGGCACAAGTTTGATTTTCAACAGGATCCTGATAATTGCACTGTGTTTGAATGGGCAAAAAACTGGGAGTTTATCGTGTTTCATCAACTGCAACGCCGCCTGGTCGAACAGGCCCCTCGTCTCTTGCGCCATCCCCTCAAGCTGGTGCCCTTCACCCTGCAGCAAAACCTGATGGAGGCCTTGCTGGCGCAGGCGTTCAAGGAGGCCATCCAGGATGGGGACTTCGCCTTCCTGGCGGGCAAGTGGCTCAAGGTCGAGGTGTCGGATCTCGAGCTCTGCTGGTTTGTCAGCGAGCGAGAGGGAAAACTGGTGGTGGCCCGTGAATGCGAGCGAGTCGATGTCTGCTTCAGCGGCAGCAGCCAGGACCTCATCCTGATTGCCGGTCGCAAGGAGGATCCGGACTCCCTCTTCTTCCAGCGCAGGCTGAAGATAGAAGGGGATACCGAGCTGGGCCTTGAGGTGAAGAACCTGATGGACAGCCTGGATCTCGATGGGCTGCCCGGGCTGATGAGATATCCCCTGATGGATCTGGCCACCCTGATAGAGCGGGTGAGATCAGCGCAGGATCCGCTGCCCGCGTCTATGGCCTGAGCCGCGTCTCAGCTGCAGGGCCAGCCCCCGGGTATGGTGGCGGTGACGCCGCCGGGCCCACAGGCAGCGGCCACCCCAGAGGCAGGGGAGCAGGGCGAGCAGGGCCGTGGTGTCAGGCAGGCGCAGCAGCACCAGCCCGAGCGCCAGCCACAGGAAAGGCAGGGCCTCGTAGTACCACTCCGGTTGCAGCCAGCGCTTGGCGGGATAGATGACCAGATCGGTGCGCCTGTAGTTGGAGCGCATCATCCAGATGAGGGCGCCCACGGCAAACAGCAGGGTCGCCGCTAGCCAGAGCAGCGGGGAGTGGGCAAAGGACCACAGCGCGGCGGAGAGCAGCAGGTAAAGCAGCGGCAGTTGTTCGTAGATCCAGGGGGGAAGCATGAGAGGGTGACTCCGGATAATGCAGCTTGACCCTCTAAGGTTAGCCCTCCCTTTTCCCGCCTTCAGGCCGGTTGGTTATACGAGCCACCACTTTTGTTCTGAAATGCAGGGTCAGAAGCGGTGCCAAAATAGCGATTGGTTATGTTACAATTGCGCGCCATTTTTGACTGAAGATTGACTGGGCATGTTGGATCAGATTCGTATCGTGTTGGTAAACACCTCTCACACCGGTAACATGGGGTCTGCGGCGAGAGCCATGAAGACCATGGGGCTGACGCAGCTGGTGTTGGTTGATCCGCAAGCCTTGCCAGATGACGATGCCATCGCCCTGGCGGCAGGGGCCAGCGATGTGCTGGCCAATGCCCGCATAGTCCCGACGCTGGATGACGCCATCGCCGATTGCGGCCTGGTCATCGGCACCAGTGCCCGATCCCGCACCCTGAGCTGGCCCATGCTGGATCCCCGCGAAGCGGGCGGGAAACTGGTGACGGAAGGGGTGAAGCACCCGGTCGCCCTGGTGTTTGGCCGTGAACGCACCGGCCTCACCAACGATGAGCTGCAAAAGTGCCACTATCACGTGGCCATCCCGGCCAATCCCGAATACAGCTCCCTCAATCTGGCCATGGCGGTGCAGACCCTCTGCTACGAGGTGCGCATGCACTGGCTGGCGACTCAGGAGACTGACACTGCGGCAGAGGTGGAGCGGGTCGATTACCCCAGCGCGCAGCAGTTGGAAGGCTTCTATCAACACCTGGAGCAGACTCTGCAGAAGACAGGTTTCATCGCCGATGATCACCCCGGTCATGTGATGAGCAAGCTGCGTCGTCTGTTCAATCGCGCCCGGCCGGAAGTGGTTGAATTGAATATATTGCGGGGCATTCTCACCTCGGTGCAGAAAGCCCGGCCGCAGGATTAATCCCGACTGATTTACTCAACCATATACTTGACTGTTTTAGTCGGGTATGTGACCATGTGCCCATATTGATTTGTTCGCAAGACGGTAAGGCATATGAGACTGACCTCAAAAGGACGTTACGCTGTGACAGCCATGCTAGACGTGGCGTTGCATGCAGAGCAGGGGCCCGTTCCCCTGGCTGATATTTCAGAGCGCCAGGGCATCTCCTTGTCCTATCTGGAACAACTGTTTGCCCGTCTGCGCAAGCATGGACTGGTGAGCAGCGTGCGCGGCCCGGGCGGCGGTTATCGCCTCGGCCTGGCCCCTGGCGAGATCTCGGTAGGTCAGGTGATCACCGCGGTCGATGAGTCGGTCGATGCGACCAAGTGTCTCGGCAAGGGTGGCTGCCATGGCGGTACCCAGTGTCTGACCCACTCCCTGTGGCGTGACTTGAGCGAGCGCATTTCCAGTTTCCTGGGTGACATCACCCTGGCGGAGCTGGTCGGCCAGGCCGATGTGCGCCGCATCGCCGGCAAGCAAGATGAACAAATGAAGACCGTGTTGTCCCTGGTTGACCGGGCAGAACGCGGTGATGTGAGCTTGAAAGTCCAACTATAAACGTGCTTTCCACGACGAGTCGCTGTGTGACTCCGTCGTAACGGAGAAAAACATGAAACTGCCTATTTACCTTGATTATTCGGCAACCTGTCCGGTGGACCCGCGTGTCGCAGAAAAAATGATGCAGTGCCTCACCATGGACGGCCTGTTTGGCAATCCTGCCTCCCGCTCTCACCGTTTCGGCTGGCAGGCCGAAGAGGCGGTGGACCTGGCCCGTAATCAAGTGGCAGAGCTGATTGGTGCAGATCCTCGCGAGATCGTCTTCACCTCCGGCGCGACCGAATCCAACAACCTGGCCATCAAGGGCATAGCCCACTTCTATGCTGGCAAGGGCAAGCACATCATCACCTCCAAGACCGAACACAAGGCGGTGCTCGACACCTGCCGTCAGCTGGAGCGTGAAGGCTACGAGGTGACCTACCTCGAGCCGATGCCCAGCGGCCTGTTTACTCTGGAGCAGATCGAAGGCGCCCTGCGCGATGACACCATTCTGGTCAGCATCATGCACGTCAACAACGAGATCGGTGTGGTGCAAGATATCGCCGCCATCGGCGAGCTGTGCCGCTCCCGCAAGATCCTGCTGCACGTGGACGCAGTCCAGAGCGTGGGCAAGATCCCGGTCGACGTGGAAGCGCTGAAAGTGGATCTGCTCTCCATGTCCGCCCACAAGGTATACGGCCCTAAGGGCATAGGTGCCCTGTACGTGCGCCGCAAGCCGCGGGTCCGTCTGGAAGCCCAGATGCACGGTGGTGGTCATGAGCGCGGCATGCGCTCCGGCACCCTGGCGACCCACCAGATCGTCGGCATGGGCGAGGCCTTCCGCATCGCCAAGGAAGAGATGGCGAGCGAGAGCCAGCACATCATGGCCCTGCGTCAGCGTCTGTGGAACGGCATCAAGAACATCGAAGAAGTCTATATCAACGGCGATCTGGACCATCGTGTCCCGGGTAACCTGAACGTCAGCTTCGCCTATGTGGAAGGGGAATCCCTCATCATGGCGCTGAAGGATCTGGCTGTCTCTTCCGGTTCGGCCTGTACCTCGGCCAGCCTGGAGCCTTCCTACGTGTTGCGCGCCCTGGGCCTGAACGACGAGCTGGCGCACAGCTCCATCCGTTTCAGCATCGGTCGCTTCACCACAGAGGAAGAGATCGACTACGCAATCAAGCTCATCTGCGACTCCATCGGTCGTCTGCGCGAGATGTCTCCCCTGTGGGAGATGTTCAAGGACGGCGTCGATCTGAACACGGTCGAATGGGCACATCACTGATCCTTGCCAGCGTGGCAAGTGTTTGGTGAACAACGGAATTAGCAGGAGTTAGATATGGCTTACAGTGAAAAAGTAATCGACCACTACGAGAATCCCCGCAACGTCGGTGGTTTTGACAAGAACGATCCCAGCATCGCGACCGGCATGGTCGGCGCCCCGGCCTGTGGCGACGTGATGAAGCTGCAACTGAAGATCAGCGACGACGGCATCATCGAAGATGCCAAGTTCAAGACCTACGGCTGTGGTTCCGCCATCGCCTCCAGCTCCCTGGTGACCGAGTGGGTCAAGGGCAAGACCCTGGACGAAGCCGCCGGTATCAAGAATACCGACATCGCCGAAGAGCTGGCCCTGCCACCGGTGAAGATCCACTGCTCCATTCTGGCGGAGGATGCCATCAAGGCCGCCATCGCCGATTACAAGCAGAAGAAAGGTCTCTAAGGTTCGGAGAGCAGTATGGCCATTACCATGACAGATGCCGCAGCGGCACGGGTTTCCTCTTTTATAACCAACCGGGGCAAGGGCATAGGCCTGCGCCTCGGCGTTAAGACCACCGGCTGTTCTGGCCTTGCCTATGTGCTCGAGTTTGTGGATGAGCTGGCCGCTGAGGATCAGGTGTTCGAGCAGAACGGTGTCAAGATCATCGTCGATGCCAAGAGCCTGATCCATCTGGATGGCACCGAGCTGGACTTCGTCAAGGAGGGCCTCAACGAGGGCTTCCAGTTCAACAACCCGAACGCCAAGGGCGAGTGCGGTTGTGGCGAGAGCTTCAGCGTCTAATCGATGAAGCCGGCAGCCTGCTGCCGGCTTTGCCGTTCAAGATGGATGTTGAGCAAGGCACTAGCCTTCGAGTCTGAGGACACAGAATGAATCATTTCGAGCTGTTCGGGCTGGCAGAGGGCTTCGAGCTCGATACCCGCCAGCTGGCAGACACCTACCGCCAGTTGCAAACCCGGTTCCACCCCGATCGTTTTGCCACCGCCCCCGAGCGGGAGCAGTTGGCCGCGGTGCAGCGTGCCGCCCAGATCAACGATGCCTTCACTACCCTCAAGTCCCCCCTGCGCCGAGCCGAATACCTGCTCTCCCTGCGCGGCACCGACATTCGAGGCGAGCAACAGACTCTGCAAGACACCGCCTTCCTGATGCAACAGCTGGAGTGGCGCGAGCGTCTGGCTGACCTGAAAGGGAATGCGAGTCCTGAGCGTGCCATCGAAGATTTTCGTCGCGAGATCAGGCATGATCACCAGTCTCTGATGCAACGGCTGACCGACGCCCTCACCGCGGGTGAAGATCTGACGGCGGCCGATTGCGTGCGCAAACTCAAGTTTGTCGACAAGCTCCTCGAGGAGCTGGAACGATTCGAAGACTCGCTGTTCGAGTCTTGACCCTCTAACGCTGGAATTGTGATTACCCATGGCATTACTGCAAATCGCCGAGCCCGGCCAGAGCGCCGCGCCTCATCAGCACAAACGTGCCGTTGGCATCGATCTCGGCACCACCAACTCCCTGGTCGCCGCCGTCCGCAGCGGCCAGGCCGATACCCTGTGTGACGAGCAAGGGCGCGATCTGCTGCCCTCTGTGGTGCACTATCAAGCTGCCGGGAGCCAGGCCGACGCCATCCGGGTGGGCTTTGATGCCAAGCGCGAAGCCTCCCTCGATCCCCACAACACCATAGTCTCGGTCAAACGGATGATGGGCAAGGCGCTGGCCGACATGGATACCCGTCAGCAGCCTTACGAGTTCGTGGCCGCCGACAACGGCATGCCCCAGATCCAGACCCGCCAGGGGCTGGTCAATCCGGTGCAGGTTTCGGCCGAGATCCTGAAAAAATTGGCCGAGCGCGGCGCAGCCTCCCTCGGCGGCGACCTCGATGGCGTGGTCATCACTGTGCCCGCCTATTTCGACGACGCCCAGCGCCAGGGCACCAAGGATGCGGCTCGTCTGGCCGGCCTGCACGTGCTGCGGCTGCTCAATGAACCCACTGCCGCCGCCATCGCCTACGGCCTCGACTCCGGTCAGGAAGGGGTGATCGCCGTCTATGACCTCGGTGGTGGCACCTTTGACATCTCCATCCTGCGCCTGCATCGCGGGGTATTCGAGGTGATGGCCACCGGCGGCGACTCGGCGCTGGGGGGCGATGACTTCGATCACCTGCTTGCGGACTGGATCAAGGCGCAAGCCGGCCTGAGCGGCCAGCTCGATGCCCGTACCCAGCGCGAGCTGCTGGACGTGGCGGCGGCGGTCAAGCACGGCCTGACCGATGCCGACCGCGTTTCCTGCACCTTTGCCGGCTGGCAGGGGGAGGTGAGCCGCAGCCAGTTCGACGAGCTCATCATGCCGCTGGTCAAGCGCACCCTGCTGGCCTGCCGCCGCGCCTTGCGCGATGCGGGGCTCGAGCAGGTGGAAGTGCTGGAAGTGGTGATGGTGGGGGGCTCCACCCGGGTGCCGCTGGTGCGCGAGCAGGTGGGGGAGTTCTTCCAGCGTACGCCGCTGACCAGCATAGATCCGGACAAGGTGGTCGCCATCGGCGCCGCCATCCAGGCCGACATCCTGGTGGGCAACAAGCCCGATGCCGAGATGCTGCTGCTGGACGTCATCCCGCTCTCTCTGGGTCTTGAAACCATGGGGGGGCTCGCCGAGAAGGTGATACCGCGCAACACCACCATACCGGTGGCCCGCGCCCAGGAGTTCACCACCTTCAAGGATGGCCAGACTGCCATGGCCATCCACGTAGTGCAGGGAGAGCGCGAGCTGGTGGCGGATTGCCGCTCCCTGGCCCGCTTCACCCTGACCGGCATTCCGCCCATGGCGGCCGGCGCCGCCCACATTCGCGTCACCTTCCAGGTGGATGCGGACGGGCTGCTGTCGGTCAGCGCCATGGAGAAGTCCTCCGGCGTGCAGGCGGAGATCCAGGTCAAGCCCTCCTATGGCTTGGCGGAAGAGGACATCCTCAGCATGCTGAGCGCCTCCATCGCCAATGCCCAGCAGGACATGGATGCCCGCATGCTGGCGGAGCAACAGGTCGAAGCCGATCGGGTGGTGGAGAGCCTCAATGCGGCGCTGGCCGCCGATGGCGAGGCGCTGCTGAGCGCCGCCGAACGTGCCGAGATCGATGCCGCGATCACTCATCTGCTGGCCATGCGTGCCACAGGCACAACCAATCAAATCAAAGATGCCATCGAGGCGGCGGATGCCGTCAGTGGCGAGTTTGCGGCCCGTCGCATGGATGCCTCCATTCGCAAGGTGCTGACCGGCCAAAACGTCAACAAGGTGTAATATGCCAAAACTGATCATTCTGCCTCACCCCGAACTCTGTCCGGACGGCGCTGCCCTCGAGGGTGCGACCGGTGAGACCATACTGGACATCGCCCTGCGCAACGGCATCGAGATCGAGCATGCCTGCGAGAAGTCCTGTGCCTGTACCACCTGCCACTGCGTGGTGCGGGAGGGGTTTGACTCCCTCGAGCCGAGCGATGAGCTGGAAGATGACATGCTGGACAAGGCATGGGGACTGGAGCCGGAATCCCGTCTGAGTTGCCAGGCCCGTCTGGCGGACGAGGATCTGGTGGTGGAGCTGCCCAAGTACACCATCAACCTCGCCTCCGAGCGTCATTGATTGACCCGCTAATTACACATGAGTGAATTGCGCGTGCAGCATCCCATGGTGCAGTGATGATATGGTGAAGGCCGTACCCCTCGGGGGAACGGCCTTTTTTGTCTCCGTTACCCCGCGTTGTTAATGAATCGTGCCAAGAAAAAAGGAAGCAAGAGAAGATGGCTGACATGATGAAGGTACTGTTATCCGCCCAGGCCGCTGCCGCCGTCTGGGGTGAAGGCGCCCTGCTCAGTTTCAGCGGTGAGGAGACCCTGATCCACCTGGGCGCCACCGCCCAGCAGCAGGATGCCTTGCGCACCATTCAGCGGGCAGCCCGCCGCCTCGAATCGAGTGGCATCAAGCGGGTGAGCCTGGCCGGTGAGGGCTGGGATCTGGAGCGTCGTTACGCCTTCGCCCAGGGGTTCTATGCCGCCAAGGGGCAGCGTGAACTGGACTTCGGCGAGCAGAGCGCGGCGCAGGCCCGCGAGCTGGAGGCGCTGATCAAGGCGACCCGCTGGGTGCGCGAGGTGACTAACGGTTGCCCGGAAGAGATCTACCCCATGAGCCTGGCGGAGTCCGCCCTGCTGCTGATCCGCGGCCTGGGTGGCGATCAGGTTACCGCCCGCATCACCGCAGGAGAAGCCCTGCGGGAGGCCGGTCATATCGGGATCTGGTCGGTGGGCCGCGGCAGCGAGCGCGAGCCCGTGCTGCTGGAGCTGGACTACAACCCGACCGGGGATCGCAACGCCCCCGTGGTGGCGGCACTGGTGGGCAAGGGCATCACCTTCGACTCCGGCGGCTACTCCATGAAGTCCTCTGACAACATGCTGCCGATGAAGTCCGACATGGGCGGTGCCGCCATGGTGACCGGTGCCCTGGCGCTCGCCATCAGCCGCGGCCTCGACAAGCGGGTGAAGCTCATTCTCTGCTGCGCCGAGAACCTGGTCTCCGGCCACGCCTTCAAGCTCGGTGACATCCTCACCTACAAGAACGGTGTCTCGGTGGAGATCCAGAACACTGACGCCGAAGGTCGCCTGGTGCTGGCCGATGGCCTGCTGGCGGCTTCCGACAGCGGCGCGGCCCACATTCTCGATGCCGCCACCCTGACCGGCGCCGCCAAGACGGCGCTGGGCCGCGACTACAACGCGGTGTTTGCGCTGGATGAGGCCGAGCAAGCGCGCGCCCTGGCCGCCGCCAAAGCCGAGAACGAGAAGGCGTGGCCCCTGCCGCTGGAACCCTGGCATGTGGGTCAGCTCACCTCGGCCTTCGCCGAGCTGGGCAACGTCGCCTCCGCCGAGGGCACAGCCGGTGCCACCACGGCGGCCGCGTTTTTGTCGCGCTTCGTGCGTGACGAGGGCAAGGGCTGGGTGCACCTGGATCTCGCCGCCTCCTATCAAAAATCCGGCAACGAGCTGTGGGCGACCGGCGCCAAGGGCCACGGTCTGCGCACTATCGCTCGCTGGCTGCAGGAGGTGGCTGAATGAGTGTCTGGCTGAATCAAGAACTTGGGGATGGTTTGGGACACCCTGCGCAAGGGGTCACGGCCTGTGCATTATCGGTAGCTGGTGGGTTGCAGGAGGTGACTCAATGAACATCTGGCTGAGCCGTGAGTTTGCCGCCCCCGAGTGGGGAGAGGGGGCACTGCTTTCCCATCGCCCCGACGGCATGGTGATCCACCTGGTGACGGCGTCGCCCTTGCTGGACATCCAGCAGGCGGCCCGCCGCCTCTGTGGTCAGGGGATCCAGAAGGTGGCCCTGTGCGGTCACTGGGAGCGCGAGCAACAGTGGGCCTTCGCCCAGGGGTTGCAGACCCCCAAGGCAGAGGTGGAGCTGCAGTGGGCGACCTCGTCCGAAGAGGACAGGGAGGAGCTGGAGGCACGCTGGCTGTGCGGGCGCTGGGTGCGCGAGATGACCAATGCGACCCCGGAGCAGCTGGGCCCGCTGGAGCTGGCGGTGGAGGCGGCGGCCTTCATCACCGAGCTGGCGCCGGACAGGATCAGTCATCGCATCCTCAAGGGGGAGGCGCTGCAACAGGCGGGTTGGGTCGGTCTCTATCAGGTTGGCCGCGGCAGCGATCGCGAGCCCGTGATGCTGGAGCTGGACTACAACCCCACCGGGGATCGCAATGCCCCCGTGGCGGCGGCCCTGGTGGGCAAGGGGATCACCTTCGACTCCGGCGGCTACTCCATGAAAACCTCCCAGGGCATGCTCACCATGAAGCATGACATGGGGGGGGCGGCCATTGTCACCGGCGCTCTGGCGCTGGCCATACTGCGCGGCCTCGACAAGCGGGTGAAGCTCATCCTCTGCTGCGCCGAGAACCTGGTCTCCGGCCATGCCTACAAGCTGGGTGACATCCTCACCTACAAGAACGGCACCACGGTCGAAATCGTCAACACAGACGCAGAGGGGCGCCTGGTGCTGGCGGACGGCCTGCAGCTCGCCGGTGAATCCGGCGCGCCCCTCATCATTGACGCCGCCACCCTGACGGGGGCCGCGGTAATGGCGCTGGGGGGACGCTACAACGCCCTGTTTGGTCTGGACAAGGGGCTGGTGAGCCGCGCCATGGCCTACTCGGATGCGGAGCAGGAGCCGGCCTGGCCGCTGCCGCTCGAGCCCTGGCACCGCCAGCAGTGCCCGTCCCACTATGCCGATACGGCCAACAGCCGTCCGGTGCCGGGCGGTGGCCCGGGCGGCGCCTCCAACGCGGCGGGCTTCCTCTCCCGCTTCGTCGGCAATGAAGGACGGGGCTGGCTGCACGTGGATCTGGCCGCCTGTTTCAGCGAGAACGGTGACAACCTCTGGGCCCCTGGGGCCAACACCCTGGGGATGCGCACCATAGCGCACACCCTGCTGGCGGAGACGCGCCGAGGGGCATGACAAGGCGAAAGGGCACCTCGGGGTGCCCTTTTCAGTGGTGCTGGTTATATGAGCAATAGATAAGGTTTTAGCGGGTTAGCGTGACTATCGTGCACAAGCGCACATTTTTTCTCAGTGCCATGGCACAAGATGAGTCACCATGTTGTTTCAAGGAATTATTTGTTTAATAAAAAGTTGCTTTTTTGTGTGTTATTTCGTTTTTTGTTTACGTATAATCGCCGCCGAACATGGATTCCTACAATAAAACTCTGTAGTTAAGGAAAGAACTCAATGGCTATCGAACGTACCTTCTCTATCGTCAAGCCGGACGCGGTCAGCAAGAACCTGATCGGTGCCATCTACAGCCGCTTCGAAAGCGCCGGCCTGAAAGTGGTCGCCGCCAAGATGCTGCACCTGAGCAGCGAGCAGGCCGCCGGTTTCTACGCCGAACACCAGGGCAAGCCTTTCTATGATGGCCTGGTCGCTTTCATGACCTCGGGTCCCGTCATGGTACAGGTGCTGGAAGGGGAAGACGCCATTCGCCGTCACCGCGAAATCATGGGCGCCACCAACCCGAAAGAGGCCCTGGCCGGTACCCTGCGTTCCTGCTACGCCGAGAGCATAGATCGCAACGCCGTGCACGGTTCCGATGCCCCGGCCTCTGCCGCCCGTGAAATCGCCTACTTCTTCTCCGACGCAGAGATCTGCCCGCGCGGCTGATTTTCGTCAGAAGATCAACAAGGGAGCCTCGGCTCCCTTTTGTTTTTTGGTCATTCGGTCAATATCCCCTTATTCTCCAGGTGGAAAGGCAGACCCATTATTTGTACAATGCCGCCCCCTGACGTAGGTCAGCCGATAATTTATGAAGTGTGTGAGCTGAGGCCCTTGATGAGCGAAACAAAAACCAACCTGCTGGATCTCGATCGGGATGCCATGCGTGCCTTCTTCGTCGAGCTGGGCGAGAAGCCGTTCCGGGCAGATCAGATAATGAAGTGGATCTACCACTCCGGTTGTGATGACTTCGATCAGATGAGCAACGTCAACAAGGCGTTGCGTGAGCGTCTCAAGGCCATTGCCGAGATCCGCGCCCCCGAGGTGAGCCGCGAGCAACGCTCCGCAGATGGCACCATCAAGTGGGCCCTGCAGGTCGGGGATCAGGAAGTCGAGACCGTCTACATCCCGGAGGCGGATCGTGCGACCCTCTGTGTCTCCTCCCAGGTCGGCTGCGCCCTGGCGTGCACCTTCTGCTCCACCGCCCAGCAAGGTTTCAACCGCAACCTGAAGGTTTCCGAGATCATCGGCCAGGTCTGGCGCGCCGCCAAGATAGTCGGTGGCAAGCGCCCCATCACCAACGTGGTGATGATGGGCATGGGCGAGCCGTTGCTGAACCTCGCCAACGTGGTGCCGGCCATGAGCCTGATGATGGATGATTTTGGTTTTGGCATCTCCAAGCGCCGCGTCACCCTCTCCACCTCCGGTGTGGTACCGGCACTGGACATGCTGGGGGACCAGATCGACGTGGCCCTGGCCATCTCCCTGCATGCGCCGAACGACAAGCTGCGCTCCGAGATCATGCCGATCAACGACAAGTACAACATCGAGGCTTTCCTGGCGGGTGTGCGCCGTTATCTGGCCAAATCCAACGCCAATGGCGGCCGGGTGACGGTGGAGTATGTGCTGCTCGATCATATCAATGACGATATGCAGCATGCCCACGAGTTGGCGCAGGTGCTCAAAGAGACCCCTTGCAAGATCAACCTGATCCCCTTCAACCCCTTCCCGGGCAATCCGTTTGGCAAGCCGAGCAACAGCCGCATCGACCGTTTCTCCAAGGTGCTGATGGAGTACGGCCTGACCGTCATCGTCCGCAAGACCCGCGGGGATGACATAGACGCCGCCTGTGGCCAGCTGGTGGGGGAGGTGATCGACCGCACCAAGCGCACCATGAAAAATCGGATGCAACAGGATGGGATTTCCGTCAAAATGGTTTAACTCGCTAAGCCATTGTATAGACAGGAAATGGATATCCGTACATTGATCGTAGTGGCAGCGCTCTGCGCGCTGCCTGGCTGTGTCACCGAGACCACTTACGCTGGCCAGAATTCGACCCAGCGTGAAGTGGGTCCCGACTTCAAGGCGGCTGCCCAGACCCGTCTCGATCTGGGTATTCAATACCTGCGTCAGGGCAATGCCGAACAGGCCAAATTCAACCTTGACCGCGCCCTCCAGTACGATCCCAGCAACCCTCAGGTCTATATCGGCTTCGCCTATTTCTACCAGCAGGTATCCGATTTCAAGGCGGCCGAGGAGAACTACAAGAAGGCACTGGCCATGGATCCGACCAATGCTGACGCGATGAACAACTACGGTGCCTTCCTGTGCAACCGTGGGCGTTTCGAGGAGGCGGAGAAGGCATTCCTGCAGGCGGTCAGCCAGCCAGATTACGTCAAGATCGCCGATACCTACGAGAATGCGGCGCTCTGCTCGGTGCAAAATAACAGAAATGACAAGGCCAACGAGTACTATCGTCTGGCCTTGGGGTATAATCCCCGCAATCCAAGGTTATTGCTGGACATGGCCGAGCTTTCCATGAAAGATGGCAAGCTGCCTGATGTGCAGTCTTACCTCGTGCGTTTTGCCGAAGTGGCAGACGAAAACGAGGAGAGCCTCTGGCTCCGGCTGCGGCTGGCCCAGGCCATGGACAAACCGGCATTACTTCACCAATTCGGGACTGAGCTGGTAAGGCAATATCCCACTTCGCAACAAGCCAAGCGTTACTTAGCCAATGACTACTGAACAGCCACACGATTTTCAAGACGACTCCCAGGCAGTGGGCCCAGGCCAGCTGCTGCGCAACGCCCGTGAACAGCTTGGCTGGACACGAGAGCAGGTTGCGTCCCGCATTCACCTTCGTCTGACTCTGATCGCCGCCATCGAGGCGGATACCTACGACAAGCATACGTCCCACACCTTCATTCGCGGCTATCTGCGCGCCTATGCCAAGCTGGTCGGCATTCCCGAGGAGACCATACTCGCGGCCTACGACAAGCTGGGACTGACGCCGCCCGATAACATCGACATGCAGAGCTTCTCCCGTCGCTCCCGCCAGCAAGCCAACGATAGTCGGCTCAAGGTGGTGACCTGGCTGGTGATCCTGGTGCTGATCGCGCTCTCCATCGCATGGTGGTGGCAGAGCACTGCACGTCGTTCCGCCGGGGATGAAGCCCTGGCGGCGAGCGAAATGGGCACGGAGCAGACGATGTCTGTCGCCAGCGTGACGCCCGCTGTGGATGTCGCCGACCCCGTATTGCCCGTGGCCTCCGACGCCGTGGCGACGGAAATTGTGGTGAGTGACGCCGCCGCCACTGTGCCTGCCGTCGTTGCCGCGACCAGTGCCGCCCTGTCTACCGAGACCTCGGCTGCTGAGGCGACCCTGTCACCGGCAGAGACGGCTGCCACCAAACCTGGCAAGGCGCCCCAGCTCAAGATGAGCTTCACCGCCGACTGCTGGCTGGATGTCAAGGATGCCAACGGCAAGACCCTGTTCAGCGGTCTGAAGAAGGCGAACGACGAGCTTGTGCTGGAAGGACCCGAGCCACTCAGATTCATCATTGGCGCGCCCATGGCGGTCAATCTCGAATATCAGGGCAAGTCCTTCGACATGAGCCGTTACAACAACGGCCGGACTGCTCGCTTCTCACTGCCGCAGGAGTAATCTGTCCGCCATGTCCGCTCACGAATCCCCCATTATTCGTCGTCAATCCAGGCAGATCATGGTCGGCAATGTGCCGGTTGGGGGCAATGCCCCCATCACGGTGCAAACCATGACCAACACCAAGACCACGGATGTCGCCGCCACCGTCGAGCAGATCCAGCGGATCGAGCGGGTCGGTGCTGACATAGTCCGGGTCTCGGTACCCACCATGGAAGCGGCGGAAGCCTTCAAGCTCATCAAACAGCAGACCCGCATTCCCATCGTCGCCGACATCCACTTCGACTACCGCATCGCCCTGAAAGTGGCCGAATACGGTGCCGACTGCCTGCGCATCAACCCGGGCAACATCGGCAACGAAGAGCGGGTGCGCGCCGTGGTCGACTGTGCCCGTCATTACAACATTCCGATCCGCATCGGCGTCAACGGCGGCTCCCTGGAGCGTGATATCCAGGAAAAGTATGGCGAGCCGACCCCGGAAGCCCTGCTCGAGTCTGCCATGCGCCACGTGGATTACCTGGATCGCCTCAACTTTGAGAATTTCAAGGTGAGTGTCAAGGCATCCGACGTCTTCCTGGCGGTCGGTGCCTATCGCCTGCTGGCCAAGCAGATCGACCAGCCGCTGCACCTGGGGATCACCGAGGCGGGCGGCTTCCGTGCCGGCGCGGTGAAATCCGCCATCGGGCTCGGCATGCTGCTGGCCGATGGCATAGGCGACACCATCCGTATCTCTCTGGCCGCAGATCCGGTGGAAGAGGTGAAGGTGGGCTTCGATATTCTCAAGTCCCTGCGCATTCGCTCCCGCGGCATCAACTTTATCGCCTGTCCCTCCTGCTCCCGTCAGGAGTTCGATGTGATAGGAACGGTGAACGCTCTGGAAGAGCGGCTCGAGGACATCATCACCCCGATGGACGTCTCCATCATCGGCTGCGTGGTGAACGGCCCGGGCGAGGCCCTGGTCTCGGATCTGGGGCTGGCGGGCGCCGCCAACAAGAGTGCCTTCTACGAAGGGGGCCAGCGGGTCGACCGGCTCGACAACAAGGATCTCATCCCGACCCTGGAGCGCCGTATCCGCGCCCGGGCGGCCATGCTGGATCCGGCCAACCAGATCCAGGTGGACAAAGGTTGAACCATTGAGGGGCCACCTGGGGTGGCCCCGGCTTTAGGTTGTTGATTTTAAATCCCGCATCCGGGCACCCTGATTTTACCTCGGGGCCGAAAATCCCTATAATGCGGCCAAATTTTACCTCTTTTTCTCGAGTATCAACGTGGCAAAACAGATCCAAGCTATTCGCGGTATGAATGATTGCCTGCCGGAGCAGAGCCCGGTATGGCAGAAAGTGGAACAGATCCTGCGCCAGGTCGTCGCCAGCTACGGCTACAGCGAAGTGCGCATGCCCATCGTCGAACAGACACATCTGTTCAAGCGCGCCATCGGTGAAGTGACCGACGTGGTCGAAAAAGAGATGTACACCTTTGAAGACCGCAACGGCGACAGCCTGAGCCTGCGTCCGGAAGGGACCGCCAGCTGCGTCCGTGCCGGCATCGAGCACGGCCTGCTCTACAACCAGGAACGCCGGATGTGGTACATGGGCCCCATGTTCCGTCACGAGCGTCCCCAGAAGGGCCGTTATCGTCAGTTCCACCAGTTCGGGGTCGAGCTGTTTGGCATCAACGGGCCTGACATCGACGCCGAGCTCATCATGCTGACCCACCGCCTGTGGCGTCTGTTCGGCATCAGCGATCACGTCACCCTGCAGCTCAACACGCTCGGTCAGAGCGACGAGCGCGCCGCTTACCGCGATGCCCTGGTGGCCTACCTGGAGCAGTACAAGAGCGAGCTGGATGAAGAGAGCCAGCGCCGCATGTACAGCAACCCGCTGCGAGTGCTCGACTCCAAGGACGAGAAGGTACAGGCCATTCTGGTGGGTGCCCCCCGTCTGTTCGATCACCTGGGTGAAGAGAGCCTGGCCCACTTCGAGGGGCTCAAGCGCCTGCTCGAGTCTGCCGGCATCCAATACGAGGTGAACGAGCGTCTGGTGCGCGGCCTCGACTACTACAACCTCACCGTGTTCGAGTGGGTGACGAGCAGCCTGGGCGCCCAGGGCACAGTCCTGGCCGGAGGCCGTTACGACGGCCTGGTGGAGCAACTCGGCGGTCAGGCGACCCCGGCCGTGGGCTTTGCCATGGGCATGGAGCGTCTGGTGCTGATGCTCGAAACGCTGGAACTCAACGCCGACATCCGCCCGGCGGTGGATGTCTATCTGGCCATGGTGGGCGAGGGCACCGAGCAGGCTGGCTTCCAGCTTGCCGAGCGCCTGCGCGATGCACTGCCGGACTTGCGCCTGATGAGCCACTGCGGTGGCGGCAACTTCAAGAAACAACTCAAGCGTGCCGACAAGAGCGGCGCGGCCATTGCCCTGATCCTCGGCGAGACCGAGGTGCAAAGCGGGGAGATCACCATCAAATATCTGCGTGGCCAGGCCGAGCAACAGACCGTCTCGGTCGATGCCGCCATCGCCCTGCTGGCAGCTAAAGGAGAGTAAGCTGTGGAAGTGTATACCACTGAAGAACAACAGGTTGAGGTCATCAAGAGCTGGTGGAAAGAGAACGGCACCTCGGTACTCGCCGGGACTGTGATCGGTCTGGCCGGCCTCTTTGGCTGGCGTTACTACAACGAGCTGCAGCAGACCAATCAGGAAGCCGCCTCCCAGGCTTATAACGCCATGACAGCCCAGCTCGCCAAGGGTGGCGATGCCGCCCTTGAGCAGGCCAAGAGCTTCATCAGCGCCCATCAGGGCGACGCCTATGCGGAGCTGGCTGCCCTGCAACTGGCCGCGGCTGCGGTCAAGGCGGGCAAGCTGGATCTGGCCGCCGAGCAGCTGACCCAGGTGGCCGCGAACGGCGACGAGAGCATCAAGCCCATCGCCGCTCTGCGCCTGGCCCGGGTGCTCAAGGATCAGGGCAAGGCCGACGAGGCCCTGGCCCAGCTTGGCAAGATCAACAACGACGCCTTCAAGGCCCAGGTAGCGGAAGTGCGTGGTGACGTGCTGCTGGGGCAGGGCAAGCCCGAAGAGGCGCGCGATGCCTATCAGGTGGCGGCCGATGCCGGCGGCCTGCAGAGCAGCGCCGAACTCAAGCTGAAGATGGACGATCTGGCACTGCCAGCGGTCACTGCGGGTGAGGCTCCGGATGCGTAATCTGTACAAGAAAATGGCGCTGGGGGTGGCAGTCTCCCTGGCCCTGCAGGGTTGCTCCCTGTTCAGCTCAGAGGAAGACCTGACCCCGATGGCGCCTCTGCCCGTGGTGGAGTCCGCCTTCAGTGCCGATACCCAGTGGTCCTCCTCCGTCGGGGATGGCATAGGTGATTTCTACTCCCAGCTGCAACCCGTGGTGGAAGAGGATCACATCTATGCCGCCGCCCGTGACGGGGATGTGACCGCCTTCGATCGCAACAGTGGCGAGACCCTGTGGAGCGTGGATCTGGCAGACCTGCCCATCAACGCCGACAAGCGCAGCGCCCGCCTCTCCGGCGGTCTGGTCTCCCGCTACGGCAAGCTGTTCCTCGGCTCCGAGAACGGGGTGGTCTACGCCCTGAACGAAGCGAACGGGGAAGTGCTGTGGCAGACCACTGTGCCCGGTGAAGTGGTGGCGAGCCCCGCCGTCGAGGATGGTCGCGTGGTGGTGCTGACCACCTCGGGCCGTCTGATGGCGCTCGATACCGATGAGGGCAAGCTGCAGTGGACCCTGTCCGAAGAGCAGCCGCCCCTGACCCTGCGCAGCGCCAGCACCCCTGTCATCACCAACGGCGCCGTACTCTATGGCCGTGCCGATGGCAAGGTGGGCATAGCCCTGCTGAGCAACGGCCAGCCGGTGCGCCAGTCCAAGGTGGCCGACCCGCGCGGTGCCACCGAGCTGGATCGCATGGTCGATGTGGACGCCCGTCCGCTGATTGCCGGTGATGAGCTCTATGCCATCGCTTACAATGGCCAGCTGATGGCCCGCAAGCTGATGACCGGTGACGAGGTGTGGAAGCGCAAGTATTCCGGCTACCGCGACATGGCGGTCACCGGCAATGCCATAGTGCTGACCGACAGCCGCAGTCATCTGTTTGCGGTCGACCGTCGCAATGGTCTTGAGCTGTGGTCCAACACCCAGCTGGAAAACCGCACCGTGACCGCTCCCGTCGTCCTGGGTGACTACGTGGTGGTCGGCGATGTGGAAGGTTACCTGTATTGGCTGGATCGGACCGATGGGTCCATCAAGGCCATGCAGCAGCTCGACAGCAGTGGTCTCTATGCCGCGCCCCTGGTGGACGGTGACACCCTGTATGTGCAGAGCCGTGGCGGCAAGTTGTACGCTATCAAGCGTCCCTGATCGCCCGTCAATCTGAATATCCGGCTCCTGGTCTTCGGACCCGGAGCCTTTGTCGTCTTGAGAATGAGGCTTTTATGACTCCTGTAGTAGCCCTGGTGGGCCGCCCCAACGTGGGGAAATCCACCCTGTTTAACCGCCTGACCCGTACCCGGGATGCCCTGGTTGCCGATTTCCCCGGCCTGACCCGGGACCGTAAATACGGCCAGGCGAAGTTGGGCGAGCTGGAATTTATCGTGGTCGATACCGGCGGTATCGATGGTACCGAGGAGGGGATCGAGCTGAAGATGGCCGAGCAGTCCCTGCTGGCCATCGAGGAAGCGGATGTGGTGCTGTTCATGGTGGATGCCCGTGCCGGTTTGACCGCCGCGGATCAGGCCATCGCCGAGCACCTGCGCAAGACCCACAAGAAGGTGTTCCTGGTCGCCAACAAGACCGACGGCATCGACGGTGACTCCGCGGTCTCCGAGTTCTACGGCCTGGCGCTGGGGGAGGTCTACCAGATCGCCGCCGCCCACGGTCGTGGCGTGCTGAGCCTGCTGGAGCTGGCGCTGGCCCCCCACCTTGAGACCCTGGTCGAGGCCGCCGCCGAAGAAGAGGCGCAGGAAGAGGAGGACTTCGACGAAGAAGCCCTGCTGCGCATGGTGGCCGCCGGTGATCTCGACACCCGGGAAGACACCAAGGAGACCCCGTTCGCCGACTTGCCCATCAAGTTCGCCATCGTCGGTCGCCCCAACGTCGGCAAGTCCACCCTGACCAACCGCATGCTGGGTGAAGACCGCGTCATCGTCTATGACATGCCGGGCACCACCCGCGACTCCGTCTACATCCCCATGGAGCGTGACGAGCAGAAGTACGTGGTCATCGACACCGCCGGCGTGCGTCGCCGCGGCAAGGTGCACGAAACGGTGGAGAAGTTCTCCGTCATCAAGACCTTGAAAGCCATTGAGGATGCCAACGTCTGCCTGCTGGTGATAGACGCTCGCGAGACCATCACGGATCAGGACTTGAGCATCCTCGGCTTCGTGCTGAGCAGCGGCCGCTCCGTGGTGCTGGTGGTGAACAAGTGGGACGGTCTGGATCAGAAGGTGAAGGAAGACATCAAGAACGAGCTGGACAGACGCCTGGGCTTCATCGACTTCGCCCGCGTCCACTTCATCTCCGCCCTGCACGGCAGCGGCGTCGGCCATCTGTTCGAGTCCATCAACGAGGCTTACCAGTCCGCCACCCGTCGTACCAGCACCGCCATGCTGACCCGCATCATGCAGATGGCGCAGGAAGATCACCAGCCGCCCATGGTCAACGGTCGCCGCGTCAAGCTCAAGTATGCCCACGCCGGTGGCTACAACCCGCCGCGTATCGTGATCCACGGCAACCAGTTGAACGATCTGCCTGACTCCTACAAGCGGTATCTCATCAACTACTTCCGCAAATCCTTGAAGATCATGGGTACCCCGATCCGGGTCGAGTTCCAGGAGTCGGTCAACCCCTTCGAGGGCAAGAAGAATACCCTGACCCTGAGCCAGGAGCGGCAACGGGATCGCCTGCTCAAGGCGAAGAACAAGAGCAAGAAATAAGCCCTGACGGCTGCCCTGGTGGCAGCCGTTTTTCTATCTGTCGAACGAGGGATGAGCCCAGTGCTCTGCCCTTGAGAGGAGATGACCATGAGTCTCTTGACATGCCCGGCCTGCCAGGCCGAGCTGGACAGCCGCAGCCCCGAGGTGAGCTGCGACCAGTGCCATGCCCGCTATCGGATCCGGGCCCTGTGCCCGACCTGTCAGCAGAGCCTGGAGCGGCTTCGGGCCTGCGGCGCCGTGGATTACTTCTGCAACCACTGCAACAGCCTGGTCTCCAAGCGTGCCGTGCGGTTCGAGGCGATCCCGGCCGAGGCGAGCTGATGGAATAAAAAAACCCGGCCTTGGCCGGGTTTATGCTGTTGTGTGCTCCGCAATCAGCAAGGTATAGGAGCGGTTTCGGTGCCATATCTTGCGTTTCATGTCGGCCAGTTTCAGCTTGCGTCTGGGGCTCCAGGCGCATCTGGTCTTTCTGGTCAACGTGGCTCTTCTGCGTGTTCGCATCTGGTTTTCCTCCCTGGTCATCCCGGCGACGTTGACAGCCCCTGAGATGGGCTGCCATCGGTATCGCAAGTTGATGAATATATTGCAATAAGCCTCTCTCTGACAGGCTCTGGCCTGGGGCAATGGTAACAGAGAATTCCCCAAGGCGACACACCCCGCAGGGCTCAGGGGGTGATGATCTGGCTGACTACCTCGGCGATGATGGCGGGGCGCTGTGCCGGGGCTGCCGGCTCGCTGCCGTCGTCTTCGTCCAGGGTTTCGCGGCGATGGGCCTTCTGCTGCTCGTTGTCGAGCCAGAGCAGGCTCTGGTAGTACTGGCGCACGTTGTTGACGTAGTTGCGCGCCTCGCCACCCCGGGCATAGCCATAGCGCACCTTGCGATGCCAGCGTGACTGCTGCAGCAGGGGCAACACCTCTTTCACGTCGCTCCAGGCATCGGGATTCTTGCCGAGCTGCTTGGTCAGGCGGCGGGCATCCATCATGTGGCCATAGCCGATGTTGTAGGCGGTGAGGGCAAACCACACCTTCTCGTCCGCCGGCACCGAGTCCGGCACCTTCTCCATCATCTCCTGCAGGTAGCGGGCGCCCCCCTTGATGCTCTCTTCCGGGTGGGTTCGATCGTTCACCCCCATCGCCTTGGCGGTGGGCTCGGTCAGCATCATCATGCCGCGCACCCCGGTATAGGAGCGGGCCTGGGGGTCCCAGTGGGACTCCTGATAGCTGATGGCGGCCAGCAGCCGCCAGTCTATGTCCTTGGCGTGGGTCTGGAACAGCGCCTGGTACTTGGGCAGCAGGCTCTTGGCCCGCTTGAGGAAGGTGCGGGTGTCGACGAAATCGAAGTTCTGCACGTGGCCGAAGTACTTCTCGTCGAGCTTGGCGATGGAGCCATCCATGAAGCGCTGGCCGAAGAAGTCGATGATGCTGGCGTAGAGGCTGTCATCGGGCAGCTTGGTCATGGCCCAGGCCACTGTCTGCTTGCTGGCCAGGGTCAGCCCCTCGGTGAGCTCGGGGTAGTAGCGTTGGGTGCGGGCCAGCACAGTGTCCTGCACCACCGTGTAGTCCACCTCGCCGTCGGCGACCTGCTTGAGCAGCTCCTCCACGTCGGCGTCCCGGTTGATGCGCCAGCTCAGATTGGGGTACTGGCTGGCCAGCTCCTTCATCAGATCCTCACCGGTGGAGCCCGCAGGCACCACTATGGTGCCCTTGATGTCGCCGAGATCCTTGGGCCTGGGGGAGCCGTTGCGATAGACCAGCTTGGGGGAGACCTGGTAGAAGCCGGGGCCGAAGCGAAACAGCTTGCGTCGCTCCGGGGTCACCACGATGGCGGCGGCGGCGAGATCCAGGCTCCCCTTCTGCAGCTGTTCGACCAGCTCGGCGGTGGAGTAGGCCGGGACTATGGTCAGCTTGACCCCCAGCCAGTCGGCATAGTGCTGCGCCAGCTCGTAATCGAACCCCTGGGCGGTGTCGTCACGCTGGTAATAGGAAGTGGGACCATAGAGGGTGCCAACACGGATCTCGCCCCGTTGGCGGATCTGCTCCAGCTGGCTGGAGGGGGAATAGAAGTCACAGCCGGCCAGGGCCAGTGTCAGCAACATCCCGATAAACAGTCGAAAAATGCAGCGCAAGTAGGTGAGTACCCTTGTTGAAAAAATCGGCATTTGTCAAAAGAGAGGCACCTTTATACCAGAGAGTGTGGAGGGAGTCACATCGTGGGAGATGAGAAAAACGTTTGTTCGCGGTGAGCCTGATCCCTATAATACGCGCGTCTCAAATCCCCCCACACTCTAAAACTTGGTGAGAAAGGTATATGGAAATCTTGCGTGGTGCCCCAGCACTGTCTGAGTTTCGTGTCCACAAGCTGCTGCAGAGCTGCGCACAGAGAGGAGTAGAGATAGCAGACGTCTATGCCGAATACGTGCACTTTGCCGAGCTTTCGAGCCCGCTCTCGCCCCCGGAGCGAGCGACCTTGGGCCAGCTTCTGCGCTACGGCCCGACCATCCCGGAACACACCCCCAGCGGTCAGCTGTTTCTCGTTACCCCCCGCCCCGGCACTATCTCCCCCTGGTCTTCCAAAGCAACCGACATCGCCCACAACTGCGGCCTGAACCAGGTCAAGCGGCTGGAGCGCGGCATTGCCTATTACGTGCAGGCCAAGGGTGAGCTGACCGCAGCCCAGCGTGGCGAGGTCGCAGCCTTGCTGCACGATCGCATGATGGAGGTGGTGTTCGATGAGCCGAGCCAGGCAGCCGCCCTGTTTGCCCATCACGAGCCGCGCCCCTTCACCCAGGTGGATGTGCTGGGCGGTGGCCGCAGCGCCCTGGCCTCGGCCAACATCGAGCTGGGCCTGGCCCTCGCCGATGACGAAATCGACTACCTGGTGGAGAACTTCACCCGCCTTGGTCGCAATCCCAACGACATCGAGCTCTACATGTTCGCCCAGGCGAACTCCGAGCACTGCCGTCACAAGATCTTCAACGCCGACTGGACCATAGACGGTGAGCAGCAGCCCAAGTCGCTGTTCAAGATGATCAAGAACACCTTCGAGCAGACGCCGGATCATGTCCTGTCTGCCTATAAAGACAACGCCGCCGTGATGGAAGGCAGCCAGGGTGGCCGCTTCTTCCCGAGCCCCGCCAGTGGCGAGTACCAGTATCACCAGGAGCGCGTCGACATCCTGATGAAGGTGGAGACTCACAACCACCCGACCGCCATCTCTCCCTTCCCGGGGGCGGCCACCGGCTCCGGCGGCGAAATTCGCGACGAGGGGGCGACAGGCCGTGGCGCCAAGCCCAAGGCGGGCCTGGTGGGCTTCTCCGTCTCCAACCTGCGCATCCCCGGTTTCGAGCAGCCCTGGGAGCAGGATTTCGGCAAGCCGAGCCGCATCGTCAGCGCTTTTGACATCATGCAGGAGGGGCCCCTTGGCGGCGCCGCCTTCAACAACGAATTCGGTCGTCCGGCCATCCTCGGCTACTTCCGTACCTTCGAAGAGCAGGTGCCGAGCCACAACGGCGTCGAAGTGCGCGGTTACCACAAGCCCATCATGCTGGCGGGCGGCATAGGCAACATCCGCAGCGAACACGTCCAGAAAGGGGAGATCCCGGTGGGGGCAGCCCTGATCGTGCTGGGCGGCCCGGCCATGAACATAGGTCTGGGTGGTGGCGCGGCATCGAGCATGGCCTCCGGCCAGTCTGCCGAAGACCTCGATTTCGCCTCTGTGCAGCGGGACAACCCCGAGATGGAGCGCCGTTGCCAGGAGGTGATCGATCGCTGCTGGCAGCTCGGCGATGACAACCCCATCGTCTTCATCCACGACGTGGGCGCCGGTGGCCTCTCCAACGCCATGCCGGAGCTGGTGAACGACGGCGATCGGGGCGGTCGCTTCGACCTGCGTGCCATCGCCAGCGACGAGCCGGGCATGAGCCCGCTGGAGATCTGGTGCAACGAATCCCAGGAGCGCTACGTGCTGGCGGTCGCCCAGGACAAGCTGCCCCTGTTCAAGGCCCTGTGCGAGCGTGAGCGCGCCCCCTATGCGGTCATCGGCACCGCCACCGAAGAGAAGCACCTCACTCTCTCGGATGCACACTTTGACAACCAGCCCATCGATCTGCCCCTGGACGTGCTGCTCGGCAAGGCGCCCAAGATGCACCGCGACGTGCAGAGCCTGCCCGCCCAGGGCAAGGCCCTGCAGCTCGATGGCATCACCCTGAGTGACGCGGCCGAGCGGGTACTGCGCCTGCCGACAGTGGCGGAGAAGTCCTTCCTCATCACCATCGGCGATCGCAGCGTGACCGGTCTGGTCAACCGCGACCAGATGGTCGGCCCCTGGCAGATCCCGGTGGCCGATTGCGCCGTCACCGCCGCCACCTACGACAGCTACCACGGCGAGGCCATGTCCATGGGCGAGCGCACCCCGGTGGCGCTGCTCTCTCATGCCGCATCGGCCCGTATGGCGGTGGCCGAGGCCCTGACCAACCTGGCGCCGGCTCACATCGGTTCCCTCAAGCGGGTCAAGCTCTCCGCGAACTGGATGGCCGCCGCCGGTCACCCGGGCGAGGACGCCGGCCTGTATCAGGCGGTCAAGGCGGTGGGGGAGGAGCTCTGCCCGGCCCTCGGCATCACCATTCCGGTCGGCAAGGACTCCATGTCCATGAAGACCCGCTGGCAGCAGGACGGGGAGGAGCGCAGCGTCACCTCGCCGCTCTCCCTGCTGATCAGTGCCTTCGCCCGGGTGGAGGACGTGCGCAACACCGTCACCCCGCAGCTGCGCACCGATCTCGGTGAGACCGACCTGATCCTCATCGACCTTGGCAACGGCAAGCAGCGCCTCGGCGCCTCGGCCCTGGCCCAGGTCTACCGCCAGCTCGGTGACAGCGCGCCGGATCTCGACAACCCGGTGCAGCTCAAGGGCTTCTTCAACGCCATCCAGGCGCTGGTGGCGGACAGAAAACTCATCGCCTACCACGACAGATCCGACGGCGGCCTGTTCGTCACCCTGGTGGAGATGGCCTTCGCCGGTCACTGCGGCCTCGACATCCAGCTCGATCGCATCGGTGGCGAGCTGCTGCCTGCCCTGTTCAACGAGGAGCTGGGGGCCGTCATCCAGGTGCGCCGCGACGACAAGGAAGCCGTGCTGACCCTGCTGGCCGGCCACGGCCTGGCGGCCTGCACCCATGTGCTCGGCACCGTGGTCGAGGGCGACCTGATCTCCTTCGAGCGGGAGGGCCAGGAGGTCTACCGCGCCAGCCGTACCGCCTTGCGCACCCTCTGGGGCGAGACCAGCTGGCAGATGCAGCGCCTGCGTGACAACCCGGCCTGTGCCGACGAGGAGCATGCCGCCCGTCAGGACGCCATGGACCCGGGTCTGCACGCCACCCTGAGCTTCAACCCGAGCGAAGACGTGGCCGCCCCCTACATCGCCCGCGGGGTCTCCCCCCGTCTGGCGGTGCTGCGCGAGCAGGGGGTCAACTCCCACGTGGAGATGGCGGCAGCGTTCGACCGCGCCGGCTTCACCGCGGTGGACGTGCATATGAGCGACATCCTGTCCGGCCGCATCAAGCTGGAGCAGTTCCAGACCCTGGTGGCCTGTGGCGGCTTCTCCTACGGCGACGTGCTGGGAGCGGGGGAGGGCTGGGCCAAGTCCATCCTGTTCAACGACGGGGCCCGCGAGCAGTTCCAGCGCTTCTTCGAGCGCGCAGACACCCTCTCCTTGGGCGTCTGCAACGGCTGTCAGATGATGTCCAACCTGCGCGACCTCATCCCGGGTGCCGAGCTGTGGCCGCGCTTCGTGCGCAACCGCTCCGAGCGCTTCGAGGCGCGCTTCAGCCTGGTGCAGGTGCAGGACTCTCCGTCCGCCTTCTTCGCCGGCATGAGCGGATCCGTCATGCCCATCGCCGTCTCCCACGGGGAAGGGCGGGTGGAGGTGCGCGACGCCGCCCACCTCGACGCCTTGCAGCAAAGTGGTCTCGTGGGGCTGCGCTTCGTGGACAACCGCGGTCAGGTGACCGAGCGCTACCCGGCCAACCCGAACGGCGCGCCGGACGGCATCACGGCCGTGACCACCACCGACGGTCGCGCCACCATCATGATGCCGCACCCGGAGCGGGTGTTCCGCACCGTGGCGAACTCCTGGCACCCGGACAACTGGGGCGAGGATGGCGCCTGGATGCGGATGTTCCGCAACGCTCGCGTGCGTCTGGGGTAATCCCTCCGCGTACACAGCAACCATGGAAAACCGGCCAGCAGGCCGGTTTTTTTATGGGCGCGGCACAAGCGTTGCGTGAATTATCCTGGCTCAGGACTCAGGACTCAGGGCTCAGGGCTCAGGGCTCAGGACTCAGGATTCAGGGTTCAGGGTTCAGGGTTCAGGATTCAGGACTCAGCATGTCGCAGCCCCGGCGCGTTGACCCTGGTTCAGGAGGGGATGGTGAGGGAGGAAAGGGGAGGGGCGCGCGTTACCGGCTGGAGCTGGATGCAGAAACGATATCGTCTCGGATGGAGCATAAAAAAACCGGCCACTGGGGCCGGTTTTCCGTGCGTTGACGGGGGATGCTTAGCGCAGCACCACGTTCTGGAAGCCCTGTACCAGGCTGATGACCGGCTGGGGGTAGATCCCCAGCACCACCACCAGGATGGCGGAGAGCAGCACCACCAGGCCCCCGGAGGAGAAGGCCCAGTCGGCCTTGGCATCGCGCAGCTGCATGCCCGGTTCGCGCAGGTAGAGGGTGACCATGACCCGCAGGTAGTAGTAGAGACCCAGGGCGCTGCCCAGCACGATGGCGCCGGAGAGCCACCACAGCTTGGCATCGACGGTGACGCCGATGAGGTAGAACTTGCCGATGAAGCCGAGCGTCATGGGGATGCCCGCGAGGGACAACATCATCACCGTCATGACGGCCGTCAGGTAAGGACGGTGCCAGAACAGGCCGCGGTAGCTGTGCAGGGAGTCCGCATCCTTGCCGCGATAGGGGCTGGACATCATGCTGATGACGCCGAAGGCCCCGAGGCTGGTGAACAGGTACATCAGCAGGTAGACGCCGGCCGCTTCCACCGGCATCTGGCCGAGGCGGCTCGCCACCACCACCGCCAGCAGGTAGCCGAAGTGGGAGATGGAGGAGTAACCCATCATCCGCTTGATGTTGGTCTGGATCAGCGCCAGCAGGTTGCCGATGACGATGGAGACGACGGCAATGGCCGCCAGCAGCCAATGGAACATGGGATCACCGGTGGCCGGCACCGCCAGGTAGAAGCGCAGCAGCACGCAGAACACCGCGATCTTGCTGACGGTGGCGAGGAAGGTCGCCACCGGTGCCGGGGCACCCTCGTACACGTCCGGGGTCCAGAGGTGGAAGGGGGCCAGCGACAACTTGAAGGCGAAGCCAACCAGCATCAGACCCAGACCACCCATCAGCAGTGGATGGTGGGCCGGGCTCTGGGCCAGGGTCAGCCCCAGATCGCTGAAGCTCAGGCTGCCGGCCTGGGCGTAGAGCAGCGCCATGCCGAACAACAGGAAGGCGGTGGCGGCGGCGGAGAGCACCATGTACTTGATGCTGGCTTCCAGGGAGTGACGCTCGCGGTAGGCATAACCCACCAGGCCGAACATCGGCAGGGTCAGCATCTCGATCCCGATGAACAGGGAGGCGAGGTGGCGAGAGCCGGCCAGCACCAGGCCACCGGCGGTGGCGATCAGCAGCAGCAGGTAGAACTCTTCCCGGTTGTCCGGGTAGCCCTTGAGCCAGGAGCGGCCGAAGGTACAGGTGGCCAAGGCGCCGATAAGCACCAGCCCCATGTAGAAGACGGCGTAGCCGTCTACCTGCAGCAGGGGAGTGACCCCCTGGTCACCCTGGGCCATGACGATGGGCAGGGAGAAGAGGGCCAGGTTCAGGCCGGTGATGGTTACCACGAAGGCGGTGTCGGCGCAGCGCTTCCAGGCGATGGCCAGCATCAGGGCCACCATGGCCCCCGTGGTCAGCAACAGCGGCAGCAGGGCCAGTAGTTGGGCGGCAGTAAACGTCATGACAGTGCTCCTGTCGTGGACAAGGAAGGCAGCAAGGCCAGGAGAGAGTGAGAGCGAGGGGCGATCATTGCAGGGCTCCTGTGCTCGGCAGTGCATACCAGTGCAGCACGTTCAGCAGGCTGCTGCTGGCGGTGTCCAGCACCGGCTGGGGGTAGAGACCGAGCAGCACCAGCAGGCCGGCGATGGTCAGCATCATGGCCAGTTCCCGCTTGTCCAGACCGTTGAGGACCTTCTCATCCTTGGGTGCACCGAAGCAGGCCCGTTGCAGCATGATGAGGGAGTAGACCGAGGCCAGCACCAGGCCGAAGGTGGCGATGACGGTGAGCACTGGGGCCACCTGGAAGCTGCCGATGAGGATCAGGAACTCGCCGATGAAGTTGCCGGTGCCCGGCATCCCCAGGGAGGCGACCGAGAAGAACAGCATCACCCCGGGCAGGTAGCGCAGACGACCCCAGAGGCCGCCCATCAGGCGCAGATCCCGGGTGTGCAGACGCTCGTAGAGTTGGCCGCACAGGATGAAGAGGCCGGCGGCGGAGAGGCCGTGGGCGATCATCTGCACCACGGCGCCTTGCAGCGCGAGCTCGCTGCCCGAGTAGATGGCGATCATCACGAAGCCCATGTGGGAGATGCTGGTGTAGGCCACCAGGCGCTTGATGTCGGTCTGGGCGAAGGCCAGCAGGGCACCGTAGACGATGCCGATCAGCCCCAGCACCATGGCGTAGGGGGCGAACTCGGCGGAGGCCTCCGGGAACAGCGGCAGGGTGAAGCGCAGCAGGCCGTAGGCGGCGGTTTTGAGCAGGATGCCCGCCAAGTCCACAGAACCCGCGGTCGGCGCCTGGCTATGGGCGTCCGGCAACCAGCCATGGAGCGGCACCAGGGGCATCTTGACCGCGAAGGCGATGAAGAAGCCCAGCATCAGCAGCCACTGCACGCCCTTGCTCATCGGGGTGTTGAGCAGGTCGAGGTAGTTGAAGGTGAAGACCCCGGTGCTGGCGTGGTGGGTCAGCACCAGCCCGAGGATGGCCACCAGCATGATGAGGCCGCTCGCCTGGGTGTAGATGAAGAACTTGGTGGCCGCGTTGATCCGGGATTTACCGTCGGTGACCGAGTGGCCCCAGAGTGCGATCAGGAAGTACATGGGAACCAGCATCATCTCCCAGAAGAAGAAGAAGAGGAACAGGTCCACCGCCATGAAGACGCCGAGCACGCCCCCCAGGATCCACAGCAGATTCAGGTGGAAGAAGCCGATGCGCTGCACGATTTCCTTCCAGGAGCAGAGGATGGCCAGCACACCGATGAAGCTGGTGAGCATCACCATCAGGAGGGACAAGCCGTCTACCGCCAGGTGCAATGAGATGCCGAAGCGGGGGATCCAGGGTTGCTGCCACTCGGCCGCCCAGACGGGGAGGCCGGGGCTGGCGAGGGAGAAGTCACCCCCCAGCCAGATGGCACCGGAGAGCACCAGGCAGGCGCTCATGGAGAGCAGGGCTACCCAGCGAACGAATTGTCCGCCGAGCCGCTCCATCTGCCAGCAGAGCAAGCCGCCGATAAAAGGAATTAACAAGATCCAGAGTAAGGTCACGATATCAGCTCTCGTCTAGGTTCTAGTCGGGCAGGCCCCGGGCCTGCCACACATATTGGGCTCATGGATCAGCCGAGCAGCAGCAGGGCCAGGATCAGGGCGGCGCCCATCCCCATGGAGGCGGCGTACCAGCGCAGCTTGCCGGACACAGTCCAGGCCAGCAGCTGGTGGCCACCCTGGGCCAGCACGGCGGGCAGGTTCATCATCCGATCCAGCGGGTCCTTGCCGAGCAAGCGGGTCACCAGCAGGTAGGGCTTGACCCAGATCCAGTCATAGAGCCAGTCAAAGCCCCAGGCATTGAACCAGAGGGTGCTGAGCGCGCGGCCGGCGGCACTCTCGGCGATCCCCTTCGCCAGGCGACGTTCGCCGAGGAAGAGGAAGGCGGCAAGCGCAATGCCTGCCACGGCGATGACGCCGGAGAGGATCTCGAGGCTGTGGCGTCCCTCTTCGATATGATCCCCCGGGCCTGCCGGCAGCACTCCGGCGAGCGGCGGTACTATCAGGGCACCCACACCGGTGGAGAGCACCAGCAGCACCAGCAGCGGCAGCTGGTGGGCAAGACCGTGGCCTTTGTGCGCCTGCGTCTGCGCCTTGCCGTGGAAGGCGATGAAGATGAGGCGGAAGGTGTAGAGGGAGGTCAGGAAGGCCCCACCCAGACCGGCCCACAGCAGGGCGCTCTGGCCACTGGCCTGCACCTGCCAGAGGATGGCGTCCTTGCTGTAGAAGCCGGCGGTGACCAGCGGCAGCGCGGCCAGGGCCGAGCCCCCCACCAGGAAGCAGGCATAGACCAGGGGCAGACTCTTGCGCAGGCCCCCCATCTTGAAGATGTTCTGCTCGTGGTGGGTCGCGACTATGACGGCCCCGGCGGAGAGGAACAAGAGCGCCTTGAAGAAGGCGTGGGTCATCAGGTGGAAGATGGCCCCTTCCCAGGCGCCGACCCCCAGGGCCAGGAACATGTAGCCTATCTGGCTCATGGTGGAGTAGGCCAGGATCCGCTTGATGTCGGTCTGTACCAGGGCGGCAAAGCCCGCCAGCACTAGTGTGATGGCACCGACCAGGGCCACCAGATGGAGGATCTCCGGGGCCAGCAGGAAGAGGCCGTGGGTGCGGGCGATGAGGTAGACACCGGCGGTCACCATGGTGGCCGCGTGGATCAGTGCCGAGACCGGGGTCGGGCCCGCCATGGCGTCTGCCAGCCAGGTCTGCAGGGGCAGCTGGGCGGATTTGCCGACCGCGCCGCCGAGCAGCATCAGGCAGGCGAACGACAGGGCAGGGGAGCCCTCGGCAAAGACCACTGGGGCGCGCACCAGCAGCTCGTGGATGTTGAGGGTGCCGAGCTCGCGGTAGAGCACGAAGAGCCCGATGGCGAGGAAGACGTCACCGACCCGGGTCACCACAAATGCCTTGAGGGCGGCGGCGCCATTGGCCGGGTTGCGGTAGTAGAAGCCGATCAGCAGGTAGCTGCACAGCCCCACCCCTTCCCAACCCAGGTAGACGAACAGCAGATCATCGGCCAGCACCAGGAACACCATGCTGGCGATGAAGAGGTTGGTGTAGGTGAAGAAGCGGGAATACCCCTCTTCTCCGCGCATGTACCAGGAGGCGAACAGGTGGATGAAGAAGCCCACCCCGGTCACCACCCCCAGCATGGTCAGCGACAGCCCATCCAGCGCCAGACGGAAGGTGGGCTGGAATTCACCCACCGACATCCACTGCCACAGGATCTGGGTATAGACGCCGCCCTCGGGGGTGTGATTGAGGAAGTCGAACCCGACCCAGATTGTGGTCAGGGCCGAAAGGCCTATGCTGCCGACACCGATGAGTGCCGCGCTGCGCTCGCCGAGACGGCCGATGGAGAAGGCCAGCAGCAGCCATCCCAGCAGGGGGAACAGGAAAGTCAGGTATAGGAGGCTCATCCGCGCATCTCGCTCACAGTGTCCACGTTCAGGGTGTGGTAACGACGATAGAGCAGCAGTAACAGGGCTAGGCCGATACTGGCCTCCGCTGCCGCCAGAGAAATCACCAGTATGTACATGATCTGGCCGTCGGCCTGGGCCCAGCGGCTACCCGCCACCACGAACGCCAGCGCGGACGCATTCATCATGATCTCGATACTCATGAGGATAAACAGCAGGTTGCGGCGGATCAGCAGACCGCACAAACCGATGCAGAACAGAATTGCCGCGAGCAGCAAGCCGTGCTCCATGGGGATACCACTCATTGCTGACCTCCTTCCTGGGATGGGCGAGCGGTGGGTTTGGGGACGGAAAGCACTTCCCCGCTCTTGTCTTCACGGCCAAGGTGATAGGCGGTGACCAGACCCGCCAGCAGCAGTATGGAGGCGAGCTCCACCGCCAGTACATAGGGGCCGAACAGGGCGATGCCGACTTCTTTCGCACTGACGTCGGTCTGCCCGAGCTCACCGCCGGTGACCCCGAGAATGCCGTAGGCCAGGAAGCCGAGCAGGATGAGGGAGAGCAGGGCAGGCCCACCCCAGGTCATGGGGGTGAGCCAGTTGCGCTCCTGATCCTGGGATGAACCCAGGTTCAGCATCATCACCACGAACACGAACAGCACCATGATGGCGCCGGCGTAGACGATCACCTGCAGGGCGCCTGCGAAGGAGGCTCCCAGGCAGAAGAAGATCATGGCCACGGCGATGAGCGAGATGATGAGATTGAGCAACGCATGCATGGGGTTGCTGGTGCTGATGACCCGCAGCGTGCTGTAAACGGCGACCAGGGCCGCGGCATAAAATGCCAGTTCCATGATTGACTCCTAGGGCAGCAGGCTCTTGACATCGATGGGCTTGGCTTCGTTCTCGGCATCCCCTTTGGGCTTGCCGTCGATGGCCATACCGCTCATGCGGTAGAAGTTGTAGTCCGGGTATTTGCCGGGGCCGCTGATCAGCAGATCTTCCTTCTCGTACACCAGATCCTGGCGGCGATACTCGCCCATCTCGAAATCCGGCGTCAGCTGGATGGCGGTGGTGGGGCAGGCCTCTTCACACAGACCGCAGAAGATGCAGCGGGAGAAGTTGATGCGGAAGAACTCCGGGTACCAGCGACCGTCGTCCCGCTCCGCTTTTTGCAGCGAGATGCAGCCGACCGGGCAGGCCACGGCGCACAGGTTGCACGCCACGCAGCGCTCGTCACCGTCCGGATCCCGGGTCAGCACGATGCGACCACGGAAACGGGGCGCGGCATAGACCTGCTGCTCCGGGTAGCTCAGGGTTTCGCGGGGGCGCCAGGCATGGGAGAAGACCATCCCCAGACTGCGCAGTTGGGTGCCAACACCCTTGATAATGCTCGTAATTTTCATTGGTGCCTCACTGCACGTTCATAAGCACGACGGCGCCGGTTACCAGCATGTTGAGCAAGGTAAGCGGTAAGCAGACTTTCCAGCCAAAGGACATCACCTGGTCAAAGCGCGGGCGGGGCAGGGAGGCCCGCAGCAGGATGAAGAACACCATGAAACAGGCGGTCTTCAGGGCAAACCAGATGAAGGGCGGCAACCAGGGGCCGTGCCAGCCACCGAAGAAGAGGGTCACGATGAGGGAGGAGATCAGCACTATGCCGATGTACTCGCCCACGAAGAACAGACCCCACTTCATGCCCGCGTATTCGATGTGATAGCCGTCGGCGAGCTCCTGCTCGGCCTCCGGCTGGTCAAACGGGTGACGGTGGGTGACGGCAACCCCGGCAAACAGGAAGGTGATGAAGCCCAGGAACTGGGGGATCACGTTCCACAATCCGGCTTGCGCCTCCACGATCTCCCGCAGGTTGAAGCTGCCGGTCTGGATGACGATCCCCATCAGGGAGAGGCCGAGGAACACCTCGTAGGAGAGGGTCTGGGCCGAGGCGCGCAGGCTGCCGAGCAGGGAGTACTTGTTGTTGCTCGACCAGCCGGCAAAGAGCACGGCGTAGACCGCCAGCCCTGCTATGGCCAGGATGTAGAGCAGCCCCACGTTGAGATCCGCCACGCCCCAGGTGGGGGTGATGGGCACCACAGCAAACGCCAGGATGAAGGCGGTAAAGGCGATGATGGGGGCCAGCACGAAGATCCGGCGATCCGCGAACGGCGGGATCCAGTCCTCCTTGAAGAACATCTTGACCATGTCGGCCGCCAGTTGCAGCAGGCCGAAGGGGCCCACCCGGTTGGGGCCGTACCTGTCTTGCCAGAGCGCCAGCAGACGGCGCTCGATGAAGCTCATGAAGGCGCCAGCCCCCACAATCCCCACCAGCACGATCAAGGCTTTGCCTACCTCCAGCAACAGATCGATCAGCTCATTGCTCATGCGATGGCCTCCTGCAAGTCAGTCACATAGGCCTGGTGCAGCGCGGTCGGCAGACCATGGGCGCCCAGGGGCAGGCCGAGCAGACCCGGTGCCAGCCGTTCGCTGATCCGCAGGGTCAGCCGCCAGTGGTGACCACCCCAGGAGAAGGCCACCAGATTGCCGGCATGAAGGGCCAAACGGGCGGCATCGACCGGGTTCAGCACCAGCTCGGGGTCCCCCATGCGGGCCTGGATGACGGGGCTGCGCGCGGAGAGCTCGTCGCCACCGAACAGCTGGTCATAGCTCACCACTTGCAGCGTGTGCTGGGCGGTGAAGGGGGCGGGAATGGTGTCGAACCAGCCGAGGGACTCGCTGCCCGGCTCCAGCAGGCGACGACCGGGATCCCCGGCTCGCAGGTTGCCACCCACCTCGTCCTGGAACTTGTTCCAGGCGGAGGGGGAGTTCCAGCCCGGTGCCCAGGCGAACGGCACCTGTTGCAGGGGTTGGCGGGCACCGGCATAGCCTTCCATGGAGAAGTTGAAGGGGGAGTCGGGGTCTTGCGCCACCCGGGGCTCGCTCACGTTCTGATCCGCCAGCATGGAGGTGCGGCCGCTGTAGCGGTGTGGCTCGCGCGCGAGCTTCATGCCGCGGATACGCAGCCCGGCATTGGGGGCGGCTTCGCCCATGCTGGCCAGCAGCGGGGCAGAGGCGGCGCAGGCCGCACTCACCTCGTCGAAGCTGCTCCAGCGCGGGGGCTTGCCGTCCAGCGTGCCTTGCAGCGCGGCCAGCCAGCGCCAGCCTTCGCGCACCTGGATGTCGGCGTCGTAGAAGGCGGGGGCATAGACCTGGAAGAAGCGCTGGGCACGGCCTTCCATGTTCACCACAGTGCCATCGGCCTCCGCAAAGCTGGCGGCAGGCAGCACCAGGTGGGCCTGCTGGGCGGTGCGGGTGTCCTGATGATCCACCACCAGCAGATGCTGCAGGCGCTTGATGGCGGCATCGACCCGGTTGCGGGGAGCACGGCGATAGAGATCGTTCTCCAGGGTGATCAGCGCAAGGGACTCGCTCCCTTCGATGCGCTCGAGGGCGGCTTCCAGGGGAGCGGCGTTGCCGGCCAGCATGGCCAGCCCCAGGCTGTTGGCCTCCTGGGCCACCAGTGCCAGTTCGACGGTCTGACCACGACCCTTGAGGGCGTGGGCTATGTTGCTGGCCGCCTCGATCAGCGCCTGGCTGCGGGCACCGGAGCCCGCGATGATGAGCGGTTTCTTGGCGTTGCCAAGCAGCTCGGCCCAGCGGGTCGCTTGAGCCAGCTGATCGGCGCCCAGATCCTGCGGGGCAGGGGCGGAACCGTCGAGCAGGTGGGCGATGGCAAAGCCGAGGCGGGCCTGATCGGCGTGAGGGGCATGCAGGGTATCGGCGGCCACGTCGTCCAGACGGGTCTGATCCAGGCTGGTGATGAGCAGCGGATAACGCTCATTCTGAGCGAGCGTCTGCACCGCGGCGACCTGCCACAGGTCCACCTTCAGCTTGCGGGCGATTTCACGTCCCTTGCCCTTGACTGCCTGACGCAGTGCCAGGCTGATCCGGGCGGCCGTCTGGGTGACATCTTCACCCAGCACCAGTACGGCGTCGGCCTCTTCCATGTCACGCAGGCTGGGGGTTCGTACCCCGCCCTGGTGCAGGACATGCAGCATCTTCTGCAGGCAGGCCCATTCGCTCTGCTCGACCCCTGCGTAGAAGTTGGCGGCGCCCACCAGCTCGCGCAGGGCGAAGTTGCTCTCGAGCGACGCTCGTGGCGAGCCGATGCCGATGATGCCGCTTGCGGTGCGCAGGGCATCGGCGGCGCGGTTGAGGGCGCCATCGACAGTGATGGCCAGCTTGTCATTGCCATCCTGAAGCAGGGGTTGGCGCGGGCGATCGGCCTGGTTGACATAGCCGTAACCGAAGCGGCCACGATCACAGAGGAAGTAGTGGTTCAGGGCGCCGTGGAAGCGGTTCTCGATGCGGCGCAGCTCGCCGTAGCGCTCCCCCGGGCTGATGTTGCAGCCGACCGAGCACTGCTGGCAGATGCTGGGGGCAAACTGCATGTCCCACTTGCGGTTGTAGCGCTCGGAATGGGTCTTGTCGGTGAAGACGCCGGTGGGGCAGACCTCCACCAGGTTGCCGGAGAACTCGCTCTCCAGGGTGCCATCCTCGACCCGGCCGAAGTAGACGTTGTCGTGGGCGCCGTAGACACCCAGATCCTCGCCGCCGGCGTAATCCTTGTAGTAGCGCACGCAGCGATAGCAGGCGATGCAGCGGTTCATCTCGTGGTTGATGAAGGGGCCGAGATCCTGATTCTGGTGGGTGCGCTTGGTGAAGCGATAGCGACGGCTGTTGTGGCCCGTCATCACCGTCATGTCTTGCAGGTGGCAGGCGCCACCCTCTTCACACACAGGGCAGTCGTGGGGGTGGTTGGTCATCTGCCACTCCACCACAGTCTTGCGAAACTCCTTCGCCTCTTCGTCCTCGATGGAGATATAGGTGCCATCGGTGGAGGGGGTCATGCAGGACATGACCAGGCGGCCGCGCTTGTCGTCGGCATTCTGATACTGTTTGACCGCACACTGGCGGCAGGCGCCGACGCTACCGAGCGCCGGGTGCCAGCAAAAATAGGGGACGTCCAGACCCAGCGACAGACAGGCTTGCAGCAGGTTATCTGCCCCGTCTACCTCGAACTCTTTACCGTCTACATGAATGGTTGCCATACAACTTCCCTGAAACCTGTTTTGTGAAATCGGCTATTGCCCGATGCGTTCTGGCGTATTACCAGCGCTCGCCCAGCAGATTGGGCTGGATACCCTTGAACAGCTTGTGATTGTCATGGGGGGCCTTGACCCCGGCCTCGAACTCGGACCGGAAGTACTTCATGGCACTGCCAAGGGGCTCGACGGCGCCAGGGGCATGGGCGCAGAAGGTCTTGCCCGGCCCCAGGAAGCTGACCAGCTGCTCCAGGGTGGCGAGATCCTCGGGTTGGCCTTCGCCTCGCTCCAGGGCCCGCAGGATCTTGACGCTCCAGGGCAGGCCGTCGCGGCAGGGGGTGCACCAGCCACAGGATTCACGGGCGAAGAACTCCTCCATGTTGCGCAAGAGTCCGACCATGTTGATGCTGTCATCCACCGCCATGGCGAGGCCCGTCCCCATGCGGGTGCCGACCTTGCCGATGCCTCCGGCATACATCTGGGCATCCAGGTGCTCGGGCAGCAGGAAGCCGGTGCCGGCACCGCCCGGTTGCCAGGCCTTGAGGCGATAGCCGGGTTTCATGCCGCCGGCATAGTTCTCGAACAGTTCGCGGGCGGTGATGCCAAAGGGCAGCTCCCACAGGCCCGGGTTGTTGACCTTGCCGGAGAAGCCCATCAGCTTGGTGCCGTGATCTTCCGAGCCTGGCAGGGCCAGCCCCTGATACCACTCGACGCCGTTGCCTATGATGGCGGGCACGTTGCACAGGGTCTCGACGTTGTTGACGCAGGTGGGCTTGCCCCAGACGCCGGAGACGGCGGGGAAGGGGGGTTTGGCCCGCGGGTTGGCGCGGCGTCCTTCCAGGGAGTTGATGAGCGCCGTCTCTTCGCCGCAGATGTAACGCCCTGCGCCGGTGTGGACGAACAGCTCGAAGTCAAAGCCCGACCCCAGTATGTTCTTGCCGAGCAGGCCGGCGGCCTTGGCCTCTTCCACCGCGCGGCGCAGGTGGATGGCGGCGTCCACGTACTCGCCGCGCAGGAAGATATAGCCGCGATAGGCCTTGAGGGCCCGGGCACTGATGATCATCCCCTCGATCAGCAGGTGGGGCAGTTGCTCCATCAGCAGCCGGTCTTTGTAGGTGTTCGGCTCCATCTCGTCGGCGTTGCAGAGCAGGTAACGGATGTTCATGCTCTCGTCTTTGGGCATCAGGCCCCACTTCACCCCGGTGGAGAAGCCGGCGCCGCCGCGCCCCTTGAGGCCGGCGTCCTTGACGGTGCCGACTATCTCGTCAGGGCTCATCTGACTCAGTGCCTTGCGGGCCGCTTCGTACCCCTGTTTGCTCTGGTATTCGTCCAGCCAGACCGGCTGGCCGTCATCCCGCAACCGCCAGGTGAGGGGATGGGTCTCGGCTGAACGGGCGATGCGGTTGGCGGTGCCGAGGGAGGCGAGTGTCTTGTTTGGTTGCAGGCTCATGGACATAGATTGCCCTCCAGGGTCTTGAACTGGCCGCTTGTATCTGATCTGCGGGAGAGGCTCATGGGTAGGCCTCCAGGGTCTTGAGCAGGCTGACGGCATCGAGCCCGCCGTAGGTATCGTCGTCTATCATCAGCGCCGGCCCCTTGTCGCAGTTGCCGAGGCAGCAGACCGGCAGCAGGGTGAAGCGGCCGTCAGGGGAGGTCTGGCCGGGGGCCAGATCCATGACCTCTTTCAGGCCGGCCAGCAGTTGCTCATGGCCGTTGATGTAACAGACCATGCTGTCACAGACACGGATGATGTGGCGGCCTACCGGCTGGCGGAAGATCTGGCTGTAGAAGGTGGCGACCCCTTCCACATCGCTGGCAGGGATGCCGAGCACGGCGGCGATGGCATGGATGGCACCGTCCGGTACCCAGCCGCGGGCCTGCTGCACTATCTTGAGCGCTTCTATGCTGGCGGCGCGGGGATCTTCGTAGTGGTGCGTCTCATGCTCTATGGCATCGCGCTCGGCCTGGCTCAGGACGAAGTCGTCCCCCTTGCTCTGGCATGCGCTCTGTCCCGCGTTGGACGATGTATTCTTGCACTGACATTGCTGGCTCATGAACTTAACCTTTTGTCGTTTATTCTTCTTGTCCCGTTGCGCCCTGGTGTGGGCGCGGCGGGGACTTAACGATCCACATCCGACATGACGAAATCGATACTGCCCAGGTAGACGATGAGATCCGACACCATCTGGCCACGGATCACCGAGGGGATCTGCTGCAGGTGGGCGAAGCTCGGGGTCCGGATCCGGGTCCGGTAGCTCATGGTGGAGCCGTCGCTGGTCAGGTAGTAACTGTTGATCCCCTTGGTCGCCTCTATCATCTGGAAGGACTCGGCGGCCGGCATCACCGGGCCCCATGACACTTGCAGGAAGTGGGTGATCAGGGTCTCGATGTCCTGCAGGGTGCGCTCTTTGGGCGGCGGCGTGGTGAGCGGGTGATCCGCCTTGAAGGGGCCCTCCGGCATGTTCTTCATGCACTGCTCTATGATGCGCATGCTCTGGCGGATCTCTTCGATGCGCACCGTGGCTCTGTCATAAGCATCCCCATTGCTGCCCACCGGCACCTCGAACTCGAACTGATCGTAGCCGGAATAAGGGCGCCATTTGCGCACGTCGAAGTTGAGACCGGTGGCCCGCAGACCGCCGCCCGTGGTGCCCCAGGCGAGCGCCTGCGCCGTGTTGTAGGCGGCGACGCCTATGGTGCGACCGCGCAGTATGCTGTTGCGCATGGCGGCCTTCTCATACTCCATCAGGCGCTTGGGCAGCCAGCTCAGCAGGTTGTCCTGGATGAGACGGGCCCAGCCGATGGGCAGGTCGTGGGCCACACCGCCGATGCGGAACCAGGCCGGGTGCATGCGGGCGCCCGTGATGGCCTCGATGATGGTGTAGATCTTCTGCCGATCGGTGAAGGTGAAGAAGACAGGGGTCATGGCCCCCACGTCCTGGATGTAGGTGCCAAGGAACAGCAAGTGGCTCTGGATGCGGAACAGCTCCGCCATCATCACCCGGATCATATCGACCCGGTTGGGTACCTTGATCCCCGCCAGCTTCTCGACCGCCAGCACATAGGGCAGGTTGTTCATCACCCCCCCTAAGTACTCGACCCGGTCTGTGTAGGGGATGTAGCTGTGCCAGGACTGGCGCTCGCCCATCTTCTCGGCACCGCGGTGGTGATAGCCGATGTCAGGCACGCAGTCGCGGATCTCTTCCCCGTCGAGCTGCAGCACCAGGCGGAAGGCGCCGTGGGCCGAGGGGTGGTTGGGACCGAGGTTCAGGAACATGTAGTCCTCGTTCTCGTTGCCCCGGGCCATGCCCCACTCTTCGGGCTTGAACAGCAGGTTGTCCTGCTCCTGATCCTGCTTGACCGCATCGAGCATGAAGGGATCGAACTCGGTGGCGCGGGCCGGGTAGTCCTTGCGCAGCGGGTGTCCCTGCCAGCTCTTTGGCATCATGATGCGGGTGAGATGGGGGTGACCGTCGAAGGTGATGCCCATCAGATCCCAGACTTCCCGCTCGTACCAGTTGGCGTTGGGGAAGTGACGGCTGACGGTGGGCAGGTGCAGATCGCTCTCCATCAGCGGCACCTTCAGCATCACATCGGCGTTACGGTCGATGGAGATGAGGTGATAGAAGACGGTGAAGTCGCTGCCCGGCAGGCCGTGGCGATGGCTGCGCATCCGCTCGTCGGTGGCGCTGAGATCAAACAGCATCACGAAGGGGGAGGGGAGCTTTTGCAGGAAGCCCATCACGTCCAGCAGCAGATCACGGGAGAGCCAGATCACCGGCACCCCGGTACGGGTGCTCTGCACCGTGAAGCGCTCGGCACCGAAGTGGGCGAAGAGTTCGCCGACCACCTGGGCATCGGCGTGATCCGCCGTCTGCCCCTGGGCCATGGTGTAGTTGCTTGGGAATTCTCGAGTCAGTTTCATGGTCAGATCTCATCCGGCGTGCGCAGGTTGGTGACTTGGATGCGCTCTTCCCGCTTGCGATCCTTCTCGGCCTGCATCTGGGGACGGTAGATCCCCTGATCACCCACCACCCAGGAGAGGGGGCGGCGCTCCTTGCCGATGGAGTCCTGCAGCAGCATCAGGGCCTGCAGGAAGGCCTCGGGGCGGGGCGGGCATCCTGGAATGTAGACGTCTACCGGCAGGAACTTGTCCACCCCCTGCACCACTGAATAGATGTCATACATGCCGCCCGAGTTGGCACAGGCACCCATGGAGATGACCCACTTGGGTTCGAGCAACTGCTCATAGAGGCGCTGGATGACAGGCGCCATCTTGATGAAGGGAGTGCCGGCGATCACCATGAAATCCGCCTGACGGGGCGAGGCCCGGATGACTTCGGCGCCGAAGCGGGCCACGTCATGGGGGGAGGTGAAGGCGGTACACATCTCCACATAGCAGCAGGAGATGCCGAAGTTGTAGGGCCAGAGGGAGTTCTTGCGGCCCCAGTTGACGGTGTCTTGCAGCACCTCTTCGAGGCGCCCGATCATGATGCCGCGGGTCGCCTGCTGCGCCAGTGGGTCATCGACGGTCTGGCGCTGTTCCTGGGGGTAGCGCTCAACGGGCGCATCCGGGTCAATCCGGGTCAGGGTGTACTTCATGGTGCAACCTCAAAGGGATAATCGGTAAATCAGTCTGGCTTCTTGTCAGTCAGGACGCGTTTCTTCGGGGCCCAGTCGAGGGCACCGATGCGCCACAGGTAGATGAGGCCTACCAGCAGCAGGGTGATGAAGATGGTGGCTTCGATAAAGCCGACCCAGCCGCTTTCCCGAACGGAGACGGACCAGGCGAAGAGATAGAGCGCCTCGACGTCGAAGATGACGAAGAACATGGCGACCAGATAGAACTTGGCGGAGAAACGCAGACGGGCATTGCCGACGGAATCTATGCCGGATTCGAAGGGCCTGTTTTTGGCACGGCCATAGGCTCGTCCCCCCAGCAAGGCCGCGACGCCTATCATGGTCAGGCAGATGCAGATGGCCCCAATGACATAGACAGCAAAGGCCCAATGCTGGACAGCAATATCAGCAAACATAGGAGTTTTCCCTAACCGAATTAATCATGTGACTTAACAAGGATGCTACGTATTATGCCAGTTCCATACTGATTTACATGTCATTTCAAAGGATTAATTATTAATCAACGGGAGGAAAATCGCGTTTTGCTAGCGGGGTCAATTTTCTCATTTGAGAATCATTTTCAATTGCTTTTACGCGGTGGGGAAAACAGCTGGTTCGCTTGAAAAATAAACTAATCGACAAAACGAAAGACCCCGCATGGCGGGGTCTTTTCATCAGGGGGCGAGGAGGGGGAGGGCTTGCTCCGCCGCCTTGCCTTGGGAGAGCACTATCTCCACCCGGCGGTTGGCCTGGCGATGGGCCGGGGTGTCGTTGGCAAAGCGGGGCTGGGTGTCAGCCACGCCCTGGGCGATGACACGCCGCGAATCCAGCTTGGGGTTGGTGAGCAGGGTATGGACTATGGTGGCCGCCCGCAGCACCGACAGCTCCCAGTTGTTGCGATAGAGCTCCACCGGCGCCTGGGAGTTGTCGGTGTGGCCGGTGACTACCACCATGCCCGGAATATCGGCCAGCACATCGGAGACCTTGTTGACCAGGGGGATGAACTGGGGCTGCAGGAAGGCTGAGTCGGCAGGGAACAGGGTCTTCTCGCCGATGCGGATCACCAGCTGGCTGCCGAGCTGCTCCACCTCGATCTCCTGGGATTCAATCTGGCTCTTGAGCTGCTGCTGCAGTTTTTGCTTGGTGACGGTGGCCCAATCCTGCTCCTTGGTCTTGTGGGGCCATGACTCGGTGGCGCTGGGCTTCTCCGAGGCGCCTATGGTCTCGTTGAAGGGGTCGGCCGCGGCGGCCGGGCTCTGGGTGTCCAGCAGCTCCTCCTTCTGGGAGGTACCCGGCGTGGTCTTGGATTCCGGCTCCAGTATGCCCGTCCCCCCCTGCATCACGGGAGAACCGGCGGGCAGAGAGATGAGGCCTATCTTGCCAAGAGACTCGATAAAGCCCTGGATCAGTACCCGGGTCTCCGACTGCTTGGCCATGGCGAAGGAGTAGAGCACCACGAAAAGGGCAAACAGCAGGGTCATGAAGTCGGCATAGGAGACCAGCCAGCGCTCATGGTTCTCCGGAGCTTCAGCCTTTTTCTTTTTCGCCACCATGGCCTCCGAGGTAGGGTTCAAGGGTCACTTGCAGCCGCTGTTGTGACTCGCCGTCCACTATGCAGAGGATGCCGGTCAGGGTCATCTCCTTGTAGTGGCGGATCTGGTGGGCGAAGCCCTTGTAGCGGTTGCCAAAGGGCAGGAAGATCAGGTTGGCGGCGCCGACCCCGTAGATGGTGGCGATGAAGGCCACCGCGATGGCGCCACCGAGTTTGTCCGGCGCATCCAGCAGTCCCATGGCATGGATCAGGCCAAACACGGCACCGACTATCCCCATGGTCGGGCAGTAGCCCCCCATGGCTTCGTAGAATTTGACGGTCTGCTCGAGATCTTCCTGCTCGAATTCGATCTCGTTTTCCAGCACCTCGTGGATCTTGGTCTTCTCGTAGCCATCCACCATCATCTGCACCCCTTTTTTCAGGAAGGGATCCTTGATGTCATCGATCATCCCCTCCAGCGCCAGCATGCCGCTGCGCCGGGCGTTGCCTGCCAGGGTCTCCAGCAACTGGGCCTGCTCCAGCATGTCGAGGCGCAGGGGAGAGATGAGCCACTTGAAACGCTTGAAGGTCTTGCCGACCACGGAGAAGGGGAACTGGGTCAGGGCGGCACCCACTGTGCCCCCGATCACGATGAGAAAGGCGGGGAGATCGAGCAGGGCGCTGGGGTGCCCCCCCTCGATGATGTTGCCACCCAGGATGGCAGCCAGGGCCAGCAGCAAACCAATAAGACTCATTTGTCCATATCCCTATGCGTTGTGTGTGGCTAGTGTAGCCATTTAACTATCAGTTTTTCAAAACGAAATACAATCGGTGAGCAATATCCGGGAGCTAACCGACACGGGCCCCCCTCCTGTGTCGGCCCGAGTCGCGGGATCATGAGGGCTGGCGGGCGCCAGCATGGCAGCAAGGGGCAACCGGGTATCGTGGCGCCTTGGTAAAGTGGAGAGAGATTGTGCGGACAGGTCGGTGATAAAAAGAGAGTGATGGGCGAGGAGTGGTGGAGATCGGTCTTCCCCCCTCGGTTCTGGGGGCGCAGGAGTTCAAACGCAAAAAACCGACCCTGAGGTCGGTTTTTTATAATTTGGCGGTGGGGAGGGATGATTCGCCACCGCGTGGCTCACCCCTTCGGGGCGGCCGTTGGCCGTTCATCGCAGCAAGCTGCTCTGCTCGAACCCGGCGAGGGTTCTCACCCTCCCTCCATGGGCATCAGTTTTTGCTGTGTCACCAGATGCAAAAAAACCGACCCTGAGGTCGGTTTTTCAATTTGGCGGTGAGGGAGGGATTCGAACCCTCGATACGTTGCCGTATACACACTTTCCAGGCGTGCTCCTTCAGCCACTCGGACACCTCACCAAAT
>NZ_JBFODK010000010.1:0-73475 GCF_040908275.1 Aeromonas sp. R4-3
GGAACCACCTGATCCCATGCCGAACTCAGAAGTGAAACGCGGTAGCGCCGATGGTAGTGTGGCATTCGCCATGCGAGAGTAGGACACTGCCAGGCTTCAATTAAGCAATCACAGCGATGTGGTTGGTCGCGATACAACGTCAGGTTGTGTTGGACAGAAGATTTAGATAGCGCACACAGTGCGGTCTTTACCGGTTAGTGTGCTGATATGGCTCAGTTGGTAGAGCGCATCCTTGGTAAGGATGAGGTCCCCAGTTCGACTCTGGGTATCAGCACCATGAAAACGAAAGCCTCCCTGAAAAGGGAGGCTTTTTTGTTTTTACCATTCAGTTCATCGAGATCTGTCTGGCATCGAGATAGAAGCGGGCCTGCCCGGAAGCCTCTATCTGAATGGCTGCGACCAGCCGTTCGTTTCGCTTGTACTCCCACTGTTCGCCGAACGCTGTCAATGGGGGCTTGTTGATGCCCTGCGTCTGCAGATATTCGTGAAACAAGCCTGCACTGCCGATCTCGGTCAATCCTGCTTTCATCCCCATCCACTCTCTTTATTCTTGCTGTTCTTCAATGATGTCAGCCCCATATGCATTCTGTGTGAACGCTTTTCTATTCAATTGATCCGAGCTAAGTTGTGGATTGGCAAAGGCAACCAGGGTTTCGAAGGGGAAAGGAACATGTTGATAAAGAATGTGCATCTGAGTGGCAGGGAGGGATTGTGGCAGATCCTGTGTCAGGATGGCCTGATCAGAACCATAGCCCCTATGAGCCAGATCCTCCTCTCTACCCGGGAACTGGATGGGGAGGAGGGGATGGCGATGGCCCCCTTTATCGAGCCTCATATTCACCTCGATACCACCCAGACCGCCGGTGAGCCGAGCTGGAACCTCTCCGGTACCCTGTTCGAGGGGATAGAGCGCTGGGCCGAACGCAAGGCACTGCTGACCCATGAGGATGTGAAGCGCCGGGCCATACAGACGCTGAAGTGGCAGATCGCCAACGGCATCCAGTTCGTTCGTACCCATGTGGATGTCTCCGACCCCAATCTGGTTGCTCTGAGGGCGATGCTGGAGGTGCGGGAGGAGATGAAGGGGTGGGTCGAGCTGCAGATCGTCGCCTTCCCGCAGGAGGGGATCCTCTCCTATCCCAACGGCAAGGCCTTGCTGGAAGAGGCGCTCAGGCTGGGAGCCGACGTGATAGGCGCCATCCCCCATTTCGAGTTCACTCGGGAATATGGGGTCGAAAGTCTGCATTATGTCTTCGATCTTGCCGAGAAATATCAGGTTTTAGTGGATGTGCACTGTGACGAGATCGATGACGAGCAGTCCCGCTTCATCGAGACCCTGGCGACCCTGGCCTACGAGCGAGGTATCGGCCACCGGGTGACCGCCAGCCACACCACCGCCATGCACTCCTACAACGGGGCCTATGCCTCTCGCCTGTTCCGCCTGCTCAAGATGGCGGACATCAACTTCGTGGCCAATCCGCTGGTGAACATTCACCTGCAGGGGCGCTTCGATACCTACCCCAAGCGCCGTGGCATTACCCGGGTCAAGGAGATGCTGGAGGCGAACATCAACGTCTGCTTCGGCCACGACGATGTGTTCGATCCCTGGTATCCCATGGGGACGGCCAACATGTTGCAGGTGCTGCACATGGGGCTGCATGTCTGCCAGATCATGGGCTACGAGCAGATCAACGACGGCTTGAAGCTGATCAGCAGCCACAGCGCCCGCACCCTGAATGTGCAGGATCGCTATGGCATCGAGGTGGGCAAGCCGGCCAATCTGCTGATCCTGCCCGCCGAGAACGGCTTCGATGCGGTGCGTCGTCAGGTGCCGGTGCGCTACTCCATCCGCCATGGCCGCGTGATTGCCGAAACCCGGCCAGCGCAGACCTCCCTGCATCTGGATCAGATAGAGCCGGTGGATTTTCGCCGATGAGGCGGCTCATCCCCGTAGATTAATTGCCCCGCTATCCCCGCTTGCCGGCATTTTGCATAATGTCGGCCTGACACTTATGGAGCCTCCCCATGCAAACCTGGTTATTTGTCGCGGCCGGCGGTGCCATCGGCGCCTGCCTTCGTTTTGGTATCGCCGAGTTGATGGCGCTGCTGCTGGGGCGCCACTTCCCCTATGGCACCCTGGTGGTCAACGTGGTGGGCTCCTTCATCATGGGGGTGGCCTATGCCCTCATTCTGCACGGGCATGTTGCCGAGCACCCGCTCAAGCCACTCCTGATGGTGGGTATATTGGGTGCCCTGACCACCTTCTCTTCTTTTGCCCTGGATACTGTGGTGCTGGCTCAACACGGGGCCTATCTGAAGGCGCTGCTCAACATAGGCCTCAATCTCTTCCTCTGCCTGGCCATGGTCATGCTGGGGATGCAGTTGGTGGCCAGCCGGGTTTAAGGTGTCCGCAGGTCACCGGCTCTGGTAAACTGGCGGCCATTCTTGGCTCTATGGGTGTTTGAGGGATGTCGGAACAGACTAATACTACGCATTTTGGCTATAAAACCGTGGCGGCGACCGAGAAGGAAACTCTGGTGGCTGGCGTCTTTCATTCGGTGGCGGCCAAGTATGATCTGATGAACGATCTGATGTCGTTCGGCATTCATCGCCTGTGGAAGCGCTTCACCATCGATTGCTCCGGTGTGCGCAAGGGTCAGAAGGTACTGGATCTGGCCGGTGGCACCGGTGACTTGACCGCCAAGTTCTCCCGCATCGTCGGCGAGACAGGTCAGGTGGTGCTGGCGGACATCAACGACTCCATGTTGAAAGTGGGCCGCGACAAGCTGCGCAACCTGGGGGTGGCGAACAACGTCTCCTACGTGCAGGCCAATGCCGAGGCTCTGCCCTTCCCGGACAATCACTTCGACGTCATCACCATAGGCTTCGGCCTGCGCAACGTGACCGACAAGGACAAGGCGCTGGCCTCCATGTTCCGGGTGCTCAAGCCGGGTGGTCGCCTGCTGGTGCTGGAGTTCTCCAAACCCGCCAGCGAGGTGATCGCCAAGCTCTACGATCTCTACTCCTTCAAACTGCTGCCGAAAATGGGCGAAATCGTCGCGAACGACGGTGAAAGCTACAAATATCTGGCGGAATCCATTCGCATGCACCCGGATCAGCAGACCCTGGCTGGCATGATGGAGCAGGTCGGCTTCGAGCAGGTGGAGTTCTACAACCTGACTCAGGGTGTGGTCGCCCTGCACCGTGGTTACAAGTTTTAAGGTCGCCTATGCCGATGGATGCCATGGTCACAGCGGTGATCGAAACCAGCCTCAACCAGTTGCTGGCACTCGACAAGCAGAGCCCGGCGCGGCTGCGCAAGCTCGCGGGCAAGGTGCTCAAGCTGGAGCTGCGTGAGCTCAAGCCGCTCTGGTTTGTCTTCTCCGAGCGTCGGCTGGACGTGCTGGCCCGCTATGAGGGGGAACCCGACGCCGTGCTGAGCCTGTCGCTGACGGCGATCGGCCTGTTGAAGGACCCTTCCGCCCTGACTCGCTATATCCGCGAGGATAAGCTGGACTTGAGCGGCGATCCCCAACTGGTACAGGCCTTCAGCGCTTTGCTGGGGGAGCTGGATATCGACTGGGAAGAGGAGCTGTCGCGCTATACCGGCGACGTGCTGGCTCACACCCTGTGTGGCGGCGCCCGTCAGGCCCGTCGCGTGGTGGGCCGCGAGCTGTGCCGCTCCCAGCGCCAGCTGGCCGAGTACCTCACGGAGGAAGCCCGCCTCGCCCCAGGCCCCCTGGAAGTGGCCAGTTTCAACGACGATGTCGAGGTGCTGGCACAGCACATGAAAGCGGTCGAGTTGCGGCTGGCCCGCCTCGAGCAGCAGGTGAGCTGATGACCCCCAAGGAGTTCAAACGCCTCTATCGCATCGTCAGCATCCTGCTGGAGCAGGGCATCGACGAGCTGGTGCCCGCCCGCTATCAGCCCTGGCCCGGACGCCTGGTGCGCCGCAGCCTGTTCTGGCTCAAGAACAAGCAACCTGAGCTGTGCCGTGGTGCCCGCATTCGCCTCGCCTTCGAGGCCCTGGGCCCCATCTTCATCAAGTTCGGCCAGATGCTGTCGACCCGCCGGGATCTGCTGCCGCCAGACATCGCCGAAGAGCTGGCCCTGCTGCAGGACAGGGTGCCCCCCTTCTGCGGGCAGGAGGCCAGGCGCCAGATAGAGGCGAGCCTGGGCTGCCCCATCGAAACCCTGTTCGATGACTTCGACGAGACGCCGCTGGCGTCCGCCTCCATTGCCCAGGTCCATACCGCCCGCTTGAAGGAGAATGGCCGGGAGATCGTCATCAAGGTGATCCGTCCCGACATAGAGCCCGTCATCGAGGCCGATCTGCGCCTGATGCAGGCGCTGGCTCGTCTGGTGGCCCGTTTCGTGCCCCAGAGCGCGCGGCTGCGCCCCGTCGAGGTGGTGGAGGAGTACCGCAAGACCATACTCGACGAGCTCAACCTGATGCGAGAAGCGGCCAACGCCATCCAGCTGCGCCGCAACTTCACCGGCTCAGAGGCGCTCTATGTGCCCGAGGTCTACACGGATCATTGCCGCGAGCAGGTATTGGTGATGGAGCGCATCTACGGCATTCCTGTCTCCGACATAGCCGCGCTGGAGGCCAACGGCACCAACATGAAACTGCTGGCGGAGCGCGGGGTTGAGGTCTTCTTCACCCAAGTGTTCCGTGACAGCTTCTTCCATGCCGACATGCACCCCGGCAACATCTTCGTCTCCTATGAGCACCCGGAGAATCCACTCTGGATTGGCATCGACTGCGGCATAGTCGGCACCCTGAACCGGGAAGACAAACGCTACCTGGCGGAGAACTTCCTCGCCTTCTTCAACCGTGACTATCAACGGGTGGCGCAGCTGCACGTGGAGTCCGGCTGGGTACCGCCCGACACCAAGGTGGACGAGTTCGAGTTCGCCATCCGCACCGTGCTGGAGCCCATCTTCGAGAAGCCGCTATCCGAAATTTCGTTCGGTCACGTGCTGCTCAACCTGTTCAACACCGCCCGTCGCTTCAACATGCAGGTGCAGCCCCAGCTGGTGTTGCTGCAGAAGACACTGCTCTATGTGGAAGGGCTGGGGCGTCAGCTCTATCCCCAGCTGGACCTGTGGCAGACAGCCAAGCCCTACCTGGAAAGCTGGATGCACGAGCAGGTGGGCCCCAAGGCGGTGCTCAATGCGATCCGCGAGAAGGCCCCTTTCTGGGCTGAGAAGCTGCCGGAGCTGCCGGAGCTGGTCTACGAGACCCTGCGCCAGGCGCGGCATCAGCAGCACCACTTCGAGCAGATGTTCGCCGATTTTCGCCTGCACAGCCGTCGTCAGGGACAGGCCCGCTACCTCTTAGGGGTGGGAGCCAGCCTACTGTTGGTGGGTGTATTCTTGCTGACCCAGAAACAACATATTGAGTGGGGACAAATCAGTCTCGCCGGCGCCGGGTTATGCTGGCTGCTGGGCTGGTTGAAGACCCGCATTCATTAATTAAACTGCGCCATCAGGCGCCTATCCTGGAGAGAAAGTCATGGGTGGTATCAGTATTTGGCAATTGTTGATCATCGCAGTCATCGTCGTGCTGCTGTTCGGTACCAAGAAGCTGCGCGGCATAGGTGGCGATCTGGGTGCCGCTGTGAAGGGGTTCAAGAAGGCGCTGTCGGATGATCCGGCCGATGCCAAGCCTGAGCAGAAGGATGCGGAGTTTCCGGCCAAGCAGCTGAACGAGACGGCCAGCAGTGCCGAGACCGCCAAGCAGAAAGACAAAGATCAGGCCTAAGCCATGTTCGACATCGGTTTTTGGGAGCTGGTCGTCATCGGTGTCGTCGCTCTGGTGGTGCTGGGTCCCGAGCGGTTGCCGGTTGCCATCCGTACCGCCAGCCACTGGATCAAGCTGATCCGCAGTACCGCCAACTCGGTCAAGACAGAGCTGGAGCAGGAGCTCAAGTTGCAAGAGCTGCACAATGATCTGAAAAAGGCCGAGCAGTTGCAGATGAACAACCTTAGCCCCGAGCTGCAGGAGTCCATCGAGCAGTTGAAGGCGGCGGCCCAGTCGGTGAACCGTCCCTATCAGCCACAGCATGAGGCACAGAACGAGATCCGCCCGCCCGTCGCCCAGGTTGAACCTGCCACGCCGGTGGAACCTGTGGTGCAGCTGACCCGTGAAGTGCCGCCGGTCAACAGCCAGCGCGAGCCGGTCAGCGAGTCGGCCGGCAAAGGGGAGGTGAAGCCATGAGTCAGGCCGAGCAACCCCTTATCAGCCACCTGGTGGAGCTGAGAACCCGTCTGCTGCGCTCCATCTCTGCCATCCTGCTGGCGTTCGTCGCGCTCATCTATTTCTCCAACGACATCTACGATTTCGTGGCCCGGCCGCTGCTCAGCCAGCTGCCTGAAGGGACCAGCATGATAGCGACGGATGTGGCGACCCCCTTCATCACGCCCATCAAGCTGACCCTGGTGGTCTCCTTCTTCGTGGCCATCCCCTATCTGCTCTATCAGGCCTGGGCCTTCATCGCCCCCGGCCTGTACCAGCACGAGCGGCGTCTCGTCATGCCGTTGGTGGCCTCCAGTGCCGTGCTCTTCTATGCCGGCATGGCGTTCGCCTACTACGTGGTGTTCCCCCTGGTGTTCGGCTTCTTCACCAGCACGGCCCCCGCCGGAGTGACGGTGGCGACCGACATTGCCAGCTATCTGGACTTCGTGCTGACCCTGTTCTTCGCGTTCGGGGTGGCGTTCGAGATACCAGTGGCCACCATACTGCTCTGCTGGACCGGGGTCACCACCCCCAAGAGCCTGAGGGAGAAGCGCCCCTACGTCATCGTCGGGGTCTTCGTGGTCGGCATGCTGCTGACCCCGCCCGATGTCTTCTCCCAGACCCTGCTGGCGATCCCCATGTGGGCCCTGTGGGAGATAGGTCTCTTCTTCGCCCGCTTCTATGTGAAGAAAGAGGACGAGGAAGAGCAGGAACAACCGGAAGAGGGGAGCTGAGGCTCCCTTCCTCTTTTCATGCATCCGTTCGAGGCGTATGGTGATGCCCCATCGAGTAGATGGTTTTCAAATACCTGATATGTATTCCTTTTGTTCGGAACCTCTGATCCCATGATCGACATTGGTCTCAACCTCACCAGTCCCCAGTTTGCCGGCGAACAGCCAGCACTGGTGGCCCGCGCCCGCGCCGCCGGGGTGGAGGCGCTGATCCTGACCGGTACCGATCTGGCTGGCAGCCGCGAGAGTGCCAAGCTTGCCGCCGAGTGGCCCGGTTACTGCTTCTCCACCGCCGGGGTGCATCCCCACGACGCCAAGAGTGTGGATGAGCAGACCCTGCCCGCCTTGCGCGCGCTGGCGGCACTGCCCCAGGTGGTGGCCATCGGCGAGTGCGGTCTCGACTACAACCGCGACTTCTCCCCCCGTCCGGTGCAGGATGCGGTGTTCGACGCCCAGCTGGCGCTGGCCGCCGAGCTCGGGATGCCGGTGTTTCTGCACTGCCGCGATGCCCATGCCCGTTTCATCGAGATCCTCCGTCCCTGGTTGCCCAAGCTGCCGAGGGCCGTGCTGCACTGCTTCACCGGCTCCGACCAGGAGCTGGACCAGTGTCTGGCCCTGGGGTTGCACATAGGGGTGACCGGCTGGCTCTGTGACGAGCGGCGCGGTCAGCTGCTGCGCGAGCAGGTAGCGCGCATCCCCGCCGGTCGCCTAATGATCGAAACCGATGCCCCCTATCTGGTGCCGCGGGATCTGAAACCCAGACCCAAACGCAACGAACCCGCTTTTTTACCGCACATCGCCCAGGTGGTGGCGGCCTGCCGTGGTGAAGCGCCCGAGGCCTTGCTGGCCCATACCCGGGCCACCTCCGCCGCATTTTTCCAACTTCCTCTTTTGGAGTGATTCATGGCCATAACTCTTCCAGGCGCCTTTCCGGGTCGCCGCCTGCGCCGGGTGCGCAAACATGATTTCAGCCGTCGTCTGGTGCGCGAGAACCAGCTGACCGTCAACGATCTCATCTATCCGGTGTTCGTGCTGGAGGGGGAGGGTCAGCGTGAGGCCGTTGCCTCCATGCCGGGGGTGGACAGGCTCTCCATCGATCTGCTGCTGATCGAGGCCGCCGAGCTGGTTGAGCTGGGCGTGCCCGCCATCGCCCTGTTCCCGGTGACGCCGCTGGAGCAGAAGAGCCTGCTGGCGGAAGAGGCCTATAACCCGGACGGCCTGGCCCAGCGTGCCACCCGTGCTCTCAAGGCCCGCTTCCCTGAGCTGGGTGTCATCACAGACGTGGCGCTGGATCCCTTCACCACCCATGGTCAGGACGGCATCATAGATGACGAAGGCTATGTGCAAAACGACATCACCACCGAGATCCTGGTGAAGCAGGCGCTCTCCCACGCCGCCGCCGGGGCCGACATAGTGGCGCCGTCCGACATGATGGATGGCCGCATCGGTGCGATTCGCGCCGCGCTGGAAGAGAACGGCTTCGTCAACGTCCAGATCATGGCCTACTCCGCCAAGTACGCCTCCAGCTACTACGGCCCGTTCCGTGATGCGGTGGGCTCCGCCGCCAACCTCGGCAAGAGCAACAAGGCCACTTACCAGATGGATCCGGCCAACGGCAACGAGGCGCTGCACGAGGTGGCGCTGGACATCGCCGAAGGGGCTGACAGCGTCATGGTCAAGCCGGGCATGCCCTATCTGGATGTGATCCGTCAGGTGAAGGATCAGTTCGGGGTGCCGACCTTCGCCTATCAGGTGAGCGGCGAGTACGCCATGCACATGGCGGCGATCCAGAACGGCTGGCTGAAGGAGCGGGAGTGCGTCCTGGAGTCCCTGCTCTGCTTCAAGCGGGCCGGTGCCGACGGCATCCTCACCTACTTCGCCAAGCGTGTGGCGCAGTGGCTGAAGGAAGACGCCCGGCGCTGATGCGAGCGGCGTCATCCCCTTCACAATGCCGGCCCCAGGGCCGGCATTGTCGTCTCTGGATGCCGGATCGCTGCATTAATGAGCAGCTTTTGGCGAAATCTGGGCAGCGGGCCCGGCTCTGGGTGGCAAAGGCTTGATAAATGGGGTTTCTGCCTACATCTTAGATGGTCCAAGCAAGCTTCTGGACGGCAGGGGCTGCAGAGCATTTAGAGGTACCGCAGATGACTAACCCTTTGCTGACAATGGACTCGCTGCCCCCCTTCAGCCAGATCCAGCCCGATCAGGTGCAGCCTGCCGTGACGCAGGCCATCGCCGATTGCAAACAGAAGATTGAGGATGTGCTGGCGCAGCGGGACCCCCACACCTGGGACAGCCTGATAGCCCCGCTGGAGGAGGTCAATGACCGCCTGTCCCGAGTCTGGTCGCCGGTCAGTCACCTCAACGCCGTACTCAACAGCGAGGCGCTGCGCGCGGCTCACGACGCCTGCCTGCCGCTGCTCTCCGAATTCCAGACCTATGTGGGCCAGCATGAAGGGCTCTATCAGGCCTATCTGGCCCTCTCCGAGAGCGACGACTTCCTCCTGCTGAGCGGCGCCCAGCGCAAGGAGATCCAGAATACCCTGCGCGACTTCCGCCTCTCCGGCATAGGTCTGCCCGCCGAGGCGCAGCAGCGCTATGGGGAAATTCAGGCCCGCCTCTCCGAGCTGGCCTCCCGCTTCAGCAACAACGTGCTGGATGCGACCCAGGGCTGGAGCAAGCTGGTGACCGACGAGGCCGAACTGGCCGGTCTGCCTGCGAGCGCCCAGGCGGCCGCCCGCCAGATGGCTGAACTCAAAGGCAAAGAGGGCTGGCTGTTCACTCTGGATATTCCTTCTTACCTGCCGGTGATGATGTACTCGGATAACCGCGCACTGCGCGCCGAGCTGTATGAGGCCTTCACCACCCGCGCCTCCGACCAGGGCCCGAACGCCGGCAAGTGGGACAACTCCGCCATCATGAGCGAGCTGCTCACCCTGCGCCGCGAGCTGGCCCAGCTGCTGGGCTTTGCCAACTACGCCGAGCTGTCCCTTGCCACCAAGATGGCGGACAAGACTGAACAGGTGGTGAGCTTCCTCACCGATCTGGCGGCCAAATCCCTGCCGCAAGGCAAGGCCGAGCTGGAGGAGATCCGCGCCTTCGCCGCCGAGCAGCACGGTCAGAGCGAGCTGGCCGCCTGGGATCTCGCCTACTACGCCGAGAAACTCAAGCAGCACAAGTTCTCCATCTCCGACGAGCAGCTGCGTCCCTACTTCCCCGCCAGCCGGGTGGTGAAGGGGCTGTTCGAGGTGGTCAAGCGGGTGTTCGGCATGAAAGTACGCGAGCGCCTCGGCATCGACACCTGGCACCCCGACGTGCGCTTCTACGACATCTTCGATGCCGAGGACGAGCTGCGCGGCAGCTTCTACCTCGACCTCTACGCCCGGGAACACAAGCAGGGCGGAGCCTGGATGGATGTCTGCCTCGGCCGTCGCTACCGTCAGGATGGCTCGCTGCAAAAGCCGGTGGCCTACCTGACCTGCAACTTCAACGGCCCGGTGGATGGCAAGCCGGCCCTGTTCACCCACAACGAAGTGGTCACCCTGTTCCACGAGTTCGGCCACGGCATTCACCACATGCTGACCCAGATCGATGTGGCCGGTGTGGCCGGCATCAACGGCGTGGCCTGGGATGCGGTGGAGCTGCCGAGCCAGTTCCTCGAGAACTGGTGCTGGGAGTCCGAGGCACTGGCCTTCATCTCCGGTCATCATGAAACCGGCGAGCCGCTGCCCGCGGATCTGCTGGAGAAGATGCTGACCGCCCGCAACTTCCAGGCGGCGATGCAGATGCTGCGTCAGCTGGAGTTCGCCCTGTTCGATTTCCGCCTGCACCAGGAGTTTGACCCGGCCAAGGCGGATCAGATCCCGACCCTGCTGAGTGAGGTGCGCAGCCAGGTGGCGGTGATGACGCCACCGGCGTTCAATCGCTTCCAGCACAGCTTCTCCCACATCTTCGCGGGCGGCTATGCGGCGGGCTACTACAGCTACAAGTGGGCCGAGGTGCTCTCCGCCGATGCCTTCTCCCGCTTCGAGGAGGAGGGGATCTTCAACCCGGCCACCGGCCAATCCTTCCTGAAGAATATTCTGGAGAAGGGGGGCTCCAAGGAGCCGATGGAGCTGTTCCGTGCCTTCCGCGGTCGTGAGCCCAAGGTGGATGCGCTGCTACGTCATAGCGGGATTGCCGCATGATGTTCCGCACCTGCGGTGGTCGCGAGCCCAAGGTGGATGCCTTGCTCCGACACAGCGGGATTGCCGCATGAGGCCCAGCGCCCTTCACTGGCGTGAGCTTCAAGCAGGTACAGATTTGCGACATAGTGGGATCACAGCGTGATTTTTGAGATAAAAAGGGACCTTTTGGTCCCTTTTTTCAAGGGTTTTTAATATCTTGCGGAGTGCATGTTTGCACTGGCCCCGCCTCTTCAGTAGAGTCGGGTTCTACCTTCCAAGGAGAGAAAGAACCTTGCCATGAGGCGAGCACTCGAGTCTGTCTATCAAATCATCTCAAGCCTGTCTCATTCGAGTGGTCAGGGATATTTTGATACCTTTGTGAGTGAAATCGCCAACGCGGTCGGGGCTGACTTCGTCCTGGTTTCAGGTAAGGATCAGGCCGGGCTCTTCTTCACCGTGCATGCCGCCTATCCCGCCTCTCTCGACATCAATTCCTACAGCTTCCCCCTTGCGGATACCCCGGGGGAGATCGCCATGCAGCAGGGAGAAGCCTGGTTCAGCGATCGTACCCGGGAGCTGTTTCCCCATGCGGCCGTGCTGGAGCGCTGCCAGGTCCGGGGCTATGCCGGCGTCGCACTGAAGAGTGCCGAAGGCGAGACCATAGGGCTGTGCAGCGTCATGTTCAAGCGGGCCACCCCCAGAATGGACAAGATCATGGGGCTGCTGCGGCTGCTGGCGCCGCTCGCCGGCCGTGAACTGGCCCTGATGTATCAGCAGCAGCGTCAGTCGCTCCCCGCCCAGCCGGAATGCCCCGACTTCCTGGACACCATGATGTCCCATGCGCCGGTCGGCATCGGCAAACTCGATCTGAACGGCACCATCCTCTGGGTCAACCCGGCCATCGAGAAGATGCTGGGCTACAGCCAGCAGGAGCTGCTGCGACTCACCGTCGCCGAACTCAACCACCCCGACGACTGGCTGACCAGCATCCCTCTCTACGAGGCGCTCAAGCGGGGAGAGCGCCCCGCCTTCACCCAGGAGAAACGCTACCTGCACCGGGATGGCTCTGTGCTCTGGGGCCGGGTGACTGTGACCCTGATCCGCAACGAGCAGATGCATCCCGACTACCTTATGGTGGTGCTGGAGAACATAGACCCCATGAAGCGCCATGCGGAGCAGCTCAAGCTCTCCCACCGGGTCTATGACAACCTCTCCGAGGCCATACTGGTGTGCGATGCCGACAGCCGCATCATCTCGGTGAACCCGGCGTTCGAGAAGATCACCGGCTACAGCGAGGAGGAGGCCCGTGGTCAGCGCCCCAGCCTGCTCAAGTCCGGGCTGCACGATCAGACCTTCTACGCCGACATGTATCACGCCCTGGAGCGGGTGGGGATCTGGCGTGGCGAGGTGTGGAACAAGCGCAAGAACGGCAAGCTCTATCCCCAGCAGCTGATGATCAGCGCCCTGCGGGAAGGGGGCAGGATCAGCCAGTACATCGCCATCTTCAGCGATCTCTCCCAGACCAAGCTGGCGGAGCAGAAGATCGCCGCCCAGGCCAACTACGACAACCTCACCGGGCTGCCGAACCGCTGGTTGTTCGGCCGCTGCCTCGCCCGCTTCTGCGAGCGGGGGGAGCGCTTCGCGCTCATGGTGCTGGATCTCAACAACTTCAAGGCGGTCAACAACAGCATGGATCACCATGTCGGCGATGCCCTGCTGCGAGAGGTGTCGGATCGGCTGGTGAGCCGGGTGCGCACCGAGGATCTGGTGGCCCGCATCGGCGGCGACGAGTTCGCCTTCCTGGTGCCCGGCATAGTCAACCGCCGCCAGGCCGAGGTGTTCGCCAAGCAGGTGATCGGCGGCTTCGCCCGTCCCTTCATGCTGGCGAACCAGCACCTCTATGTGACCGCGACCCTCGGCATCACCCTCTGCCCCAACGACGGGGCCGACAGCGACGAGCTGCTGCGCAACGCCGAGCAGGCGCTGTTCGTCGCCAAGCGGCAGGGGCGCTCCCTCGGTACCTACAGCGCCTCCATGCGCGAAGAGGTGAGTCAGCGCCACCAGATGCAGCAGGATCTGGCGGAGGCCATCAAGCTGGGGCAGCTGACCATGGCCTATCAGCCCATCTGGGACAATCGCAGCGGCCGGGTCGCCAAGCTGGAGGCCCTGGTGCGCTGGTATCATCCCCACTGGGGTCAGGTCTCGCCGGCGGACTTCATCCCGCTGGCGGAAGAGGCGGGGCTCATCCAGGGGTTGGGGGCTCTGGTGCTCTGGCAGTCGTGCCGGGATCTGGCCCGCCTGCAGCAGTCCGGCTTCCCGGATCTGCAGATGTCCATCAACCGCTCCACCCTGGAGTTTCAGACCATAGATCCCGAGGCGAACGAGTGGCTGCGAGTGATCCGTCACTTCGACCTGGACCCGGCGGACATCATCATAGAGATCACCGAATCCCTGTTGATGGAGAGCAGCGATCAGCACAGGGTGCGGATCGATGCCCTGCGCGAGGCGGGCTGCAAGCTGGCCATCGATGACTTCGGCACCGGCTACTCGGCGCTGAACTACCTGCGTACCTTCCCGGTGGATCTGGTGAAAATTGACCGCTCCTTCGTGCGCCACATCCCCTTCAACGAGCAGGACAGGTTGCTGCTGGACGGCATCATCAACATAGTGCACAACCTCGGCATGCAGGTGGTGATCGAGGGGGTGGAGACCCGGGAACAGCTCAACTTCCTCTGCCAGAAGGGCTGTGCCTTCACCCAGGGCTATCTGCTCAGCCGCCCGCTGCCCTATGACGATCTGGTGGAATACCTGACCCTCAATCGCCAGGGTATGAACCTGGCCAATCTGACCACAGTGAGCTGATCCCCCGCTTCTGCTATCATGCCCGCTTCCGTGCCGCCATGAGTCTTCGTTATGCCCCATATCCAGGTTTTCAGTGAAGTGCCCGCCCGCGATGGCGAGCTGGACGCCCTGCGACTGCGTCTGGCCGAGGTGGAGTTTCCTGCCCCTTTTGCGCTGGTGCTGACTGACACCAGGCTGGAGCTGCGCAAGCTGGACGAACCCAAGCTGGGTGCCGTCTATGTGGACTTCGTGGATGGGGCCGTGGCCCACAGGCGCAAGTTCGGTGGCGGCCGCGGCCAATCCATCGCCAAGGCGGTGGGGTTGAAGTCCGGGGCCATGCCGACAGTGGTGGATGCCACTGCCGGGCTCGGCCGTGACGCCTTCGTGCTCGCGTCCCTTGGTTGCAAGGTGACCTTGATCGAACGCAGCCCCGTGGTGGCTGCCCTGTTGCAGGACGGGCTGGCGCGGGCGGCCCAAGATCCCGAGATTGGCCCCTGGGTCAGCGAGCGCATGCATTTACTGCAAGGGCCTGCGGTGGACAACCTGCTGGCGTTGCCGGAGCGGCCCGAGGTCATCTACCTGGACCCCATGTTCCCCCACAAGCAGAAGTCGGCGCTGGTCAAAAAAGAGATGCGGGTGTTCCAGTCCCTGGTGGGGCCGGATCTCGATGCGGATGCCCTGCTGCCTGCCGCGCTCAAGATGGCGAACAAGCGGGTGGTGGTAAAGCGCCCAGCCTATGCTGGCTGGCTCAATGAACATAAACCCAGCATGGCCATAGAGACCAAGGGTAACCGCTTCGACGTCTATGTGATGGCGGCGCTGGCGGGTTAACTGTCGGTGTGAGTCGCGGATGCAAAAAGGAGGGCCAACATATGTTGGCCCTCCTTTTTGCTTTGGGATCAGCGGGCGGGTGCGAAGCGGATATGCCGCGCCTCCCCCTGCCAGACGAGATCCAGGGTCGCGAGATCGGCGAGGCTGAGGCGCTCGCCGCTCTCCAGCAGCAGATACTCGACGCCGTCACTGGCCGCTATGGTGCGGACCCTGTCATCCCACCGACGACCGTCGTGGCCGACCAGGGTCACCGGCAGTTGCCAGCGGGCGGCTATCTCGAGCCAGTCGTAGAGGTCACAGCTGATGGGTTGGTAATCCGGCATGATCGACTCCCAGACTGGCAGGTGATGAGGTCAGGCTTCCTGTACGCGGGTGGGCCAGCCCATCTTCTGCTGGCGCTCCACCTCGAGCCGCAGCTCGCTGGCGCGCAGGTAGTGTTCGTCCATCCACCCCTTGGGCAGGGTCAGGGTCAGCGACTCCTCCTCGGCCTGCAGGGTGAAGCTGGGCACTGTGCCCTGGGTGCGGCGCATGCAGAGGATGAGCGCGATGCGCAGGATGCGGGCCAGCCGGATCGCCTGACGACCGGTGACGGCGCCCTGCTTCTCCAGGGTGTCCAGCTTGAATTCGTCCCGCTGGTTGAACAGCAGGGCCGACAACAGCTTCTTCTGCGCCGGGGTGAAGCCCGGCATGTCGATGTTGTCGATGATGTAGGCGGCGTGTTGCGGCGCCTTCTTGTACTCGATGCAGAGACCGATCTCGTGCAGCAGGGCCGCATAACGCAGGATGGGGCGGCCGTAACGCTTGGAGAGTCGCCAGGCCGGTTGCAGCTGGTTGAAGGCCTCGACGGCGGTGTCGCGCACCCGCTCGGCGTGCTCTTTATCCAGCTGATAGCGGCTGATCAGGCTGTCGGCGGTTCTGTCCCTGGCATCACAGTCGTGATTGTTGCCGAGCAGGCCGTAGATAAGGCCTTCCCGCAGGGCGCCACCCGCCAGCGTCATGCTCTCTATGTTCAGGGTCTCGAAGATGGCGATCAGGATGGCGAGGCCGGAGGGGAACACGGTCAGCCGCTCGGCGGCCAACCCTTCCAGCTGCAGCCGATCCAGCCTGCCGCAGGCGATGGCCTGACCCATCAGCTCCTGCAGCTTGGGCAGGGTGACCCGCTCGCTCTTCCCTTGCGCCAGCATGATCTCCTGCAGCGCCTGGACAGTGCCGGAGGCGCCGACGCAGGTGCGCCAGCCGAGAGCGCGGTAATCTTCCGCCACCTTCTCCAGTACCGTCTTGGCGGCGGCAATGGCCTGCTGGAAACGGGCCTCGGAGAGCTCGCCGTCACCGAAGTGATTGTTGAGCCAGGTGACGCAGCCCATGTGCAGGCTGTTGAGCAGTTTGGCTTCGCTGTGTTCGCCTATCACCAGCTCTGTGCTGGCGCCGCCTATGTCGATCACCAGGCGGTTGCCTTCCCCGGCGGAGGTCCAGGAGACCCCCTCGTAGATGGTCTTGGCCTCTTCCTCGCCCGAGATGATCTCGATGCTGTGGTTGAGCACCCGTTCCGCTTCGCTCAGGAACTCGTCAACGTTGGTGGCGAGGCGCAAGGTGGCGGTACCCACCACCCGGATGTTGTCGGACGGAATGTCCTGCAACTGCTCGGAGAACAGGCGCAGGCAGTCCCAGCCCCGCTCCATGGCGGCACGGCTGAGACGAAACTCCGGATCGAGACCGGCGGCGAGGCGAACCTTGCGCTTGACCTTGGTGACGGTGCGCAGGGCACCGGCGACCTCGCGCACCACCAGCATGTGAAAGCTGTTGGAGCCGAGGTCGATGGCGGCATAGAGCGGCGAGTTGTGCAACTGGGCCAGTCCCTTAGTTCTTGCGTGGCGGACGGCGGCGGTTGTTGCTGTTGCCACCACCCTGGCGATCCCGCATGTTGCGGTTCACCGGCTGACGGTTGCGGAACACCCGTTTCGGGGCGGTCACATCATCCAGCAGGGAGTCGCGATCGTACTTGCTGACCGGGATGGCGTGATGGATGTACTCCTCGATGGCCGGCAGGTTGAAGGCATAGTCTTCACAGGCCAGGCTGATGGAGTGACCGCTCTTGCCGGCACGACCGGTACGACCGATACGGTGTACATAGTCTTCGGCATCGTCGGGCAAGTCGTAGTTGAAGACGTGGGTCACGTCGGGGATGTGCAGACCACGGGCGGCCACGTCGGTGGCGACCAGGATGTCCAGGGTGCCCTTGGTGAAGTCTTCCAGGATCTTCATCCGCTTCTTCTGCGGCACGTCACCGGTCAGCAGGCCGACGCGGTGGCCGTCATTCTCCAGCCACGCATGCACGTCTTCGCAGACATGCTTGGTGTTGGCGAAGACGATGGCCTTTTCCGGCCACTCCTCTTCCATCAGGGAGAGCAACAGCAGCATCTTGTCTTCGTTGGAGGGGTAGAACAGCTCCTCCTTGATGCGCACGCCCGTCATCTGTTCCGGCTCTATCTGCACGTGTTCCGGGTGGTTCATGTGCTCGTAGGCCAGCTCCTGCACCCGCAGGGAGAGGGTGGCGGAGAACAGCATGCTCAGACGCTCGGTGGCGGGGGGCATGCGGCGGAACAGGAAGCGGATGTCCTTGATGAAGCCGAGATCGAACATGCGATCCGCTTCATCCAGCACCACGACCTGGATGTTGCCCAGATCGATCACCTTGGACTTGAAGTAGTCGATGATGCGGCCTGTGGTTCCGATCAGGATGTCGACACCCTGTTCCAGCACGGCCAGCTGCTTGTCATAGCCTTCGCCACCATAGGCGAGACCGAGCTTGAGCCCGGTGGAGGCAGACATGCCTTCTGCATCGTTGTAGATCTGGACCGCCAGCTCCCGGGTCGGGGCCATGATGATGGCGCGGGGCTGGTTGACGAGGCGCGGCCTGGTCAGGGGATGGGTCAATAAATAGTTGAAGGTCGCGGCCAGGAAGGCAAGGGTCTTGCCGGTCCCCGTCTGGGCCTGACCGGCGAGGTCATGGCCTTCTACCAGCAGGGGCAGAGACAGTGCCTGGATGGGCGTACAATAGTGAAATCCCTTTGATTCCAGACCAGCCAGAACTTCGGGTTCGAGGCCCATTTGGGCGAATTTTTCGGTCGTTAGATGTGTTTTGCTCATGGCGGTAGGTTATCAGGTTAGGCTTGCAATAATAAACAGGATCATTTCAAATAGGGCAACTATTGCCTTTGTTGAACCATCAATAAAGCCTTAATTACTGACTGGAGTTGGAGATGAGTGACAAGATTGTTCAGCTGAGCGATGCCAGCTTCGAGGCCGATGTAATCAAAGCCGACAGCCCCGTTCTGGTCGATTTCTGGGCTGAATGGTGCGGTCCGTGCAAGATGATTGCCCCGATCCTGAACGAAGTCGCCCAAGAATATGCCGGTCGCGTGACAGTGGCGAAATTGAACATCGATCATAACGCCGACACTCCGCCCAAGTATGGCATTCGCGGTATCCCGACCCTCTTGCTGTTCAAGAATGGCGAAGTGGCAGCGACCAAGGTCGGCGCCCTGTCCAAGACTCAGCTGAAAGAGTTCCTGGACGGTAACCTGTAATAATCAAGAAGGAGCGCATTGCAATAATGCGCTCCTTGTGTTTTATCACCTAGACGCTCATCCCGATTGGTGCTAGTTTATCGCTCGTTTGCTAACCTTTTTGCCTGACTCCTTGCTTAACAGCAGCCTGGCAAGTCAAATCCGATCAGCATCAATCCAGCAGACTGTCTCCTCATTTCAATCCTTGCTTACAGACTTTCACCACTATGAATCTGACTGAACTAAAGAACACTCCTGTGTCTGAGCTGGTACAGCTTGGCGAATCCATGGGGTTGGAAAATCTGGCTCGGGCGCACAAGAAAGACATCATCTTCGCGATCCTCAAGGCGCACGCCAAGGGTGGCGAGGATATCTTTGGCGACGGTGTGCTGGAAATCCTGACCGACGGCTTTGGCTTCCTGCGCAGCGCAGACGGCTCCTATCTGGCCGGTCCGGACGATATCTACGTCTCCCCGAGCCAGATCCGCCGTTTCAACCTGCGAACCGGCGATACAGTTTCCGGCAAGATCCGGCCACCGAAAGAGGGCGAACGTTATTTCGCGCTGCTCAAGGTCAACGAGGTCAACTACGACCGCCCGGAAAACGTCCGCAACAAGATCCTGTTCGAGAACCTGACTCCGCTGCACGCCAACGAGCGTCTGCGCATGGAGCGCGGCAACGGCTCGACCGAAGACATCACAGCCCGCGTGCTGGACCTGGCTGCCCCCATAGGTAAAGGCCAGCGTGGCCTGATCGTGGCGCCACCCAAGGCCGGTAAGACCATGCTGCTGCAGAACATCGCCCAGAGCATCGCCTACAACCACCCGGACTGTGAACTGATCGTGCTGCTCATCGACGAGCGTCCGGAAGAAGTGACCGAGATGCAGCGCATGGTGAAGGGTGAAGTGATCGCCTCCACCTTCGACGAACCTGCTTCGCGCCACGTTCAGGTTGCCGACATGGTGATCGAGAAGGCCAAGCGCCTGGTCGAACACAAGAAGGACGTGGTGATCCTGCTGGACTCCATCACCCGTCTGGCCCGTGCCTACAACACCGTCATCCCCTCATCCGGCAAGGTACTGACCGGTGGTGTGGACGCCAACGCCCTGCACAGGCCCAAGCGCTTCTTCGGTGCCGCCCGTAACGTTGAGGAAGGCGGCAGCCTGACCATCATCGCCACCGCACTGGTGGATACCGGCTCCAAGATGGATGAAGTCATCTACGAAGAGTTCAAGGGTACCGGCAACATGGAACTGCACCTCTCGCGCAAGATTGCCGAGAAGCGTGTCTACCCGGCCATCGACATCACCCGCTCCGGCACCCGCAAGGAAGAGCTGCTGACCGCGCCGGACGAGCTGCAGAAAATGTGGATACTGCGCAAGATCATTCACCCCATGGGCGAGATCGACAGCATCGAGTTCCTCATCGACAAGCTGGCAGCCACCAAGACCAATGACGAGTTCTTCGACTCCATGAAGCGTCAGCAGAAATAACTGCATCTTGGAATGACAGAACCGCGGCCCAGGTCGCGGTTTTTGTTTATCTATTTCACGGCTGGCTTAGTAGTATGTGAGCCTCGATGTCACAAGGACAGGGACGTCATGAAGCTGGTATTTCTCATAGGGCTCTGCTGGATGCTGGCCGCCCCGGTGCAGGCCGATTCGCTCCCGCCGCAGCGGGCGCCGCTGGTGGCTGACGAGGGGTTGCAAGGTCACAGTGAATATCTGAACGGCCGGCTGGCCCTCGGCCAGTTTGACGCCATGGATGCCCTGCTGGAGAGTCTGGCGGTGGGGCAGCGGGAGTATTTGCTGCATCAGCTGCTGAGCGGGCTCAAGTCATCGGATGCCCCCAGCCCCGCCCTGCTGGCCTGGGTGCGCAAGCAAGCCGCCAAGGCGCCGCAATGGCTGGTGGAGGGGGAGGTGGACGGTTTCCTGGTCCAGCTGCCCGCTTATGATTTTGCCGCCGAGGCCCGGCTGGTGCTCAACCACTGGCAGCAGCTGGCCTGGCAGGACAACTACCGCCAACTGCTCGAGCAGAACCGCTTCGACTACAAGCAGCTCTACTACAGCCGCAATCCTGAGCTGGCCCGGCAGCAGCAGGCGCTGCTGAGTGTGCTCGATGATCAGCCCACCCCGGTGCTGCGGCGCGAGGCCGACCGGCTCGCCTCCCTCAACCTCTTCCTGCCTGACAACCAGTTGCTGCTGCACCTCATCGAGCGGACCGGCGATACCGCGCTGTACCTGAAGCTGTGGCGCCAGCCTGTGGATCACGACAGCCTGGCGGCCCTGCACTCCATTCCCCGCTTCCATACCGGCCAGGAGGCGAGCGATCTGCTGATCGCCGCCAGCCGCAACGGGCGGCTGATGATCCCCGCCCTGCAGCAGCTCAGCCGGCTCTCGCCGCTGCCGGACGGTGCCCAGCAATATCTGCTGGCGGAGCTCGGCAAGCACCAGTATGGCGGCCTGGTGGCCGGTCTCTTGCTGCAAATGGACGAGCCCAGGCTGCTGGGTCAGCTGGCGGACAGGCTCACCCGGCAGGAGCGACGTCACGCCTCGTCCGTCATGCTGCCCGATACGGGTACACCGGATGCGCGGCCAGGGTTATAATGCGGAACCTCCTGACCCCGCTAGGGTACCTGCATGAAATACAAGGACTTGCGTGATTTCATCGCGCAGCTGGAACAAACCGGACAGCTCAAGCGCATCAGCCGCGAGATAGACCCCTATCTGGAGATGACCGAGATCAGCGACCGCACCCTGCGTGCGGGCGGCCCGGCCCTGCTGTTCGAGAATCCCAAAGGCTACTCCATGCCGGTGCTGACCAACCTGTTCGGCACCCCGGATCGGGTCGCCATGGGCATGGGCCAGCCCAACGTCGGTGCCCTTCGCCAGGTCGGGGTCTGGCTCTCCTACCTGAAAGAGCCCGAGCCGCCCCGTGGTCTCAAGGAGCTGATGGAGAAGCTGCCGATCTTCAAGCAGGTGCTCAACATGCCGACCAAGCGGCTCTCCTCCGCCCCCTGTCAGCAGGTGGTGCTGGAGGGGGACGCGGTGGATCTGGACCAGATCCCCATCCAGCACTGCTGGCCCGGCGATGTGGCGCCCCTGGTGACCTGGGGGCTGACCATTACCCGAGGCCCCTACAAGAAGCGCCAGAACCTCGGCATCTACCGTCAGCAGAAGATCGGCAAGAACAAGCTCATCATGCGCTGGCTGGATCACCGCGGCGGCGCCATCGATTTTCGCGAGTGGCAGGAGGCCCACCCGGGTGAACGTTTCCCGGTGGCGGTGGCGCTCGGCGCCGATCCTGCGACCATACTCGGCGCCGTGACGCCGGTGCCGGACAGCCTCTCCGAGTACGCCTTCGCCGGCCTGCTGCGGGGCAGCCGCACCGAGGTGGTGAAGGCCCTGAGCTGCGATCTCGAGGTGCCCGCCAGCGCCGAAATCGTGCTGGAAGGCTATCTGGAGCCGGGGGAGATGGCACCCGAGGGTCCCTACGGGGATCACACCGGCTACTACAACGAGGTGGACGAGTTCCCGGTGTTCACCATCACCCACATGACAATGCGCCGCGATGCCATCTATCACAGCACTTACACCGGCCGTCCGCCCGATGAGCCGGCTGTGCTCGGGGTGGCGCTGAACGAGGTGTTCGTGCCGCTGCTGCAGAAGCAGTTCCCCGAAATCGTGGACTTCTACCTGCCGCCGGAAGGCTGCTCCTACCGGATGGCGGTGGTGACCATCAAGAAGCGCTATCCCGGCCATGCCAAGCGGGTGATGCTGGGGGTCTGGTCCTTCCTGCGCCAGTTCATGTATACCAAGTTCGTGATCGTCTGCGACGACGACATTAACGCCCGGGACTGGAAGGACGTGATCTGGGCCATCACCACCCGGATGGACCCGGCGCGGGACACCACCTTGATCGAACACACGCCCATCGACTATCTCGACTTCGCCTCGCCGGTCTCGGGGCTCGGCTCCAAGATGGGGCTGGATGCCACCAACAAGTGGCCGGGGGAGAGCAACCGGGAGTGGGGTCAGCCCATAGTCCAGGACGAGGCGGTGAAGCAGAAGATCGACGGGATCTGGGACGAGTTGAAGATCCTCGACTGAGCGACCCGCCCGGGTTGGCGGCCATGTCGACGCAAAAGTGCGGTATTGCCGTGCCGAATTGGGTATGCTCGACTGACTTGACCACAAGCTGGTCGCCAGAAAACAGTGAAACCATGAGCGAAGCGGGCCGGGCAGGCCCCTCACAAGGACAAGAATGCAACGTATCAAGTGCCGCGTAGAGGAACTGCGCGAATATGTCGACACCATCTGGCACGTGGCCCTGACGCCGCAGCAAGCGGTGAGCTTCAAGCCTGGCCAGTATCTGCTGGTGGTGATGAGCGATTCGGACAAGCGCCCCTTCTCCATCGCCAACTCGCCGACCCGCTCCGGTGTGCTGGAGCTGCAGATCGGTGCCACCCCGGAGAACGCCTACGCCGGTCAGGTGCTGGCCCGCATGCGCGAGCAAGGGGAGATCGAGATCGAACTGGCGGCGGGCAAGGCCTTCCTGCGTGACGAATCGCCGCGCCCCCTGATCCTGATGGCAGGCGGCACCGGCTTCTCCTACGCCCGCGCCATCCTGGAGTATCTGATCGATACCGGCAGCAAGCGCCCGGTGTTCCTCTACTGGGGCGTGCGCCAGGCGCACTGGCTCTATGAGCAGGGGCTGATGCAGCAGTGGGAGCGCGACTATGCGCCGCTGACCTTCATCCCCGTGGTGCAGGAGCCACAAGCGGACTGGACCGGCAAGACCGGTCTGGTGCACAAGGCCATCATGGATGACTTCGTCAGCCTGCATGACTACGACATCTATGTGGCCGGTCGCTTCGAGATGGCGGGTGCCGCCCGCGAGGAGTTCAAGGTGCTGGGGGCCGAGCCCGAGCGCATCTTCGGCGACGCCTACGAGTTCATCTGATCACCGTCTAGCCGAGGAGCGCCGATCTGCTCCCTTCTCCCCTCGCGGGAGAAGGGGTGGGGATGAGGGGGTGAGCAACCTGGTTTGCCAGCCCGTATCGGCCCCCCTCGGGCATCAGAAACAACAAACCCCAGCCTGGCTGGGGTTTGTTTTATGTGCCGTCGAGGGGGGTGGTGCTGGCCCGACGTTCGGCGAGATTACTCGCCCTTGGCCCCGAGTTGCTGTTCCAGCTGGGCCAGCTTGGCCTCGAGGGCGGTCAGCTTCTCCCGGGTGCGCAGCAGCACCTTGGTCTGCACATCAAACTCCTCGCGGCTCACCAGATCCAGCTTGTTGAGCTGAGCCTGCAGCACCTGACGAGTCTTCTTCTCCACCTCTTCACCCATGCTGCGAATGCCGGGCGGCAGGGCGTTGTGTATCTGTTTGGCGATCTCTTCCAGTTTTTTCGGGTCGATCATGGGGTTCTCCTTAAGCAATGGCGCCATTCTACCGACAAATCCCCCCCTTTGCCGAGATCGGGGTGGCTTTTTGCGCCACTGGCGCTGAAAGGTTCTGGTCGGGTCTGGTGATAAGGGGAAGGCTGTTACCCTCTGGCGCCGGGGATCAATTCCAATTCCTTGATGTTGTACACAAAAAAATCAGATCAGATGACCGACCAGAGGCTTATTAATTGTTGCGTTGCTGTTAATATGACTCGGTCGGGTTTGGACCCTACCCCGTCAGGCTCATCATGGATAACAACATATAAAGAGATAAGGATATGAAAAAGAAGCTAATTTACGCGGCAGTCGTCAGTGCGCTGCTGAGCGGTTGTGGTGGCAGTGACGAAAACAAAGGCGATACCTCAAGCTATCTCGATTATCTGCTGAGCGGCACCAATGCGGCGCGCCCCAGCGCCCTGGCCGCCCGTGCCAGTGACGGCACCCTGAAGTTCTCGACCGAAACGGCCGATCTCTCCAATCCAGTCTCAGCCCTCTCCACCCTGGATGGCTGGTCCACTACCCAGGCGGTCCAGATAGTGCCAGTGACTGCCTCGGGCATCACAGTCAAGGCGCCGTCCGCCGCCGAATTTGGTGCCTCGGTGGCCCCGCTCTACCTGCTGGAGCTGGAGTTCGACAGCGCCGCCCTGCGCCCGAGTGGTGTGAAGAAGGTGCTGGCCTACGGGGTGGACTTCGTGGTCGCCGAGTCGGCGGGCAAGCTGAACCTGGTGCCGCTCAAGCCGCTCAATCCCTCTTCCTACTACATGATAGTGGCGACCGATTCGCTCAAGGACAGCAGCGGCAACCCCCTGCGGGCGGGCAGCGACTATAGCAACTACAAGAGCACCACCGGCAGCAATGCCCAGGAGCAGACCATCAGCGGCCTGATAGCGCTGCAGGAAGGGTTGTTCAAGGCGGCCACCGGCATCACCAGCGATCACGTGATCTTCTCCGACTGGTTCGGTACCCAGTCCGGTGCCGACGTGCTGGTGGCGGTGAAAGGCGCGGCCGCTTCCGTGCTCAAGAGCCCGACCTTGGACGCTGCCGCCCTGTGGAAGCAGGATGCCCTGGGCAACACCAGCCTGCCCGGCACCTATACCCTGGCCGTGACCGGCAGCAACACCTTCCTGACCCAGCTGGATGCGGAGCAGTTCCTGCCGCAAGAGCAGAAAGATGCCATTGCCGCCGCCGTTGAAGCTAACCCGCAATTGAAAGGTCTTGCCGGTATGACCCAGGTCTTTACCGGTACGGTCAAGCTGCCCTACTTCCTCTCCTCTCCGGCCACTGCCGGCTCCTGGGACAAGGCCAGGACCCAGTCCTGGCATGGTGCCATCCCCAGCCTCTATGCCATCGCCAATGCGCTGAAGGTACAGGATGCCGAGGTGATCGGCGGTCTGGTGGGCGCCGGTGTGGATCCGGCCCTGCTGGGCGAGCTCATCGCCGATCCCAGCCGTCAGGCCGAGCTGCTGGCGGAGGCGAGCAAGCTGATCGGGGTGACCCTCACCTCCGGTGGCAAGGCGCTGGATCCCGAGATGAACATAGGCCGCTTCAACCCGCTGCCCAAGCTGGAAGAGGTGCAGTCCGTGCCGATGCGGATCTTTGCCGCAACCAATGACCTGAAGACCATCACCGACGTGATCATCTATCAGCACGGCGTCACCTCGGTGAAGGAGAATGCCTACGCCCTGGCGCTGAGTCAGATCGGTGCTGGCGCCCAGGCAAAGAAGAACGTGGCCGTGGTGGTGATCGATCATCCGCTGCACGGGGAGCGTGGCTTCGCCCTGACCGGCAGTCCGGACTCTGTCACCACGGATAAGAACCCGACCCCTTACCTGAACCTGAGCTACCTGACGGTGGCGCGGGACAACCTGAAACAGAGCGTGGCGGATCTGCTGGGCCTGCGTCTGGCGGTGGGTCTGGCCAATGCCAAGGGTGCTATCGGTCAGAAGGGCCTCAAGGTGCACTTCCTGGGTCACTCCCTGGGTGCCATCGCGGGGGCCAACCTGCTGGCGGTGGCCAACCAGCACATCGGCAACGCCCAGGCGGATGCCCTGTTCAAATTCACCACCGGCGGCCTGGCCATGCCGGGTGGCGGCATAGCCCCGCTGCTGCTGAACTCACCGACCTTTGGCCCGACCATCCAGATGAGCGTGCTGACCGGTGGCAGTGCCGCCCTGAAGACGGCCTTCACCGCCTATGCGCCGAACTGCAAGACGGCGGCGCCGACCTGCTTCGTCAACGAGTTCCTGCCGAGCCTGGACGCCGCCACCCAGGCGAGCGCGGCCGGTACCCTGCAGAGCTACAGCTTCGCGGCCCAGTCGGTGCTGGATTCGGCTGATCCGATCAACCTGGGTCGCGGCATAGCGGCGGACTTCCCGCTGTTTGCCACCGAAGTCGTCGGCGACGGCGCCCTGAGCCTGTCGGATCGGGTTATCCCGAACAGCATTGCCACCGCCCCCCTGGGTGGCACCGAGCCGCTGTTCAAGGTGCTGGCCCTGCAACCCCTGACCGCCACCGGCGCCGCCAACCACCACGCGGCCCGCTTCGTGGCCGGGGGGCACAGCTCGCTGCTGGCACCGGACGAGAACTTCGATCCGACCAGCGCCGTCACCACAGAAATGCAGACCCAGTTCGGCAGCTTCTTCGCGAGCGACGGTGCTCTGGTCAAGGTGACCGACGCCAGCCTGCTCAAGCAGTAAGCCAGCCAGCCAATAACAACGCCGCCCCTTGGGGCGGCGTTTTCGTTTCTGGTGATGGTGCCAGCGGGGAAGTGCGTCAGGCGGGCCTGTGGTGCCTGTCCAGCCAGCCTTGCAGCAGGCCGACCAGCAGGCCCACCAGATGCGCCATGTTGGCGGTGCTGGTGCCGAGCATGTCGAAGAAGCCGAGCACCAGCCAGATCAGCATGAAGCCCATCAGGGCTGGCGGCATGGTGAGGCCGCAGGCGGGCTGCAGTCTGGCCCGCATCCAGCTGTAGCCGAGCAGGGCATAGACCACGCCGGAGAGGCCGCCAAAGCGCGGGCCGCTCACGAAGAACTCGGCGATATTGGGTAATGCTGCTCCAACGATGAGCAGGATAAACAGCTTGCCGCTGCCGAGCCGCTGCTCGATCTGGCCGCCGAGATACCACCACCACAGCAGGTTGAACACCAGGTGCAGCACCGAGAAGTGGATGAAGGCCGGGGTGACGTAGCGCCAGGCCTGCCAGTCGGTGAACTGGGCCAGGGTCGGGTGGAACGCCAGCTCGTCGAAGATGGGCAGGCCTATGGCGTCGAGGGCATAGATGGCCAGGCAGGCGATGATGACCACCAGGGTCAGGGGGCCCGCCTGGTGGAGGAAGTCGGTGACGGGATCCGTCATCCCCTTGCTGTAGTCGATGCGGGCATCCGCCCGGCCGGACTGCCAGGAGGCCTCCATGTAGCGGGGGTGATTGGGATCGCTCAGGAAGCGCTTCACCTCCAGCTGGGCCTGGGCGAGGCGCTGCTCGTCCGCCAGCCAGACCGAGACGCCGAGCTCGGACTGGGTCAGCTCGCACGAGATGCCCAGGGTGGCGAGGTAATCCACCAGCGCCTGGGCCATGCGGGCGTCACCCAGTACCAGCAGCTGGATCATGCCGGCCGGGGAGGAGTGGCCCGCCCCTGTCATGCGTCGCCAGCCTGGATCGGGAACTCCCTGCGCCAGGCCTCGAAGCCGCCGTCCAGGCTGTAGACGGCGTCATAGCCCTGTTGCAGCAGATACTGGGCCGCCCCCTGGCTGCTGTTGCCGTGATAGCACATCACTATGACGGGGGTGTCGAAGTCCACCTCGTTCATGAAGCGAACCAGGGAACCGTTGGTGAGGTGGAAGGCGCCGACCGCGTGGGCCGTCTCGAAGGATTGGGGATCGCGAATGTCCACGAGACGGGCCTCACCGGCCTCCAGCTTCTGGTGGGCATCCTGGGCGCTGATATGGGCAAACTGGTCCATTGAGATGTCCTGCAAATAGATGATTGAGGGCCAGTTTACCGCAAGCCGTGGCTAGCGCTAAGCCCGCAGTGTGCCTTGCCATGTGCCGCGGGATCGCAATTTCCTTCAATATCGGCCCGGACGGGCCGGATAGGCTGGTGGCTCAATCCTTTGCGTGAGCATCATCCATGGAAATCAGTCTGTTGTTGTCCATGTCCGGGTTTGCCCTGGCCATGTCCATCTCCCCGGGGCCAGTCAACCTGGTCGCCCTCGGCACCGGCGCCCGTTACGGCTTCCCGGCCAGCCTGCGCCACGTGGTGGGAGCGACCCTCGGTTTCATACTGCTGCTCCTGCTGATGGGGCTGGGCCTCGGCGGTGCCCTGTCCCGGTGGCCGGTGGCGGCGGGCGCCATCCACTGGGGCGGCGTGCTCTTTCTCTGTTACATGGCCTGGCAGCTGCTGGTGGACGGGGGGCAACTGGAGCGGGTCGAGGGGGCGCCACCCGCCTTCTGGTACGGGGCCCTGATGCAGTGGCTCAACCCCAAGGCCTGGCTGGCGGCCAGCATGGGGATGGGGGCCTATGGCGTCGCCGGCGGGCTGGGGCAGATAGCCCTGTTTACCTCTCTCTATCTGGTGATCTGCCTCGGCTCCATCGCCTGCTGGGCCTATGCCGGCAGTTGCATGCAGGGGCTGCTGCTGGTGCCTCGCCGACTGCGCTGGTTCAACCGGGCCATGGCGCTCTTGCTGCTGCTCAGCGCCGCCTATCTGGTGCGTTCAGCCTGACGGGCGAGCTGGGTCCTGTACTGGCCCGGGGTGGCGGCGACCCGGCGCTTGAACTGGCGCTGGAAGTGGGCCTGATCCGCAAAGCCGCTGGCCAGGGCGACCTCGGCCAGGGGCTGCCCCTGTTTGAGCAGGGTGCGGGCGTGGCGGATGCGCCTGTCCAGCAGATAGGCGTGGGGGGTCATGCCGTAATGCTGGCTGAAGGCGCGCACGAAGTGGGAGGGGGTGAGCCCGGCCACGGCGCTCAGCTGTGACAGGCTGAGGGGGCTGGCGCTGTCGTCCTGCATCAGCTCGGCGGCCCGTTGCAGGTGCTGGGGCGGGCGATCGTCCCAGCGTGCCGGGGTGAGCCTGGCCAGCAACTGGCGACTGAACAGGTGGCAGGCCACCTCGCGGGCCAGGGGATCCGGCGCCTGCACCAGCTGGTGATGGAGGTGCTGCAAGCCCTGGTAGAGCAGGGGATCCCGGCTCGCCGTCATGTCGAAGGGCCTAAACTCGCTGCCGAGGCCGGCCTCCTCCTGCTGACCGCGCAGCCAGTCGGTATCGAGGTAGAACATCAGATAGGACCAGGGCTGGTCGGCGATGGGGTTGCAGGCGTGCACCTCCTCCGGGTTCATCAGCACCAGGGAACCCGGGCCGACCTCCTGAAGGCTCCGCTGGTTGAGGTAGTGGCTGTGGCCGCCGGTGATGGCGCCGATGGAGAAGTGGGCGTGGCTGTGCTTGTCGTAGCAGACGTGGCGGCCATCCTGCACCGCCCGCGCCTCGAGGAAGGGCAGGGCAGGGTCGTGCCAGAAGCTGTGTCTGTCCGGCCCTGCCTCTGTCCTGCTCATGATCAGCCGCCGAGATAGGCCTGGCGCACTGCCGGGTTGGCGAGCAGGGCCGCCCCCGTGTCTTGCAGTACCACCCGGCCGTTTTCCAGCACATAGCCCCGATCCGCCAGCTTGAGCGCCTGGTTGGCGTTCTGCTCCACCAGGAAGATGGTCATCCCCTTCTGGCGCAGCTGCTCTATGGTGTCGAAGATCTGCTGGATGATGATGGGGGCCAGCCCCAGGGAGGGTTCGTCCAGCAGCAGCAGGCGCGGCTTGCTCATCAGGGCCCGGCCTATGGCCAGCATCTGCTGCTCGCCGCCGGACATGGTGCCCGCCCGCTGCTCCAGCCGCTCGTGCAGCCGGGGGAACATGGTGAACACCTGATCCAGCAGTGCAGGTTGCTCGGCCTTGTCGACGAAGAAGGCTCCCATCAGCAGGTTCTCCTGCACCGTCAGGCGGGCGAAGATGCGGCGCCCCTCAGGCACCACTGCGATGTCCTTGCGCATGATGCGGGCCGTGCTGAGGGAGTCTATCTGCTCCCCCTCGAACCAGATGCTGCCGCTGCTGGGCTTGGGTTCGCCACAGAGCGTCATCAGCAAGGTGGTCTTGCCGGCGCCGTTGGCGCCGATCAGGGTGACGATTTCCCCCTCTTTTATCTCGACGCTGACGTCGTGCAGCGCCTGGATCTTGCCGTAGTGGGTCGATACGTTGCGAAGTTCTAACATCTTGATTTCCTTACGACTCGCCCAGATAGGCCTTGATCACGGCCGGGTTGTTGCGGATCTCGTCCGGTTTGCCATGGGCCAGCGGGGTACCCTGGTTCACCACGAAGATGCGGTTGGAGATCTCCATCACCAGCTTCATATCGTGCTCTATCAACAATACTGACACGCCAAACTCGTCCCTCAGGTTGGAGATGAGGTCGTTGAGCTCGTCGGTCTCGTGCGGGTTGAGGCCGGCGGCCGGCTCATCCAGCATCAGCAGCTCGGGCCGGGTCGCCATGCAGCGGGCGATCTCGAGGCGACGTTGCTGGCCATAGGCCAGGTTGCCGGCGGGACGGTTGGCGAGATCCTTGAGACCCACCTTCTCCAGCCAGAAGGCGGACTGCTCCAGCCCCTCTTTCTCGGCGCGGCGGAAGGCCGGGGTCTTGAACAGCCCGGCGATGAAGCCGGTATTGAGATGCCTGTGCTGGGCCACCAGCAGGTTCTCCACCGCCGTCATCTCCTTGAACAGGCGCACGTGCTGGAAGGTACGCACTATGCCCTTGCGGGCGATGAGGTGGCCGGGCAGCCCCTGGATCTCCTCGCCACGGTAGCGGATGGTACCGCCGGTCGGGCGGTAGAAACCGGTCAGGCAGTTGAAGATGGTGGTCTTGCCCGCCCCATTGGGGCCTATGATGGAGATCACCTCGCCCTTGTCCACATCCAGCTTGACGCCGTTGACCGCCAGCAGGCCGCCGAAGCGCATCGACAGGTCAGAGACGTCGAGCAATTTGTTGTTGGTATTGTTCAGCTTGCTCATTTGCGCAGCTCCATATGGGGTCGGCTCATGGGCAGCAGTCCCTGCGGCCGCCAGATCATCATGAACACCATCAAGAGGCCGAACATCAGCATGCGGTACTCGTTGAACTCACGGGCCAGCTCCGGCAGTACCGTCATCACGATGGCTGCCAGCACCACCCCGATCTGGGAGCCCATGCCCCCCAGTACCACGATCGCGAGGACTATGGCCGACTCGATGAAGACAAAGGACTCCGGGCTGATGAAGCCCTGGCGCGAGGCGAAGAAGCTACCGGCGAAGCCCGCGAAGCAGGCGCCTATGGTGAAGGCGGTCAGCTTGATGATGGTGGGGTTGAGCCCCAGCGACTTGCAGGCGATCTCGTCTTCCCGCAGCGCTTCCCAGGCCCGGCCCAGCGGCATGCGCAGCAGGCGGTTGATGACGAACAGGGTCGCCACCACCAGCACCAGCGCCATCAGGTAGAGGAAGATCACCTTGTGGTTGGCGTTGTAGGCGATGCCGAAGAAGTCGTGGAAGGTGCCAAAGCCCCCATCCTTGACGGTGCGGTTGAACTCCAGGCCGCCCAGGGTCGGCTTGGGAATGCCGGAGATCCCGTTCGGGCCGCCGGTCAGAGTGGTCATGTTGTTGAGCAGGATACGGATGATCTCGCCAAAGCCCAGGGTGACTATGGCCAGATAGTCCCCCCGCAGCCGCAACACAGGGAAGCCGAGCAGGAAGCCGAAGGTGGCCGCCATCAGGCCGGCGATGGGCAGGCACTCCCAGAAGCTCAGGCCGAAGTAGGTGTTGAGCAGGGCGTAGCTGTAGGCACCGACCGCGTAGAAGCCGACGTAACCGAGATCCAGCAGGCCGGCGAGGCCCACCACCACGTTCAGCCCCAGCCCCAGCATGATGTAGATGAGGGCCAGGGTGGCGAGATCGATGGCACCGCGGGACGCCATGAAGGGCCAGCTGACTGCAAACAACAGCACCAGGATGGCGGTGAGGTTGTAGAGCTTTGGCGCCTCCTCCGGGCTCGGCAGCACCAGCTTGGTGAAGCCGACGGAGAAGCCGCTGATGGAGGCCTGGAACAGGCGACTGATCTGGCCGCGCAGCATCTGGAACCAGAAGACGATGGTGGCGCCCCCCAGCAGCCAGGCCAGGGAGACATCGAGCCGGCTCACCACCAACAGGCGGGAGCCATCGGTCTCCAGCTTGAAGCCGAGCAGCCAGAAGGAGAGCACCAGCAGCATCAGGCTGGCGATGCAGGCATGGATAAATTGACGTTTCATCAGACTTTCTCCACTTCCGGACGGCCGAGAATGCCGGTGGGCATGAAGAGCAACACGAAGATGAGCAGGGCGAAGGCCATCACATCCTTGTACTCGGTGCTGAGGTAACCGGCGGTGAGCGCCTCGACCACGCCGAGCAGCAGGCCACCGATCACGGCGCCAGGAATGCTGCCGATGCCGCCCAATACCGCTGCCGTAAACGCCTTGAGACCAGCCATAAAGCCGAGATAGGGGTTGATGACGCCGTAATACATGCCGAGCAGCACGCCCGCGACGGCGGCCAGGGCGGCCCCCAGCACGAAGGTGATGGAGATGACCACATGGGTGTCTATGCCCAGCAGGTTGGCCATCTTGATGTCTTCCGAACAGGCGCGACAGGCGCGGCCCATGCGGGAGCGGTTGATGAACTGGGTCAGCGCCAGCATGGTGATGAAGGTCACCACGAAGATGATGAGCTGCATGTAGGAGAGGCTGGCCTGGAAGCCGTCCTCACCGCCCAAGGTCCAACCCCCGGAGATCAGGGTGGGCATGGCGATATCGCGCGAGCCCTGGGCCATTCGCATCATGTTCTGCAAGAAGATCGACATGCCGATGGCGGAGATGAGGGGGATGAGGCGATTGCCGCCCCGCAGCGGGCGATAGGCGACCCGCTCTATGGTCCAACCATAGCTGCCTGTGATGAGGATACTGATCAGAAAGGCGCCGCCCAGCAGCAGCACTGTGCTGTCGATGCCCATCATCATGAGCCCGGCCATCACCATGAAGGCGACATAGGAGCCGATCATGTAGACCTCGCCGTGGGCGAAGTTGATCATGCCTATGATGCCGTAGACCATGGTGTAGCCGATGGCGATCAACGCATAGGTGCTACCTATGGTTAACCCGTTCAGCAGCTGCTGAACCAGATAAAGAAGGTGTTCGGACATACTGCGTTCCCTGTACTTGCCCGCAAAGAAAGGAGGGGGTGACGCTTGTCACCCCCGACCGGCAGATTATTTGAGTTGAGTGGAGGTACCGTCGGCGTGCCACTGGAAGACACCGAATTCGAAGCCCTTCAGGTCACCGTTCGGTGCCCAGGTCAGGGGACCCATGACGGTGTCGATCGGTGCGGCCTTCATGGCGGCAGCCACGGCAGCGGGATCATCTTCACCCGCCTTGGCGATACCGGCTGCCAGAGCTTGCATGGCCGCGTAGGTGGTCCAGACGAAGGGGCCCGAGGAGTCCTGACCCTTGGCCTTGAAGGCTTCTACTATGGAGGCGTTGGCAGGCAGCAGGTCGTACTTGTTCGGCAGGGTGACCAGCAGGCCTTCGGAGGCCGGGCCGCCGATGGCGGAGATGTCCTTGTTACCCACACCTTCCGGGCCCATGAACTTGGCTTTCAGACCCTTCTCGCCAGCCTGGCGCAGGATCAGGCCCAGCTCCGGGTGGTAGCCGCCGTAGTAGACGAAGTCCACGTTCTCTTTCTGCAGCTTGGCGATCAGGGCGGAGAAGTCCTTGTCCCCGGCGGTGATGCCTTCGAATGCCACTACCTTGACGCCAGCCTTGTCCAGCGCCGCCTTGACGCTGGAGGCGATGCCTTCACCGTACTGCTTCTTGTCGTGGATGACGGCCACGCGCTGGGGTTTGACCTGCTCGATGATGTACTTGGCGGCGGTCGGGCCCTGGTCGCTGTCCAGGCCAATGGTGCGCATGGTCAGCTGGTAGCCACGCTCGGTGATCTTGGGGTTGGTGGAGGCCGGGGTCACCATCAGCACACCTTCATCTTCATAGATGTCGGAGGCGGGCAGGGTGTTGTCTGAGCAGAGGTGGCCGACCACGAACTTGACGCCGTCGTTGATCACCTTGTTGGCGATGGCCACGGCCTGCTTGGGATCGCAGGCGTCGTCATAGATGACGGCTTCGATCTGTTTGCCCTTGATGCCGCCCGCCTTGTTGATCTGCTCGACCGCCATCTTGCCGCCGGTGAACTGCATGTCACCGTACTGGGCGACCGGGCCGGTCAGGGGGCCGGCGATGCCGATCTTGATGGTATCGGCCGCATTGGCCATGGAGACTGATCCAAACAGAGCCAAAGAAACCGCTGCCCTGACTGCCATTTTGCTCAAGTTATTCATTGATTCGTCCCTTAATCAGTGGATTGTTTCATTTTCCGTGTGTCATTCCGAGCCTGTGTCCCGCCAGCCCGGCAATAGATAAGGTTCTATCATTCCTCGCCGTGCAATAACAAGATGTTAAAGATACTAACCGGAACGGGTTGGGTAGGGCTTTTATGAAACAAATGCCCTGCTTATGTTTATATTTTGGAGTTTAATATCGCATATGTCGATTAACATACTGACAACAAATTGTCACGGTGACAATTTTCAGAGTAATAAACTGACGATATTTCATTCTGCGTCCGCTCTCATTTTGACCAAATTCCGTTTGCGCAAAAAGAAATGACCGCCTAGATTAGCCAAGATTGACAATTCGCTGGCAGCTCTCGTTAAAACCAAGCCTTTATTCGGGAAATCTGCTACTGTTCCGCCTTTGTTATTCAGGAGACAGAGATGGCCACTATCAAGGATGTCGCCTCCAGGGCAGGCGTATCCATCTCCACCGTCTCACATGTACTCAATCACACCCGTCGGGTCAGCGAAGATGCAACCCAGAAAGTGCTTGAGGCGGTGGCAGAACTCAACTACGCGCCCAATTCGGTAGCGCGCAGCCTCAAGATCAACTCGACCAAGACCATAGGCATGCTGGTCACCACCAGTGCCAACCCCTTCTTCGCGGAAGTGGTGCAAGGGGTGGAAGCCTACTGCTTCGAACAGGGTTACAGCCTGATCCTGTGCAACACCGAGAACCAGCCCCCCCGTCAGCAGCACTATCTGCGCATGTTGATGGAGAAGCGGGTCGACGGCTTGCTGGTGCTGGGGACCGACATCGACACCCCGCTGCGGGACATGCTGCGGATCCACAAGAACGTGCCCCAGGTGGTACTGGACTGGGGAACCGAGTGCGACTTTGCCAACGTGATCAACGACAACGCCCGCATTGGTGCGCGCCTGGCCGTGCGTCATCTGCTGGAGCAGGGTCACACCGAGATCGTCTGCATCACGGGCCAGATCGACAAGCCGACCACCCAGCAGCGCTTGGACGGGGTGCGTGACGCCCTGGGCGAGCATGGCCTGACCCTGAAGGACGAGCAGATCTTCGAAGGGGACTACGAGAGCCAGAGCGGCTACGATGCCATGCAGCGGATCCTGGCCCTCAAGCCGCGGCCGACGGCGGTGTTTGCCTTCGACGATCCCATGGCCATAGGTGCCATCTGCGCCGCCTGGGAAGCCGGGGTCAAGGTGCCGGACGACATCTCCATGATCGGCTACGACGATGTGGAGATGGCGCGCTTCTCCAGCCCGCCGCTCACCACCATTCGCCACCCCAAGGCCGAGCTGGGCCTGCTGGCGGTGCAGCATCTGGTGAGCCGGATCCGCAACAAGGCCCTGGAAGTCGAGTCCATGACGGTTCAGCCCGAGCTGATCGTTCGTCGCTCGGTCAAGTCCCTGCGCTGATCGCCACTTCGGTTGTCCCCAAACCCCCTCCCTCGCGAGGGGGTTTTTGTTTTTGGGGCCCGGCGTCGCCCCTCAGGGCTTGAGGCCGAGCCGCCTGGCGAGCCGGTGCAGGTTGCCGCCGTCCAGCGCCAGCACCCGGGCGGTGGCGGCCCAGTTGCCGTCCTGGGCCGCCAGGGTCTGCTCTATCAGCTGGAGCTGGAAGGCGTCGGTGGCGGCGCGCAGGCCGAGGCCGGTGGCGACGGACGGGGCCGGGGTGGCCGTGCTGGCGGCAGGCGGCGGCGAGACCGCCGCCCCCAGATTGAAGTGGTGGGCATCCAGGGCCGGGGACTGGCTGCCCTGTTCGGCCCTGGCCAGCACGGCGGCTCTGTGGATGGCGTGCTCGAGTTCGCGCACGTTGCCCGGCCAGTCGTGACCCTCGAGCAGTGCCAGCGCCCCGGGCAGGATGCGCAGCCGCTCCAGCCCCAGGCTGACCCGGCAGCGTTCGCAAAAATAACCGGCCAGCAGGGGAATGTCGCCGGGGCGTTCCCGCAGCGCCGGGGCCAGGATCGGGAAGACGCTCAGGCGGTGGTAGAGATCGCTTCGAAACTGCCCCTCGACCACAGCCTGCTTCAGATCCCGGTTGGTGGCCGCCAGGATGCGCACATTGACCTTGAGGGGGGTGTCGTCACCTATGCGCTGCAGATCCCCGTATTGCAGCACCCGCAGCAGCTTGGCCTGCAGCGCCAGCGACAGCTCGCCAATCTCGTCCAGAAACAGGGTGCCCTTGTCCGCCAGCTCGAACTTGCCAGCCCTGTTGTGGATGGCGCCGGTGAAGGCCCCCTTCACGTGACCGAACAGCTCGCTTTCGGCCACCGACTCCGGCAGGGCGGCGCAGTTGAGATAGACCAGGGGCGCGCCGGCGCGGGGTGAGCCCTGATGCACCGCCTTGGCGATCAGCTCCTTGCCCACCCCCGTCTCCCCCAAAATCAGCACGTTCAGCTCCGAGCTCGCCACCACGTCTATCTCGTGGCGCAGCCGGGCCATGGCGGGGGAGTGGCCTATCATCTCCGGCTGGCCCTCGGCATGGGGGGCTGAGGCGAGGGGCTCGCTGCTTTGGCGGGCGAGGCGTTCCAGCAGCAGGGCGTTGCTGAGGGCGGCGGCGGCCAGGGCCCCCACCAGCCGCAACTCCTCGTCGCTGATGCCGTCGAACTGGGTCGGGTTCATGCCGTCTATGGTCAGGGCACCGATGAGGGTCTGATCTGAGAAGAGTGGCAGGCCTACGCAGGCGTGTACCTTGAAGTCGTCGTGATCCGGGATCAGACCGTCGTAGGGGTCGGGCAGGGAGCTGTCGGCGGGAAAGCGCACCACGTCGCCAGCGCGGGCTATGGCCTCCATGCGCGGGTGATCCTTGAGGGCGAAGCGGCGGCCCAGCACGTCCTGCATCAGGCCGTCGATGGCGAGCGGGATGAACTGGCCCCCCTCATAGCGCAGCAGGGCAGAGGCATCGGAGTGCAGCAGGCTGCGCACGCTCTGGATCAGACGGTGGAACCTGTCCTGGTGGGAGATGCCGAGTTGCAGGTCGAGGGCGATGCGCGCCAGGCTGTCGGTCGAGATCACGATGATTGTCCAAATGACAGTTTATTTGTGATTTTGACTATAGAGAGGGGCTGTCTAAATAACAATGACAGATATTGTAATCTAGTAAAAACAATAAGTTATAAGTTGGCACGTCCGCTGCAATAGGGAATTCAGTCACACATTCACTATTGCCTGCTGAGGAACTGCCTGATGAGCATTCACGTCAAGAACAACATCCACTGGGTCGGCCAACGAGACTGGGAGGTGCGCGACTTCCACGGCACCGAGTACAAGACCCACAAGGGCACCAGCTACAACAGCTACCTCATCCGCGAAGGGAAGAACGTGCTGATCGACACAGTCGATCACAAGTTCAGCCGGGAGTTCGTGCAGAATCTGGCGGCGGAGATCGATCTCGCTTCTATCGATTATGTGGTGATCAACCACGCCGAGGAGGATCACGCCGGCGCCCTGACCGAGCTGATGGCCCGTATCCCCGGCACCCCCATCTACTGCACCCACAACGCCATCGACTCCATCACAGGTCACCATCATCATCCGGAGTGGAACTTCCAGCCGGTGAAAACCGGCGACAGCCTGGACATAGGCAACGGCAAGCAGCTGGTGTTTATCGAGACCCCCATGCTGCACTGGCCCGACAGCATGATGACCTATATGACGGAGGACGCAGTGTTGTTCTCCAACGACGCCTTCGGCCAGCACTACTGCGACGAGCACCTGTTCAACGATGAGGTGGATCAGGTTGAGCTGATGGAGCAGTGCCAGCGCTACTACGCCAACATACTCACCCCCTTCAGCCCGCTGGTGACCGCCAAGATCAAGGAAGTGCTCGGCTTCAACCTGCCGGTGAGCATGGTGGCTACCTCCCACGGCATCGTCTGGCGCGAGGACCCCACCCAGATCATCCTGAAATACCTGGAGTGGGCCGACCACTATCAGGAAGACCGCATCACCCTCTTCTACGACTCCATGTCCAACAACACCCGCATGATGGCCGACGCCATCGCCCAGGGCATCCACGAGGTGGACCCGGGGGTGGCGGTGAAGATCTTCAACGTGGCCCGCCACGACAAGAACGAGATCCTGACCCAGGTGTTCCGCTCCAAGGGAGTGCTGGTGGGCTCTTCCACCATGAACAACGTCATGATGCCCAAGGTGGCGGGCATGCTCGAAGAGATCACCGGCCTGCGCTTCCGTAACAAGCGGGCCTCGGCCTTCGGCAGCTACGGCTGGACCGGCGGTGCGGTGGACAGGATCCAGACCCGGCTGATGGATGCGGGATTCGACATCAGCCTCTCCCTCAAGGCCAAGTGGCGCCCGGATGGCTCGGCGCTGGCCCTGTGCCGCGAGCACGGCCGTCAACTCGCCCGCCAGTGGGCCCTGCATCCGCTGGAAGCGCCCCGTCCAATCATCACAACTAGCGCCGCAGCGGCTCCGGTAGTTGAGGTAGGAGTTGAGGTGGGTGTCCCAGTTTTTTCCACAACTCAGACTGCGGTGACGCCTGCCCCCGTGATCGCCAAGGCGCCGCAAGCCGCACCGGCCGCCGCTGAATGGGACGACGATCAGCCCATGCTCTGCACCGTCTGCCAGTGGGTCTATGACCCGGCCCAGGGGGAGCCGGATCAGCTGGTGGCGCCGGGCACTCCCTGGGCACAGGTACCTGACAGCTTCCTCTGCCCGGGCTGCGGCATCGGCAAGGAGGTATTTGAACCCTGTGGGGCGGAGGCCTGTGTATGAATGCAGCAACCCTGAGTGACGCCGGTGCCAGCCGGGAGATAGTGGTGATCGGCAGCGGCTTTGCCGCCCAGCAGCTGGTCAAGAGTTTGCGCAAGCTGGATGGGGTGCAGCCCATCCGTCTCATCACCGCCGACAGCGGCGACGAGTACAACAAGCCGGACTTGAGCCACGTGGTGAGCCGGGGCTGTGCCGCCGCCGCCATGACCCGGCAGAGCGGCAGCGACTTTGCCGAGCAGCAGCGCATCACGCTGCTGCCCCACTGCCAGGTTCTCGGCATAGATCCCACCCGGCGCACCCTGTTGACCTCGCAGGGCAGCTTCCCCTACGGCCAGCTGGTGCTGGCCACCGGCGCCAGTGCGGCGCGCCCCGAGATACCGGGCAGCGAGCATCTGGTGACCCTCAACAGCCAGCAGGAGTACGCCGCCGCCGAGGGGCTGATCCAGCAGGCCAGACGCATCATGATATTGGGGGCCGGGCTGATTGGCTGCGAGCTGGCGATGGACATGGCGAGCGCAGGAAAAGAGGTGACGCTGGTGGATCTGGCCGACAGCCCGCTCAGCGCTCTGCTGCCTGCCACCCTGACCCAGCCGCTGCAACAGGCGCTGCGCAGTCAGGGGGTCAGTCTGCAGTTCGGGACGGGTATTGCCAGAATGGACGCCCAGCCCGGCGATGGCTGGCGAGTGACCCTGACCGACGGCCGCACCTGCGAGCAGGATCTGGTGATCGCCGCGATCGGCCTGCGGCCGAATCTGGCCCTGGCCCGGGGGGCCGGGCTGGAGGTGGAGCGTGGCATCCTGGTCGACGACAGCTTGCAGACCAGCGATCCCCATATCTTCGCGCTGGGGGATTGCGTGCAGTGGCGGGGCCAGCTGCTCCCCTTCCTGCAACCCATAGTGCTGGGGGCCAATGCGCTGGCGCGCACCCTGCTCGGCACCCCGACCCCGCTTATCCTGCCCCCCATGCTGATAAAGGTGAAGACGCCGCGCTATCCCTTGCAGCTGGCGGGCCGCACCCAGGGCGAGGATCTCGCCTGGCAGTGCCGCTGGAACAGCCAGGGCCTGGTGGCCGAGGCGCGCGGGGAAGATGGCGAGCTGTGCGGCTTCGTGGTGGGTGGGGATCAGATGAGCGCCGCCTTCCCGCTGCTGCGTCAGCTGCCCCGCTGATCCGCCAACTATTCAAGGCCGGGCAGACCGGCCATTCGAGGAGAACTGATATGGCCATGCAACTGATTCCGTCTCACTGGGTGGTGCGTCGCTCCACCCCCTTCTTCACCCGCGAGAATGTGCCCCAGGCCCTGCTCAGCCACCACAACACGGCGGCCGGGGTGTTCGGCCAGCTCTGCGTGATGGAGGGCACCGTCACCTATCACGGCTTTGCCGACGAACAGGCCGAACAGCCGGAGCTGAGCCTGGTGATCCGGGCCGGGGAGTTTGCCACCAGCCCGCCCCAGTACTGGCACAGGGTCGAGCTGTCGGAGGATGCTCGCTTCAATATCCACTTCTGGGCCGAGCAGGGTTCGTCGGATCAGCCCCTGTTCAACAGCCGAAAATAATAAGGTTCAACAGTCGCAAAGGGTGAGCGCCGGTGGGATCCATCCTGATGAATGGCCCCTCTGCCCATGCAGATCAAAATAATCAATTCAGATGTTCGTTATCCTGCCCCCTTATCCGAATGAGTGCTATGAGGGAGATGCATGAGCCTGATTGAAGCCATGACCATGGTGGCTGGCCTGGTCTATCTGGTGCTGCTGGCGTGGCAGGCGCGATCGAGCTGGCAGTGGCGTCTTGCCCTCGGCCTGCTGCTCATGCTCTGGTTGCTGGTGGCGGACAGCCTGCTCTGGATCGGGTTGGGGCTGGTGGTCGTCCCCCTCGCCCTGTGGCACAGATACCGGCCGCTGCCGGTACTCGGCGGGATCAACAGCCAGCCGCTGCGGGCCTGGACCCGCCACCTGCTGCTGCTCTGCTGGGGGCTGGTGGCGCTGCAGTATGGGCTCCATCTCTGGCAGTTGGGGCAGGGGGAGACCCCCTGGCTGGTGCGCCCCGACGTGGTCGACGGCTTCCTGCCCATCGCCGGCGGGCTCGGGCTACGGGCCTGGCTCGGCCAGGGCATCGCGGATCCGCACCATCCGGCGGCGACGGTGACAGTGCTGGTGCTCAGCCTGTCGGCCCTGTTGCTGGGGCGGGCGTTCTGCGCCTGGTTCTGCCCGCTCGGGCTGGTGGGGGAGTGGCTGTATCGTCTGCGCAGCCGCCTGCTGCCGGGGGAGTGGACGCCCCCCCTCTGGCTCGATGGGCTGCTGCGGGCCCAGAAGTTTCTGGTGCTCGGCTTCCTGCTGTTTATCGTGCTGATCGCGGTGCCCGGCGCCGCTCTGCCCGGCTATCTCGCCAGCCCCTACCATCAGGCGGCGGACATGAAGATGGGGGCCTTCTTCTTCAACCTGAACCTGCTCTCCGGGGCTTGCCTGGGCTGGGTGCTGCTGCTGACCGCCGCCTTCCGGCAGGGGTTCTGCCGCTATCTCTGCCCCTATGGCGCCTGGCTGGCCCTGCTCGGCCTGCTGACCCCGCTGCGCATCCGCCGGGATCCGGCCCGCTGCCTGCGCAGTGCGGGCCATGACTGTGACAGGTGCTCCCGCGCCTGTCCCTCCCGCATTCAGGTGCACCGACTCATCGCGGTGCGCAGCCTGGAGTGCAGCGGCTGCCTGAGCTGTGTGGCCGCCTGCCCCAAACGTGCCGATGCGCTGCACCTCGGCACGCCCCATCGCCGGCTCAGCCCCCAGCGGCTGCTGGGGTTGCTCTATCTGCTGTTGCTGATGCTGCCGCTGCTGGCCCACGGCCTGCTGGATCTCTGGGTCAGCCAGACCAGCCTGGCGGATCGATACTGGCTGCTGCAACGGCTGCCCTGGTTGAACCACTAAGCCGCCGCTGACGGGGACCCTGACCAGGGCTGTATAAATATTCCCCGCCAAACTGTTAGCGCCATCCCAAATCGTGGAAGTGGCAATTGATCATGGGCGGGGGCTCTCCATAATGGATCGGGTTATTCAACGTTGTTAATTCCAACCAGATGAGCAACAACATGGCTACCATGATCGCTTCGCCCAAGTGGTTTACCCTGGATCATAAAATCGCTTTCTTCTTCCCGCTGTAATATCCCCGCGGTGTCTGTGCATTCATCGAGATGTGACCGGCCCGTCTGCATACCTGATCTGAAATAGTCTGCACCTGTTCTCGTCTTGTTTATTGGCGAGGCGATGTCGTGCACCCGATCTCATTATTTGCGCGCTGCCAATGTTCTATTTTGGGCGGCTGATGAGACTCATCCTGAATATTTAAATATGGGTGTTTATATTATGGAAAACTTCAAGCATCTTCCCGAACCGTTCCGCATTCGTGTCATCGAGCCGGTCAAGCGTACCACCCGTGCCTACCGGGACGAGGCGATCGTCAGGGCAGGCATGAACCCCTTCCTGCTGGACAGCGAGGATGTCTTCATCGATCTGCTGACCGACAGCGGCACCGGCGCCATCACCCAGGACATGCAGGCCGCCATGCTGCGCGGCGACGAGGCCTACAGCGGCAGCCGCAGCTACTACGCCCTGCAGAAGGCGGTGCAGGAGATCTTCGGCTACTCCCTCACCATCCCCACCCACCAGGGGCGCGGCGCCGAGCAGATCTACATCCCGGTGCTGATCAAGAAGCGGGAGCAGGAGAAGGGGCTGGATCGCAAGAAGATGGTGGCGCTCTCCAACTACTTCTTCGACACCACCCAGGGGCATACCCAGATCAACTGCTGCGTGGCCAAGAACGTCTACACCAAGGAGGCGTTTGATACCTCGGTCACCGCCGACTTCAAGGGCAACTTCGATCTGGTCAAGCTGGAGGAGGCCATCCTGGAGGCGGGCCCGGCCAACGTGCCCTATATCGTCAGCACCATCACCTGCAACTCCGCCGGTGGCCAGCCGGTCTCCATCGCCAACCTGAAGGCGGTCTATGCCATCGCCCAACAATATGAGATTCCGGTCATCATGGACTCGGCCCGCTTCGCGGAGAACGCCTACTTCATCCAGCAGCGCGAGCCCGGCTACGCCGATTGGAGCATAGAGGCCATCACCATGGAGTCCTACAAGTACGCCGACGGTCTCGCCATGTCCGCGAAGAAGGATGCCATGGTGCAGATGGGCGGCCTGCTCTGCTTCAAGGACGACGGCATGCTGGACGTCTACACCGAGTGCCGCACCCTCTGCGTGGTGCAGGAGGGCTTCCCGACCTACGGCGGTCTGGAAGGGGGCGCCATGGAGCGACTCGCGGTCGGCCTGCGCGATGGCATGCGCCAGGACTGGCTGGCCTACCGCATCGGTCAGGTGCAGTACCTGGTGAATGGCCTCGAGGCGATCGGCGTGGTGTGCCAGCAGGCGGGAGGCCACGCGGCCTTCGTGGACGCCGGCAAGCTGCTGCCCCATATCCCGGCGGATCAGTTCCCGGCCCATGCGCTGGCGTGCGAGTTGTACAAGGTGGCGGGCATCCGGGCGGTGGAGATAGGCTCCCTGCTGCTGGGGCGGGATCCCGCCACCGGCAAGCAGCATCCCTGCCCGGCCGAGCTGCTGCGCCTCACCATACCGCGCGCCACCTATACCCAGACCCACATGGACTTTGTCATCGAGGCCTTCGGCGAGGTGAAGAAGAACGCCAGGAACGTGAAGGGGCTCGACTTTATCTATGAGCCAGCCGTGCTGCGCCACTTCACCGCCAGATTGAAGGAGGTCGAGCCTCAGGGTCAGGCGGTCAGCAAGAAGAGTGAAAAATTAATAGAAGCATAACGAGTCAGGGGCACTTAATCAGGTGCCTCTTTTTTTTTCACAGCTCTGTGAAATTTCGGGAGTGACAACACATGACATCGAAACCATCCGTGACGGGAGGGGCCTGCATTATTGCCAGCGTCTGTGTCGGCGCCGGCATGCTGGGGTTGCCGAGTGCGGGGGCGGGCGCCTGGACCAGCTGGTCCTCGTTGGCCATTATTCTCACCATGATCATCATGACGGTCTCCGGCTGGATGTTGCTGGAAGCCTTCAAACCCTATGAATTGACCGCCTCCTTCAATTCGGTGACCAAGGATCTGCTCGGTCACAAGATAAATATCTTCAACAACCTGACCGTCTATTTCGTCGGCGGCATTCTGCTGTATGCCTATATCACCTCCTCGGGTCTGATCCTGAGCGGCCTGCTCGGCATCAATAGTCAGCTGGCCTCGGTGCTGTTCGTGCTGGTGTTCTCCTGCTTCGTCTGGCATTCGACCCGGGCGGTGGATCGGGTTTCGGTCGTCTTGATCGCCTTTATGGTGCTGAGCTTCGTGTTCGGGGTGTCGGGCCTTGCCGCCAACATAGACGCGACCATGCTGTTCCACTCCCTCACCGAGGAGCTGGGTCAGGCGCCCTATGCCCTGGCCATGCTGCCGGTGGCGCTCACCTCCTTCGGCTACCACCACTCGGTGGCGTCGATGCGGGCCTATTACGGCGAGGAGCAGAAGGCCAAGCAGGCGATCCTGGGGGGCACCCTGATCGCGCTGGCGCTCTACCTGCTGTGGCTGCTGAGCATCTTCGGCAACCTGCCTCGCAATGCCTTCGGCCCCATCATCGCCAAGGGGGGCGACGTCGATGTGCTGCTCGGGGCGCTGGCCTCGGTGATCGAATCCAGGCGGGTATCCAACGCCATCAACCTCTTCTCCATGGCGGCCATCCTCTCCTCCTTCATCGGGGTGGGCCTGGGGGTGTTCGACTATCTGGCGGATCTGTTCAAGTTCGACAACAGCCGCCAGGGCCGTGCCAAGTCCTGGGGCGTCACCTTCCTGCCGCCTCTGGTGTTCTCCTTGCTGTTCCCCTTCGGCTTCGTGGTGGCCATCGGCTATGCCGGGGCGGCGGCGACCGTCTGGGCCTGCATCATCCCCGCCCTGCTGGCGAAAAAATCCCGGGAGCTGGCGCCACAAGGGGGCGGCTTCAAGGCCCCCGGTGGCCAGCCCATGGTGGTGGCCGTCATCCTGTTCGGGGTGCTGACGGCCATCTTCCACCTGATGGCCATGGCGGGCATGCTGCCCATCTATACCGGTTGACCTCAACCCTCCGGCAAGCCGACAGGGGGCGCCTGCGGGCGCCCCCTGTGGTGTCTGGCGCCTGAACCACCCCGAACAGGGGAGCAATGGCCGTATATCGCCCCCATTTCCCATCAATTCGCCCCCGGATTTGATACCCGAAGGCATGAAGGGTAAAGTCCCCCGGCGCCAGCATTGGCGAACGCAGGAGAAGCACGGCGGCGCGCCGTGACCAGTCAACAATCCGTTTGGGGGAGTAATGGAACAGAAACCATCGTTGGTGGGCGGGGCATGCATCATTGCCGGCGTCTGTGTGGGAGCCGGTATGTTGGGACTGCCGAGTGCGGGCGCGGGTGCCTGGAGCCTCTGGTCCATGCTCGCGGTGGCGCTGACCATGGTGGTGATGACGGTCTCTGGCTGGATGCTGCTCGAATCCTACAAGGGCTATCCGCTGCGCGTCTCCTTCGATACCGTGACCCGGGATCTGCTGGGGAACAAGGTCAATGCCCTCAACAACCTCAGCGTCTATTTCGTCGGCGGCATACTGCTCTACGCCTATATCACCTCGGCCGGTCTCATCATAGATGGCATGACGGGAATGGGCAGCCACTGGGCTTCCGTGCTGTTCACCCTGGTCTTCTCCGTGCTGGTGTGGCACTCCACCCAGGCGGTGGACCGCATCTCTGTGCTGCTGGTGATCCTGATGGGGCTGAGCTTTGCCTTCGGCATCTCTGGCCTGTCGATGAACATCCGCCTCGATCTCTTGCTCGATCGGGTCGGCAGTGAGACCCACTACGCCCCCTATGCCCTGGTGATGCTGCCGGTGGCGCTCACCTCCTTCGGCTATCACCACTCGGTGTCGTCCATGCGGGCCTACTACGGCGAGGAGCGCCGCGCCAGCCGCGCCATCCTGGGAGGGACCGTCATCGCCCTCACCTTCTACCTCATCTGGCTGGTGAGCGTGTTCGGCAACCTGCCCCGCAGCGAGTTTGGCCCGGTGATCGAGCAAGGGGGCAACGTGGATGCCCTGCTCAAGGCCCTGGGCTCGGTGATCGAATCCAAGGCGGTGGCCAATGCCCTCAACGCCTTCTCCATGGCGGCCATTCTCTCCTCCTTTATCGGGGTGGGCCTGGGGGTGTTCGACTATCTGGCGGATCTGTTCAAGTTCGACAACAGCCGGGGCGGCCGCGCCAAGTCCTGGGGCGTCACCTTCCTGCCGCCTCTGGTGCTCTCCTTGCTCTTCCCGTTCGGCTTCCTGGTGGCCATCGGCTATGCGGGCGCCGTGGCCACCCTGTGGACCTGCATCATACCGCCGCTGCTGGCCTGGAAGGTGCGCAAGGCCGCGCCTGCTGGCAGCGCGGGCTTCCGCGCTCCCGGCGGTATCCTGATGATAGGGCTGGTGATCCTGTTCGGGGTGCTGACCGCCGCCTTCCATCTGCTCAACATGGCGGGGCTGCTGCCTGTCTATACCGGCTGATCGGCTCTGATGCAGAAAAAGCGGCGCCTTCGGGCGCCGTTTTGCTTGGGTCGTCACGGGTAGAAGGGGTGGACACTTCGTCCGCCATCGAAGCGTTGCCCCGGCCATGGCATTACTCTGCGGACTCGAGTCACCAAGGAGAAGCAGGGATGTACGATATTCACGTGATGCTGCCCGATAACCCGGGCACACTGGGGCAGTTCGGGATCTTGATGGGGCGGGCCGGTGTCAGCCTGGAAGGGGGCGGCATGTTCACCCTGGGGGGCGCAGGCCATGCCCACTTTCTGGTGGGGGATGGCGCCGCTGCGGCCCGGGCCGCCGAGCAAGGGGGGCTGGAAGTGGTGGCCGTGCGCGAGGTGCTGGTGCGCCGCCTCAAGCAGGAGCTGCCGGGGCAGCTGGGGGCCATCTGCAGCGCTCTGGGGGAGGCCTCGGTCAACATCATCACCCTGTACAGCGACCATGCCAACCAGCTGATCCTGGTGACCGACGACATCGACAAGGCCCGCAGGGTCACGGCAGAGTGGCAATGACAGGGGCAAGCAGAGAGTAGCGAGATGAGCAAGCAGGATAGCCTGGAACAAGGTCTGGCGCAGGTGGCGGCCGCCATCGCCGATGGCAGCCGCGCCCGCATGTTGTGCGCCCTGATGGATGGGCGTGCCTGGACGGCAACCGAGCTGAGCCTGATGGCCGAGGTGTCGGCGTCAACCGCCAGCAGCCACCTGGCCCGGCTCCAGCAACAGGGGCTGACGGCCTGTGTCCGGCAGGGCAAGCATCGCTACTACCGCATCGCGAGCCATGAGGTGGCGCTGGTGGTGGAGCAACTGATGGGGCTGGTGGACATGGGCACGGGGGCGCTCAGGAGCAAGACCCCGGAGCGGCTGCGCTTTGCTCGTAGCTGTTATGACCATCTGGCGGGCGAGCTGGGGGTGAGGCTCCATGACGGCCTGATGAGCCAGGGCTGGCTGGAGGCTGAGGGCCATGGGCTGACCCCGCAGGGGGAGCAGCATCTCGGTCAGCTTGGCATCGACTGCGTGGCGACTGGCAAGCGCCCCTTCGCCTGCCACTGTCTCGACTGGAGCGAGCGACGCATGCATCTTGGCGGCCAGCTAGGTGCCCGCCTGCTCAGCCATATGCTGGACAAGGGGTGGTTGGTACGCGGGCTGGAGAGCCGTGAACTGACCCTGACCCCCAAGGGGCAGCGGCAGTTGAAACGGCAGCTCGGCATCGTGCTTTGAGGAGTCACAGCCTTGCCGGGGGGGCTGTGAGTCGGGAGCTTGGCCACAGGTTGATTGATTGCGGCCTTTCCATTGCGGCCTAAGGATTGAAAGCCCCAAACATGGTCATCATATGGGGCTTTTTACATTGGGCAGATATTGTTTCAGGCGGTCATAGGGGGTTATTCAACCGGGGTCAGACGGAAGCCTTTGCCTTGCATGCACAGGTTGATCAGCTCTGCCTGCTCTTCATCCTCGATCTTGTTGAGTTTGACCTGATATTGGCACTCGGATAAGGCATCTGTTCTCTGGGCTTCTGAGGCACCCGCTTTCGTATATTCGCTGCTGGGAGTGGAGGAGCAAGCACTCAGTACCAGAATGGCGCCAAGAAGGATAAGGTGACGTTTCATGAAAGTGCCCTTTGCAGTGATGCATATTGAAAATGCTGCCAATATGTTTTTCTATCACTTGACCCGACAGCTATTCCGGTCAATCCAATGACAGATATTTAGCCATTATATAGACCCCTGACTTTCAGATATTAACCGGGGCTGAATGAAGGCGCAGAAAGCATGATTGCCTTGCCGTCCAATTCATCTCTTCCAAGACATAACCCATCGAAAGACACCGGCAGATCGGCATCCTCCCCTCCCTGAGTTGGTCTCTCATTAGGAGGTCTCTCATTGGGACACCCACCTGATGGGAAATGGCGGATAACCTGAAAGCCCCATTCGTGTGCAGGCTGATTCCGGGGATGGAAGGCATGAAACTGCGGTGGTAGTGCGAGCTGTGAGCTTGAGCGAGCGTCAGTGGCTGCCTGTGGGCAATCAGTGCCCGTGCAGCGTCAACGAGGGCTGCTGTCATCGATCTATTGGTGGTGAACTCGCGAGGCTTTCAGGTATCAAGGACTGGGCTGATAACATCGCGTCTGGCCACAATGGGCGGCGTAGCGCTGACAGCAAAGCTTGTCACCAATGGCTCTGATACCGTGGCGCTGAAACAGGGTGACTTGCCCAAACCATTGCCCCTCTGCTATGCCCAGGCGCTGGAACACAGGTGCGAGATGGTGCGGGATATGGCCATGTTTATCCAGGCGAATAGCTCGCCCTGTCCAATCCACCAGCGCCAGATAATCGGCAAAATAGCAGGGGAGCGCCTCTGGCTTACCTTCTCTCGCAAAAGGCAACAACAAGGGAGCCGGTGTGGCTAGATCAGCTGTTTGCTCGATGCGTTGCTGGATGCTGGTGAAGTCGCTCTCCTCCGGAGTGGTCGCGATGCCAGCCCGAATGGGATTGAGGTCGACATAGGTCATGCAGGCCAGCAGCGCCGATTCGGTGAGCAGGGCCTGGCTTTTGAAGCGCCCCTCCCAGAAGCGCCCCTTGCAGCCATCTTCCTGATTGGCCTGGCGGGCCAGCGACTCGTTCAGCAAGCGTACCAGCCAGCTGATGGAATGGAGGCGCTCCCGCCACTGGGCGATCAGCTGGTGCACAAGGTCCAGCTCGGGTGCTATCAGTTCCTCTCCCTGATACCAGCGCCGTACCAACAAGGGCCACTGAAACAGGCGGGACCAGCGTTCAGCCACCTCCCGTTCACTCCACTCATGGGCAATGTTGGCCTGCACCTTGAGTACCAGATGATAGTGATTGCTCATCACGGCATAGGCGCAGATGCCGATGGCAAAGACCTGTGACAGCTGGCCCAGCTTGTCGGCAACCCATTGGCGCCTGTGCTCGTAGCTTTGGCCTGAGTGATCATCCTGGCCGCAAAGAAAGGCGCGCCGGACGCAGCGGCTGACCACGTGATAGTAAGGCGTATCGGCGAGGCTGATTTGGCGTGAACGGGCGATGGTCATGGCGGCTATCTCCTCGGGTCTCACGGTTTAAGGAAAGTGGAGGGGGCGTGAGTTGTCAAAGCTGGGGCTAGGTGGGTGTCCCAGCCCTTCATTGTGTCCCAGCCCTTCATTGGCGTCTGTGCTCGTAGCTTTGGCCTGAGTGAGCATCCTGGCCGCAGAGAAAGGCGCGCCGGACGCAGCGGCTGACCACGTGGTAGTAAGGCGTATCGGCGAGGCTGATCTGGCGTGAACGGGCGATGGTCATGGCGGCTCTCTCCTCGGGTCTCACGGTTTAAGAAAGGTGGAGGAGGCGTGAGTTGTCAAAGCTGGGATTAGGTGGGTGTCCCAGCCCTTCCGTCCCAGCCCTTCCATAGTTAATTTACAACTAAGTCATTTATTTTTATCTCTTTTTGCATTCTTCAGGAAAGAGTCGTTTCCAGTTATTTTATTTACTGCTTCCTGTATGCAAGCATCAGAATATAAATGTCTGTTAGATATAGCCTGATAATGATGAAACTCATTGTTGTTCTTTTTCCATCCGGCCTTCTCTACCAGAGATAAGAAACAATGGCTATTGAGGGCAGGTCTACCATTTTTATCTCGAGCAGGTAAGCAAGAGATAAGTTTCTCTTCTGAGTAATTGTCTTGCAGTATTCTGTTGATTTCTTTTACTGCAGTTCCCTGTGGGTATGGGTGCGTTTTTTCTGGGTCTACAGCTTTTTCTACAATCAGTGCATTTCGTAGGCTTTCTAAATCCTCTTTGCTGCCATTCGCATTTGCTAGAATTTTAAGTCCTGAACTATCTTTCTTTGCATAGACAAGGGATACATTTATTGGTATCGCAAAGTCAATATCATCATTTTCTTCTATTTCATCCTGTAATGTTTTTACTAGAGATAGAATTTCGTCACAGGAATCGCCATATTGCTCTCTAAGAATAGATATTGGTGGGATGTTAAAATCGCCAACAAGAGATAACATGCCTGCATGTTGATAAGAGAGAAATGGGACTTCAGAAAATGATTCGAATTGCGATGAATAGTTAATAACACCAGCCTGAAAAATCCTTGATGCCAAACCTTGTATCTCAGGCATTAGAAGGTGAACGGCGTTGTCACGCCAATCAGAGATTCTTTCAATGTTCTTTCTTATTCTGCTCTCTGAGCTTGGGAATATCTTGTCTAATGATTGGCGCAGAGAAATAGTTTATTTTATACCTTTTTTGCTTACAGTTGCATAGATGGTTTTTTCACCAAATTTTTCTATTACCATAGATTTAAGAAGTTGTTCCCACGCAGTTGAAAAAAGCATCACAAAACCATCCAATTTATTTTCAAGTGATGGTCTGTTATATAATTCAAGAGCTAGCATCATGTTATCTCTGGATTTCTTTAATAGCGCTCTTGCGAGACTGTTTTTACAGTTATGTCCTAACTCTCTATAGTTTTTGCTTTGAGATTGCTTTTTTCTGAATTCAGTGAAGTTTATATTTAGAGTGTTTTGTGCCTCAAATATATCTGTCTCTACCTGAACTATGAAGCTACTTATCCACCCTTTTCCTAAATATGATTTGAATGTTGATGGTTTCCACCCTGTGGCAGCGATTACATCTTCTTTCGAAAAATAGGAGTTTGTCTTCTGCTTTTCTTTCAAAAACTCATAGAATTTTTCTTGGGCTTTTATCTTTGACATATCAGTACTCACTTTTTCAGTGTTTGTATCAAAGGAACACTAGACATGTACTAGGTCAATAAAATAATCCCATATGTATGACATACCTCAAAATAAAAACGGCGCCTTTCGGCGCCGTTTTTTGATTTAGCCAACAAACCTCAATTACTGCAGCAGCGAGATATCCGCGACTTGCAGGAACAGGTTGCGCAGGTTGTTCAGCAGCGCCAGACGGTTGGCCTTGAGGGCCTCGTCGTCTGCCATCACCATCACCTCGTTGAAGAAGGTGTCGACCGGCTCGCGCAGGGCGGCCAGACGGGTGAGGGCGGCCTGGTAGTCACCGGCAGCGAACAGCGGCGCCAGTTCGGCTTGCAGGGCAGCAACCTGAGTGGCCAGCGCCTTCTCGGCAGCGTCTTGCAGCAGTTCCGGTTTGACGGCAGTCGGCAGTTCGCCTTCGACCTTGGCCAGAATGTTGCTCACGCGCTTGTTGGCGGCAGCCAGTGCCAGTGCGGCATCCAGGCTGCGGAAGTGGCTGACGGCCTTGACGCGACGATCGAAGTCGAGCGGACGGGTCGGGCGGCGGGCCAGCACGGCCAGCACCACGTCGGCACCAATGCCTTCGTCCTGATAGGCGGCGCGGAAGCGGCCCAGCATAAAGTCGACCACGTCGGTGACGACGGTCTTGTTGGTCAGCTTGTCGCCGTAGACGCGTACTGCTTCTTCCACCAGTTCAACCAGATCCAGGTCCAGCTGCTTCTCGGTCATGATGCGCAGGGCACCGATGGCGGCGCGACGCAGGGCGAACGGATCCTTGTCACCTTTGGGCAGCATGCCGATGCCGAAGATACCGGCCAGGGTGTCGAGCTTGTCGGCCAGCGCCACGGCGCAGGCTTCCAGAGCGGACGGCAGGGCATCACCGGCGAAGCGCGGCATGTACTGCTCGTTCAGGGCCACGGCCACCACTTCGTCTTCGCCGTCGTGACGGGCGTAGTGCATCCCCATGACGCCCTGGGTGCTGGCGAACTCGCCGACCATGTTGGTCATGAGATCACACTTGGAGAGCAGGCCGGCACGCTTGGCCTGAGCCACGTTGGCACCGATGCGCTCGGCGATGAAGCCGGCGACGGTCTCGATGCGCTCGACCTTGGCCCGGACTGTGCCGAGCTGCTGCTGGAACAGCACGGTTTCGAGGCGCGGCAGGCGGGAGGCCAGGCTCTGCTTGAGGTCGGTCTTGAAGAAGAACTCTGCGTCAGACAGACGGGGGCGAACCACCTTCTCGTTGCCGCTGATGATCTGGCTCGGGTCTTTGGACTCGATGTTGGTGACGAAGATGAACTTCGGCAGCAGCTTGCCGCTCTTGTCGTAGACCGGGAAGTACTTCTGGTCACCCTTCATGGTGTGAACCAGCGCCTCGGCGGGAACGGCCAGGAACTTCTCTTCGAAGTTGGCGGTCAGCACCACAGGCCATTCGACCAGTGCGGTGACCTCTTCCAGCAGGGCGTCGTCCAGATCGGCGACGCCACCGAAGGCGGCAGCGGCCGCTTCGACGTCAGCCTTGATCTTGGCCTTGCGGGCCATAAAGTCGGCCACCACCATACCGCGCTCCAGCAGGATCTGCGGGTACTGGTCGGCATTGTCGATGGTGAACTCGCTCTCGCCCATAAAGCGGTGACCGCGGATGGTGCGGGCGGAGTCGATACCCAGAATGTGAGCGGGCACCAGATCCCCATCCAGCAGCAGGGTCACGGTGAACACCGGACGCACGAACTGGATGGTCTTGTCGCCCCAGCGCATCATCTTGGGGATGGGCAGCTTGGCCAGAGATGAAGCTACAAGCTCACCCAGCAGCTCGCGCGCCGGACGGCCTTCAACCTTGGCGGTGTGTACCAGCCACTCGCCCTTGTCGGTGACCAGACGCTCGGCCTGTTCAACGGTGATGCCGTTGCCACGGGCCCAGCCTTCGGCGGCCTTGGTCGGCTTGCCATCGGCATCGAACGCCTGGGAGACGGCCGGGCCGCGCTTCTCGACGCTCTTGCTCGGCTGCTCGCCAGCCAGCTCACTCACTTTCAGCGCCAGACGACGCGGTGAGGCGAACCACTCGACGTCGCCGAAGGCCAGATCGGCCTTGGTCAGCTCGGCTTTGAAGTTGTCGGCAAAGGCTTCGGCCAGGGTGCGCAGCGCCTTGGGTGGCAGCTCGGCGGTACCGATCTCTACCAGAAATGTATGTTGTGCCATGTCCGTTCCTTAACCTTGCTTGTTCTCAGTGCGCTGACACATGGGGAAGCCCAGCGCCTCGCGGGAGGCGTAGTAAGCCTCGGCCACGGCCTTGGTCAGGGTGCGAATGCGCAGTATGTAGCGCTGACGCTCGGTGACCGAGATGGCCTTGCGGGCATCCAGCAGGTTGAAGGAGTGCGCGGCCTTGAGGATGCGCTCGTAGGCGGGCAGCGGCAGCGGTTTTTCCAGTGCCAGCAGGTGCTGGGCTTCCTTCTCGTACTGCTCGAAGCAGTGGAACAGGAAGTCCACGTCGGCGTGTTCGAAGTTGTAGGTGGACTGCTCCACCTCGTTCTGGTGGAACACGTCGCCGTAGGTGGTCTTGCCCAGGGGGCCATCGGACCAGACCAGGTCATAGACGCTGTCCACGCCCTGGATATACATGGCCAGACGCTCGAGACCATAGGTGATCTCGCCGGTGACCGGCTTGCACTCGAGGCCGCCAACCTGCTGGAAGTAGGTGAACTGAGTCACTTCCATGCCGTTGAGCCAGACTTCCCAACCCAGACCCCAGGCACCCAGAGTCGGGTTTTCCCAGTTGTCTTCCACGAAGCGGATGTCGTGGATCTCGGGATCCATGCCCAGCTCCTTCAGGGAGCCGAGGTAGAGTTCCTGGATGTTGTCGGGGGACGGCTTGATGATCACCTGGAACTGGTAATAGTGCTGCAGGCGGTTCGGGTTCTCACCGTAGCGGCCATCGGTGGGACGGCGGGACGGTTGCACGTAAGCGCAGGCGATGGGCTCCGGGCCCAGGGCGCGCAGGCAGGTCATGGGGTGGGAGGTACCGGCACCCACTTCCATATCCAGCGGCTGAATGATGGTACAGCCCTGGCGGGACCAATAGTCCTGCAGCTGCAGGATCAGGCCCTGAAAGGTTTTGACATCGAATTTTTGCATAGTGTTTTTCGCGCGAAGTGAAATCAGAGCAAGATTTGCTGAATGTGAACCGAAGGAGTATACCGTCTGGCATGGTCGGATAATAGGCGAAATTGTAGGGGATTCATGGGGCGGGGCTGCGCCGGGCCTGGTTGGCCCGGGATGAAAGCCCCGTCATGTTGCCGACGAAATCCCCTTGTCGGACAGAGAGTCGGACAGAGAAAAATAACAGGAGACGAGGAATGGAACTGCGCTGCGCCTGGGTGACCAGGGACCCGGAATATATCGAATACCATGACAGACAGTGGGGGCGGCCGGTCTATGACTCCCGCGAGCTGTTTGCCAAGATCTGCCTCGATGGCCAGCAGGCGGGGCTCTCCTGGATCACCATTCTCAAGCGCACCGACAGCTATTACCGCGCCTATGCCGACTTCGATCCCACCCTCATCGTCCGGTTCGACGAGCAGGATGTGGAGCGGCTGATGCAGGACAAAGGCATCATCCGCAACCGCCTCAAGGTGCAGTCGATCATCAAAAACGCTCGCGCCTATCTGGCGCTGGAGGCGCAGGGGATCGACTTCGCGGACTATCTGTGGGGCTTCGTCGGCGGCGCTCCCATCGTCAATCAGCGGCAGGGCAACGGCGATATCCCGGCCACCTCACCGGAGTCGGATGCCATGGCCAAGGCCCTCAAGAAGCTGGGCTTCACCTTCGTCGGCAGCACCATCTGCTACGCCTTCATGCAGGCGGTGGGCATGGTGAACGATCATCTGGTGACCTGCCCCTGTCACGCCGAGTGCCAGCAGTCAGGGACGCCGGAATAAGCGGCCGGAGCAGAGGAAGAAGGGAGGCATGCTGCCTCCCTTCTTCGTTGTGGCGCCGTCATCAATCGGGTTGAAGGGTGTGGCTCAGCGCCTCGCACAGCTCGTCGCTGCTCATCAGCCGCACGAAGGGGCCGGCCAGGGTGGCGTTGTGGTGGGCGATGATCTGGGTTGCAGCAAGCTGCGGGGTATCCATGCAGGTGTGGGCATCGCTCACCAGCACCACGGCGTAGCCGAGATCCGCCGCCGCCCGGCAGGTGCTGTCTATGCAGTACTGGGTCTTCATGCCGGTGACTATCAGGGTCTGCACCCCGCCCTCCTTCAGCCAGCCATCGAGGCCGGTGCCATGAAAGGCGCTGGGTCTGTGCTTGTCGAACACCCGGTCGGCCTCGTCGACGACCAGTTCAGGTGCCAGTTGCCAGAACGGACTGCCGGCGGCTATGGGGCTACCGGCCGGGCCCGTGTGGCGCACCGCCAGCACGGGGACACCGGCGGCGCGGGCCGCCTGACTCAGGCGATTGATGTTGGCCAGGGTCTCGGCACCGGCATGGGGTGCCTCCGGGCCGTGAAGAAGGCCGACCTGGAGGTCGATGACGAGCAGGGCGGGGTGGGGCAGGGATGACATGGGCATGGCTCCGAGAGGAATGTCCCCCACTCTGGGGTCACCGGCCGTCGAGCGGCAACCCCGCATCTGGGGGGAGGCAGGCGCTGCCCCACCTTGCCCGCCCTGCCGCCGCGATGACGCCGCCCTATCCTCCTTGCCCTTATGCCGGCGTCGGGAGTGATGAGCGATCACCTCGTCGGCCGCTGCTGCCAGGCCAGGTGTCAGCGGGGAAGGGGCCCATTTCCGCTGTTCGGTACAGCTGGCATACAGTCACTCCTGCTCAAAATCGGTCCATCAACATTGAGGGTTAATCCATGTCACTGAATTCATCTCGCATTCGCACGGCCGGCAGTCTGATCCTGGCGGCTTGCTCTCTGCTGGCCGTCCTGCCTGCCCATGCGGCCGATCGCCAGGACTCCCGCGATGTGCGTCAGGAGGTGCGTCCCGAGGTCCGCGATGCCAAGCAGGATTGCCGCGAAGCCGACCAGAAGGACAACTACGAGTGCCGTCAGGACAAGCGTGAAGTCAAACAGGACGTCAGAGAGAAAGCCAACGACGTCAAACGCTGATGAGCGCGCCCGATTAGCCGGCAAGCGGCATATCGGGCCCTCAGCCGATCCGGCTCGCCACCCCCAAGGGCCTGCGAGCCTGCTGGCGGGTAACTCGCCAGACACCGCCACCCGTGAATTCATATAAATCAGTTGCCGGATGCCCCGCCATCTCGTCGACCCCGTGGAGTTAATCATGAAGAAATGTGCCTTTATCTTGCTGGCTGCCAGCGCCCTGCTCTCCTCGTTGCCGGCACAGGCAACCGAACAGGCCGCAGAGCGCCGTGATGCCCGTGACGTGCGTCAGGACACCCGGGATGAATCCCGCGATGCCAAGCAGGAGTGCCGTGAAGGCGTGGTCGGCAATGCCGATTGCCGTCAGGATCATCGCGACAGCAAGCAGGAGGGCCGAGACGAGGCCCGCGACGTCAAATATTGATCCTGACAAGCCGCCTCCCTGTCGGGTCGCCATGCTGGCGTCCGTCCCGCGGTTATCTTGACCCCAGTGTATAATTCAGACATCCCAAGCCGGTGTATTTCGTTTAGCCAAGGAGCCACCATGAAGAAGACAGTATTCGCGCTGCTTGCAGCCACAGCCTTGTTGGCTGCCCTGCCTGCACAGGCAACCAAACAGGCCCAGGAGCGTCGCGAAGCCCGCGATGTGCGTCAGGATACCCGTCAGGAATCCCGCGACGCCAAGCAGGAGTGCCGCGAAGGCCTGGTGGGCAATGCCGATTGCCGTCAGGAGCACCGCGACAACAAGCAGGAAGGGCGTGACGAGGCGCGCGACATCAAATATTGATGTCCGGCCTGCCCGGGCAGGCAGCACTCATGCCGTGCACGGCATGACACAGGGGGGCTTTGGCCCCCCTGTTCATATCCGTAATGCGCGCGTCACACTCTGGCGCCTCTCTGGGTTAGAATGCGCGGCCATCGGCTAGAGTCGTTCTTTTTCAGAGGTTTTTTCATGCATTTCAAGAAACTGGTTCCTGCACTTGCCCTGACCATCGCCATGACAGGCTGCACCACCAATCCCTATACCGGTGAATCCCAGACCTCCAAGGGCGCCTGGGGCGCACTGGCCGGTGCCGCCACCGGCGCTGCCGTGGGCGCGCTCTCCTCCAGCAAGGGTGATCGCAAGAAGGGCATACTGACCGGTGTGGCCGCTGGCGCCGCCCTGGGTGGTGGCATCGGTTACTACATGGATGTGCAGGAAGCCAAGCTGCGCGAGAAGCTGCAGGGCACCGGCGTCAGCGTGACTCGCAACGGCGATCAGCTGATCCTCAACATGCCGAACAATGTCACCTTCGACAGCTCCAGCGCCCAGCTCAAAGCCGCCGGTGCCAATACCCTGTCCGGCGTGGCCATGGTGGTTGCCGAGTTCGACAAGACCCGCCTGAACGTGGTCGGTCACACCGACAGCACCGGCTCCCGCGAGCTGAACATGAAGCTCTCCGCCCAGCGTGCCGACGCCGTCGCCGCCCAGCTGATCGGTCAGGGCGTGACCGGCAGCCGCATCGCCACCAGCGGCGTGGGCCCGGATCAGCCGGTTGCCACCAACAGCACCGCCGCCGGCAAGGCCCAGAACCGTCGTGTGACCATTACCCTGACCCCGACTGCCTAAGTCGCCCGGTTACCGGTAACGAAAAGGCCCCGCCAGTGATGGCGGGGCCTTTTGCTATCCCAGGCTGGGCGGGCGGCTCAGACTGCTGCGGTCAGCTGCACTTCCACCTTGTAGCCTTTGTGGGCCAGGCGGGCCTGCACGCAGGCGCGAACGGGCGCTGTGCCGGCCGGTATCCAGGCATCCCACTGGGCGTTGAAGGCGGCTATGTCGCCAATGTCCTTGAGATAGATGTTGGCCATCAGGATCTTGTCGACCCCGGAACCGTTGGCTTCCAGCAGGCGTTGCAGGCTGCTCAGCACTTCGCGGGTCTGCTGGTGAATGTCGGCCTCGTCGGTGGCGGGGACTTCCACCACATAGAGGGTGCCGTTGTGGATGACAACATCAGACCAGCGGGCCGTGGTGCCGATTCGGGTAATCGTCATGGATTGCTCCGGTACAGGGGCTCATTGACCCTTGCGGATCAGATAGCGATAGGGGGCCTGCTCTGTCTCGCTGGCGATCAGGGTGTGATCCATGAAGCGGCAGAAACTCGGGATGTCGCGGGTGGTGGAAGGGTCGTCGGCACTGACCAGCAGGGTCTCGCCTTCGGCCATCAGCCGCACTTTCTTGCGCACCATCATCACGGGCTCGGGGCAACGAAGCCCGATTGCGTCCAACGCGTGAGTCGCATTGCAGAATAAATTACTCATTAATAATCAACCTTCAGCCGCACCTTCTTGCGCGCTATCGTCACGGGCTCGGGGCAACGAAGCCCGATTGCGTCCAACTCATGAGTTGCGTCGCAGAATAAAGCACTCATCAATAATCAACCTTCAACCAATTCAGCTGCCAATGATACTCAAGGCGAAAAAATAATCAAACATCAGGGTCTTCGAGCAGCATATGTAACCAAAGTGTGATCCTGCTCTATCCAGACCTTGCCCGATGAGTAATATAAAAATTGAACCATATTCAACAAGGAGGTGTGAATATGCAGGTCTCCTACGGCAGATTGCAAGCCTACGCAGGCATGGGGTTCCTGTCGTTCGCCATGATAGTTCTGGGCAGCCCGATCGGAAACACCGGCACCTGGTTCGGGTCCATGGTGATGATAGGGCTGGGGCTCTGGATCGAGCTCAGCGACTACTACGACGAGGATGAGGACGAGAACGATCAATCCTGAATCGGATGACGATTCACCCACAAAGGCGGAGCGATTCCGCCTTTGTCATTTCTGCTCCGCGCCTGAGCGGGTTGAGCGCATGGCCCGCTCCAGCTGCTGCGCCGTCTGCTCCGGGTTGGCCTTGGGGTCGTTGAAGAAGTTGCTCAGCACATCCATGATCCCCTGGCGCATGTTGGTCGGCACGGCCATGCCCTCCGCCATGCTGGGCAGCAGGTTGCCATCCCGTTCTGCCAACTGGAAGTCATGGTAGGAGCGGATGGCGCAGCGATCGAACTTGCTCATGTCAGGCTGGGTGAGGGCTGGGATGGAGCCCTTCACCCGGTTGAACTCCTCCTGGAACCGTGGCGTCATCAGCAGGCGGGCCAGCTCGCCCTGGGCTTGCAGCTGGGCGGGATCCCGTTGCTTGAACATGGCGATGGAGTCCAGGTTGTAGCTGAAAAGACCTTGGCTTCCCGGGCTTGGCAGGCAGTCGATGTCCTCTCCGGGTCTGTAGTTGCCGGCGCTCAGCTCCCCCTTCACCCAGTCCCCCATGATCTGCATGGCGGCGCCGCCGCTCTCCAGCAGGTTGGTGGCCTGGTGCCACTTCAGGCCGGCGTATTTTTCCGGCACATAGGCGCGCAGCTGCTGGAAGCGGGTCAGTACCCGCACCATGTCGGGGCCGGTCAGGGTGGCGCTGTCCTGCTCCAGGAAGGCCTTGCGATAGAAGGCCTTGCCCCCTTCACCGAGTGCTACCGTCTCGAACAGCACCGCCAGCTGCCAGGGCTCGTTGCCGATGGCCAGCGGCGTGACGCCCTGCGCCTTGAGCTGCTCCGCCACCGTCATGAAGTGCTCCCAGTCGGTGGGGGGCGTCAGCCCCAGCCGCTCGAACAGCTTGCGGTTGAGCCACAGCCAGTTGACCCTGTGGATGCCGGTGGGCACCGCCATCAGGGCGCCGTTCTGGCTGAGGGTGTCACGGACCATGGGGGAGAGCTGCGGGTACCAGCCGAGGTGTTCGGCCATGGGGCTGAGGTCGCGCAGGAAACCCAGGCTGGCCCACTCGTGCAGCTCATAGCCTTTGAGGTGCGCCGCCTCCGGCGGATTGGCCGCCAGCGCCCGGCTTTTTAGCACCGTCATGGCGCTCTTGCCGCCGCCGCCCTGCACCGCGAAGTCGTTCCACTGGTTGCCCTGCTCGGCCCATTCCGACTTGAGCACTTCCACCGCCTTGGCCTCGCCACCGGATGTCCACCAGTGCAACACCTCCACCTGGGAGGCGGCGACGGGCAGTGAGAGCAGGGCGACAATGGCAAACGGGAACAACTTCATACTGTGACTGCCTTGATTGAAGGAGAGTGGCCGGTGCCGACCGCACGCCATCCGTGCAGCACCCCGACGCGCTGGGAGGCGGCGACGGGCAGGGAGAGCAGGGCGACAATGGCAAACGGGAACAACTTCATACTGTGACTGCCTTGATTGAAGGAGAGTGGCCGGTGCCGACCGCACGCCACCAGTGCAGCACCCCGACGCGCTGAGAGGCGGCGACGGGCAGGGAGAGCAGGGCGACAATGGCAAACGGGAACAACTTCATACTGTGACTGCCTTGATTGAAGGAGAGTGGTCGGTGCCGACCGCACGCCACCAGTGCAGCACCCCGACGGGCAGAGACAACAGGGCGATGACAGAAAACGACAACCACTTCATAAGCTTTACTGCCTTGGTAGGGATAGGGTGGCCTGCAGGCCGCCCTGGGGGCGATTTTCCAGCACCAGATCGCCGCCGTGGGCGTGGGCTATGTTGCGGGCTATGCCAAGACCCAGTCCGGTTCCGGCGGAATCCGTGCTGAGGCGGTAGTAGGGCTCGAAGATGCGCTCGAACTGATCCTCCGGCAGACCGGGGCCCTCGTCCATGATGAAGAGGATCAGCATCTCCTCGTCATCCATCAGGATGACGCGCACCCGGTGGCCGTACTTGATGCCGTTGTCCACCAGGTTGCCGATGCAGCGCTTGAGGGCCAGCAGTTTGCCGCGATAGGGCCACTTGCAGTGCCCCTCTATGGTAAGCAGATCCTCGTGCAGGTTCATGGCCTCCGCCATCTGTTCCAGCAGGGCATTGATGTCGATGAGCTCGAGGTTCTCGTGAATGTCGGTCTCTTTCACCGTCTGCAGCGCCCCCTTCACCATCAGCTCCAGCTCGTCCAGATCCTTGTTGAACTTGGCTATCTGGGCCTCGTCGTCGAGCAGTTCGACCCGCAGCCGCAGCCGGGTGATGGGGGTCTTGAGATCGTGGGAGATGGAGCTGAACAGCCGCTCTCTGTCGTCTATGAAGCGGCGGATGCGCTGCTGCATGATGTTGAAGGCGCGGGTCGCCGCCACTATCTCGGAGGCACCCTCCTCCTTGAGGGAGGGCTGATCTATGTCCTTGCCGAGGTTGACCGCCGCCTTGGCCAGCCGGCGCAGGGGCCGGGTCTGCCAGCGCACCAGCATGAAGGTGAAGAAGCAGAGGAAGACAGTCATCAGGGCGATGAAGCGCACCTGGTTGCTCGGCATGACGGTGTCATCCAGCGTCATGTAGGGGGCGGGCAGCAGGGCCGCCAGATAGAGCCACTCACCCGGCTCTATCTCGATCTGGGTCACCAGCACCGGCGGATTGATGGGCTCCAGCGACAGGGTATAGCGGGCCCAGGAGGAGGGCAGATCTGCCAGCAGGGTGTCGTTGTTGAAGACGTGCAGCTCCTCGGGACGGGAGAAGTCCACCTTGATCGCCATGGCGTCGGAGAGCTTGCGGGTCAGCACCTCCTCCACCTCTTTGAGCACCAGCGTCTTGCGCTCGCTGTCCGGGATGGCGCTGATGTGGATCTCCTCTTCATTCAGGGAGACGAAGAAACGGCTGCCCCCCATGTTGCGCAGCTGATCCAGGGCGATGTGGCGGTATTGCAGCGGCAGGGACTTGAAGAAGTTGACGGTGGAGGCGGCGGAGAGCGCCAGGTTGCGGGTGGTGCTGAGCATGCCCTCCAGCTCCCGCTTCTGGATCTGCTGCATCCAGATGCCGGTGAGTATGGTCTGGGAGAGCAGGATGGCGAGCAGCAACAGCAGCAGCATCCGTGACAGCAGGGAGCGGGGGACCAGTGCCTGCCAGAATCGCCGACCTCTCATGGGATCTCGTGCCTCTTGTCAGTCAGCATGCTGTTGCTACCTTTTTACCCTTCACGGGATCTCGTGTACTTCCGCGATCAGCATGTAGCCGCTGCCGCGTATGGTCTTGATGATGCGCGGGCTCTTGCCGTTGTCACCCAGCTTCTGGCGCAGACGGCTGATCTGCACGTCGATGCCGCGCTCCATGGGCAGGCTCTCGCGGCCCCGAGTGGCATCGGAGATGGTGTCCCTGTCCAGCACCACGCCGGGCTGTTGCAGGAACATGCCGAGCAGCAGGGCGTCGCTGCCGGAGAGATCCAGCAGGCTGCCGTCGTCGTGGGTCAGCTGGTGACTCAGGGTGTCCAGGGTCCAGTCGGCGAAGCGCAGGCGGCGGCTCGGCTCTTTTTCTTTCTCCGGCTGGCGGAATTCTGCACGGCGCAGCAGCGCCTTGATGCGGGCTTGCAGCTCGCGCGGGCTGAACGGCTTGGCGATGTAGTCGTCGGCGCCGAGTTCGAGGCCGATCACCCGATCCGCCTCATCGGAGGCAGCGGTGAGCATGATGATGGGTACCTGGGAGTCTCGACGGATCTGCTGGCACAGGGTAAAGCCGTCGTCGCCTGGCATCATGATATCGAGAATGATGAGGTCCGGGCTGTGCAGGGCGAGTTGCTGGCGCATCTCGTTGCCCTCGGCCGCCGTCAGTACCTGAAAACCCGCCCGGGTCAGGTATTCGTTGAGCAGCTCGCGGATCTCCTGATCGTCGTCGACGATAAGCAGTTGTTTGCTCGTTGACATATGTATGTGCATCCACCCATTTTTTTGTGCAGATTGAACCTGTCGGGGGAGCAAAAAGCAAGCAAGGCCCCCCTCTAATGTGAAGTTATGGGCAATATAGCCCCCGAATCGGCCCTGATCGGGATATCGGAATAAAAAAGGCCGACCCAAACGGGCCGGCCAACACGCAGATTCCGACGGCAGGTGCGCACCCCGTGTGGCGCGCTCCACAGACTCGACAACGGGCCGGACGGGCCGACCCCAAAAAGACAATGCGGGCTCAGGTATGGCGTGAGCCGCTTAGATCACACCCGCTCGAACACAGTGGCTATGCCCTGACCCAGGCCGATACACATAGTGGCGACCCCTAGCGTGGCATCCTTTTCTTCCATCAGGTTGATCAGGGTGGTGGAGATGCGGGCACCGGAGCAGCCGAGGGGGTGGCCCAGGGCGATGGCACCGCCGTTCAGGTTCACCTTCTCGTCCACCAGATCCTGCAGCCCCAGATCCTTGACGCAGGGCAGGGACTGGGCCGCGAAGGCCTCGTTCAGCTCGAACAGGTCGATGTCACCCACGGTCAGACCGGCACGCTTGAGCGCCTTCTGGGTGGCCGGCACTGGGCCGTAACCCATGATGGCGGCGTCACAGCCGGCGATGGCCATGGCGCGCACCCTGGCGCGGGGGGTGAGGCCCAGCGCCTTGGCGCGATCCGCGCTCATCACCAGCATGGCGGCGGCGCCGTCGGACAGGGCCGAGGAGGTGCCGGCGGTGACAGTGCCGTTGACCGGGTCGAACACAGGGCGCAGCTGGCTCAGGGTATCGACCGTGGTCTCCGGGCGGATCACTTCGTCATAGTCGTAGAAGAAGCGGGCGCCGCTGGCGTCGTGGCCTTCCAGCCCGACTATCTCCCTGGCGAAGCGTCCTTCCAGGGTCGCGGCATAGGCGCGGCGGTGGGAGCGGGCGGCAAACTCGTCCTGCTGCTGACGGCTGATGCCGTGCAGTTTGCCGAGCATCTCGGCGGTCAGTCCCATCATGCCGGAGGCTTTCGCCACCGACTTGGCCATGCCGGGGTGGAAGTCGACGCCGTGGCTCATGGGCACATGGCCCATGTGCTCGACGCCGCCGATGATGAAGATGTCCCCATCACCCACCTGAATGGCGCGGGAAGCGTCATGCAGCGCCTGCATGGAGGATCCGCACAGACGGTTGACGGTGACCGCCCCCACCTGCTTCGGAATACCCGCCAGCAGGGCGGCGTTGCGGGCGATGTTGAAGCCCTGCTCCAGGGTCTGCTGCACGCAGCCCCAGTAGATGTCCTCGATCTCGTTCGGGTCGAGGTTGGGGTTGCGCAGCAGGATGGAGCTCATCAGGTGCGCGGACAGATCTTCTGCACGCACGTTGCGGAAGGCGCCGCCCTTGGACCGGCCCATGGGGGTCCGGATACAGTCGACAATGACTACGTCTTTCATGAATGGATCTCCTTTCCGCAATCAGTAGAAGGTTTTGCCCTGGGCGGCCATCTCACGCAGCTTATCGCTGACGCGGTAGAGCGGGCCCAGGTCGGCATACTGGTCGGCCATGGCCACGTAGCGATCCAGGCCAATGGTGTCCAGATAGCGGAACACGCCGCCGCGGAAGGGAGGGAAGCCCAGACCGTAGACCAGTGCTATGTCGGCCTCGGCCGGCGTGGCGACTATGCCCTCTTCCAGACAGAGCACCACCTCGTTGATCATGGGGATCATCATGCGGGCTATGATGGCGTCCTTGTCGAACTCCTGCTTCGCCTTGGCAATGGGAGCCAGCAGCTCGTAAGCGGCCACATCGGCCACCTTCTTCGGCTTGCCCTTCTTGTCCTGCTCGTAGGCATAGAAACCCTTGCCATTCTTCTGACCGAAGCGGCTGGCGTCATACATCACATCGATGGCGGTACGACCTTCCTTGCTCATGCGAGCCGGGAAGCCTTGTGCCATGACGTCACCGGCATGGTGACCGGTGTCGATGCCGACCACATCCAGCAGATAGGCGGGGCCCATGGGCCAGCCGAACTCCTTCTCCATCACCTTGTCGACGGCGGCGAAGTCGGCGCCATCGGCGACCAGCTTGTTGAAGCCGAAGAAGTAGGGGAAGAGCACGCGGTTGACGAAGAAGCCAGGGCAGTCGTTGACCACCACCGGGGACTTGCCCATGGCGGCGGCGTAGGCCACCACGCGGTTGATGGTGTCATCGCTGGTCTGCTCGCCGCGGATGATCTCCACCAGGGGCATGCGGTGCACAGGGTTGAAGAAGTGCATGCCGCAGAAGTTCTGCGGGCGCTTCAGCCCCTTGGCCAGCAGGGAGATGGGAATGGTGGAGGTGTTGCTGGCGAGCACGGCGTCGTCGCCGATAACGCTTTCCACTTCGCCCAGCACGGCGGCCTTCACCTTGGGATTCTCGACCACGGCTTCGACCACCAGATCCACGTGCTTGACGCTGTCATAGCTGAGGGTCGGGGTGATGGCGGAGAGCACCTGGCCCATCTTGATGCCGTCGATGCGGCCCTTCTCGAGCTGGCCGTTGAGCAGCTTGGTGGCTTCGCCCATGCCCAGCGCCAGCGCCTTCTCGTTGATGTCCTTCATCACCGCCGGAATGCCCTTGCTGGCGGACTGGTAGGCGATGCCGCCCCCCATGATGCCTGCACCGAGCACGGCTGCGTGGCTGGTGGCCTTTGCTGCTTGCTTGGCCGCCTTCTTGGCCAGCGCCTTGATGTGCTGATCGTTCAGGAAGATGCCGACCAGGGCCTTGGCCACGTCGGTCTTGGCCAGCTTGATGAAACCTTGCGCCTCGACGTTGAGCGCCTCGTCGCGGCTCATGCCGGCGGCGGCCTCGACGGTTTTGACTGCTGTCATGGGCGCCGGATAGTGCTTGCCCGCCACGGCGGCAACCATGCCGGCAGCTGTGGTGAAGCTCATCATGGCTTCCAGCTTGGAGAGGCGCAGCGGCGCCTTCTTGGCGGCGCGACGGCTCTGCCAGTCCAGCTTGCCCGCGATGGCGTCTCTCATCATCTGCACGGCGGCGCTCTGCAGCGCAGCGGGGGCGACCACGGCGTCGATGGCGCCTACCTTGAGGGCGTCATCGGCGCGGTAATCCTTGCCAGTGGTGATCCACTCCAGGGCGTTGTCGGCGCCGATCAGGCGCGGCAGACGGACTGTGCCGCCAAAGCCTGGCATGATGCCGAGTTTGGTCTCGGGCAGGCCGATCTTGGCGGTGGTGTCAGCCAGACGGAAATCGGTGGAGAGTATGGTCTCGCAGCCGCCGCCCAGGGCGTGGCCCTTGATGGCGGACAGGGTCGGCACCGGCAGATCTTCGATGGCGCTGAAGATGTCGTTGGCCTTTTTCAGCCAGCCGAGCAGATCTTCTTGTGGCAGATCGAACAGTTCCAGGAATTCGGTGATGTCGGCGCCGACGATAAAGGCGTCTTTGCCGGAGGTGAGGATCAGACCTTTTAATTCACGTTCTTGTTTTAATGCGGCGATCGCTTCGCTCAGCGAGAGCAGGGTAGCGCGATCCAGCTTGTTGACTGAACCCGGGGCATCAAACCTCAGCTCGGCAATGCCGTGTTCGAGGTAGCTGACCGACAGGGTTTCGCCTTGGTAGATCATGAGAGTGTCTCCTTGTTCCCACGCGGTGGGGGGCTTTGCTCCTTTCTCCCCAGCAGGGGGCGAGGCTCACTATTGATCCAAAAGGAGACATTTTCAACACCTATTTAAAACATTTGTTTAACAGATCTCGAGTAAAAGCTCCTCATCACAAAACGGGCAAAAGAGAGGCGCCTTGCGGCGCCTGCTCTGGATATGAGTCATTTATCAACTGGCCAGTTCCGGCCGGTTGCGATACTGGTTCAGTACCTCGGGGTCGGCGAGGGCATGGGTGTTGTTGACCGGCCTGTTGTGCACCACCTCCCGCACCGCCAGCTCGACTATCTTGCCGGACTTGGTGCGGGGGATGGCATCCACCTGCAGGATACGGGCGGGCACGTGGCGGGCCGTGCTGTGCTCGCGGATCTGCTGGCGAATGCGCTCGCGCAGGGGCTCGTCCAGCTTTAGGCCGGGCTTGAGCTTGACGAACAGCACCACCCGCTCGTCCTGCTGCCACTGCTGGCCGATGACGATGCTCTCCTCCACCTCGTCCAGCTGTTCCACGTAGCGGTAGATCTCGCTGGTGCCGATGCGCACCCCCCCCGGGTTGAGGGTGGCATCGGAGCGGCCATAGAAGAGGATGCCGCCGGTCGGGGTCAGCTCTATCCAGTCCCCGTGGCACCAGATGTTGTCGAACCGCTCGAAGTAGGCGGCGTGGTACTTGTCGCCGTTCTCGTCGCCCCAGAAGTAGATGGGCTGGGCCGGGAATGGCTTGGTGCAGACCAGTTCCCCCTTCTCCCCCTGTACCGGCTGGCCGGCCTCGTTGAACACCTGCACCGCGAGGCCGAGGCCGCGGCCCTGGCTCTCGCCGCGATAGACGGGGCTCAAGGGGTTGCCGATGACGAAGCAGGAGCAGATGTCGGTGCCGCCGGAGATGGAGCTGAGTTGCACATCCTGTTTGATCCCCTGATAGACATAGTCAAACCCCTCCGGCGACAGCACAGATCCGGTGCTGCAGATAAGCCGCAGGGCCGGCAACTGGTGGGTGGTGATCGGGGCATAACCCTGCTTGTGCAGGGCATCCAGATACTTGGCCGAGGTGCCAAACAGGCTGACCTGCTCGTCGCGGGCGAGATCCCAGAGCGCGTTGCCATCCGGGTAGAAGGGAGAGCCGTCGTAGAGCACCAGGGTGGCGCCGGAGGCGAGGGCGCTCACCAGCCAGTTCCACATCATCCAGCCGCAGGTGGTGAAGTAGAACACCCGTTCCCCCGGCTTGATGTCGCAGTGCAGCTGGTGCTCTTTCAGGTGCTGTAGCAGGGTGCCGCCTATGCCGTGGACTATGCACTTGGGTTTGCCCGTGGTGCCGGAGGAGTAGAGGATGTAGAGCGGATCGTTGAAGGCCATGGACTCGAAGGCGAGCTGGGCCCCGGGCTGGCTCGCCAGCACCTGATGCCAGTCGTGACCGAGCTGCAGGGGGTTGCCAAGCAGGGGGATCATCACAGTCTGCTCTATGCTGTCTAACTGGCTCACCACGCTGGCGACCTTGGCCTGAATGTCGATGGCCTTGCCGCCATAGCGGTAGCCATCCACCGCAAACAGCACCCGGGGCCGGGTCTGGCCGAAGCGCTCCACCACGCTGGCTTCACCGAAGTCGGGGCTGGTGGAGGTCCAGATAGCGCCCAGGCTGGTGGTGGCCAGCATGGCAACCACGGTTTCCGAAATATTGGGTAGATAGGCGGCGACCACGTCGCCACGGCCTATGCCCTGGCTGCGCAGCCACTGGGCCAGTCGGGCCACCCGATCGCCGAGCTCGGCCCAGCTCAGGGTCTCGCTCACCCCCCCTTCGAGGCGGGAGATGATGGCCGGGCTCTCGTCCTGGCGGCGCAACAGGTTCTCGGCAAAGTTGAGCCGGCTGTCGGGGAACCAGCGGGCGCGCTGCATCTCCTGGCGGTTCTCCGCCACTATGTCCCCCAGCTCTCCCTTGACGCCGCAGTGCTGCCACACCAGCGGCCAGAAACGGGTGGTCTTCTCCACCGACCACTGATAGAGGTCGGCGTAGCTGCGTAATTGCAGGCCGTGGAAGTGGTTGACCTCGGCCATGAACTGGTGGAGGTTGGAGTGCTGCATCCTGTCCTGATCCGGTTTCCACAGACAAAGGTTTTGCATGAATCGTTCCTGACTGCTGATATCTACTGTCTACCGGCAGTGTATTGAATTGTTTTTGATTTGTTAATGGTTGGTTTTCTGTTGATAACAAACACTTTGTAACGCATGCGTTACCTCACGAAGCGGCAGCTTGACGGGTCGAGCCGCCCCGAGCTTGGTGTTATGCTGCTATCACATTCACCTCGGAGCAGGACGCCATGAGCAGCTACAGCCAACTTTTTGCCCAGCACCTAGACACCCTGCAGCAGCGCACCCGCGACATTCTGCAACAACAGGGGCTCAGCGGACTGGCCATCCACTCCGGCCAGACCCACCGCATCTTCCTCGACGATCAGGATTACCCCTTCAAGGTCAATCCGCACTTCAAGGCCTGGTTGCCGGTGCTAGACAATCCCCACTGCTGGCTGCTGGTGGACGGGGTGAGCAAGCCGGTGCTGCTGTTCTACCGGCCGGTGGACTTCTGGCACAAGGTGGCGGACCTGCCCAATGCCTTCTGGGTCGACTTCTTCGACATCCGCTTCCTGACCAAGCCGGAGCAGGTGGCGGATCATCTGCCCGCCGACAAGCAGGAGTGGGCCTATCTGGGCGGTCATCTCGAGGTGGCCCAGCTGGTGGGATTGGGCCAGCCCAATCCGGAGGCGGTGCTCAACTACCTGCACTACCACCGTGCCTACAAGACGCCCTATGAGTTGGAGTGTCTGCGGGCGGCGAATCGGCTCGGGGTGCGCGGCCACATTGCGGCCAAGGACTCTTTCATGGCGGGGGCGAGCGAGTTCGAGATCAACCTGGCCTACATGAAGGCAGTCGGGCAGGGGGCCAATGAGGCGCCCTATGGCAACATAGTCGCCATCAACCGCAACGCGGCCATCCTCCATTACACCCATCTGTCGACCCAGCGGGTACCGGATGCGGAGCGCCACTCCTTCCTGATCGATGCCGGGGCGGATTATCACGGCTATGCCTCCGACATCACCCGCACCTGGGCCTGGCGCCGGGGCGAGTTTGCCGATCTGATCGCGGCGCTGGATGCGCAACAGCAGGAGATCATCGCGGAGATCAAACCCGGTCGCCGTTACAGCGAGCTGCATCTGCAGATGCACCACAGACTGGCGCGCTTGCTGCAGGCCACCGAGCTGGTGGACATGTCGGTGGACGAGATGATCCACACCGGTGTCACCAATGTGTTCTTCCCCCATGGCCTGGGGCACTTCCTCGGCCTGCAGGTGCACGATGCCGGTGGCTTCATGCAGGACGAGCGGGGTACCCACCTGGCGGCGCCCGAGCAGTTCCCCTATCTGCGCTGCACCCGGGTGATGGAGGTGGGGCAGGTGTTCACCATAGAACCCGGCCTCTACTTCATCGACAGTCTGCTGGAGCCGCTGCGCCAGGGTGAGCAGGGCAAGCGGGTCAACTGGAACAAGGTCGAGGCGCTGCGCCCCTTCGGTGGCATCAGGATCGAGGACAACGTCGTCCTGCATGGGGACGGGGTGGAGAACCTCACCAGGCAAGCAGGGATCTGATGGCCGCAGACTATGCCATTCCGGCCGCGCCGCTGGAGCTTTGCGAGGAGATCAAGAAGAGTCGCTTCATCACCCTGATTGCCCATGCACCGACGGTCGAGGCCGCCAAGGCCTGGATCGGCGAGGTGAAGCGGCAGCACCCGACGGCCCGGCACCATTGCTGGGCCTTTGTCGCCGGGGCTCCGCAAGACAGCCAGGTCTATGGCTTCAGCGATGACGGTGAACCCTCGGGCACCGCCGGCAAACCCATGCTGGCCCAGCTGATGGGGGCCGGCATCGGCGAGATAGCGGCCGTGGTGGTGCGTTACTACGGTGGCGTCCTGCTCGGGACCGGCGGCCTGGTCAAGGCCTATGGTGGCGGGGTGGGGGCTGCGCTCAAGCGGCTCGAGACCCGCATCAAGCGCCAGCAAACTCCTTCCCTTATCTGCTGCGACTATGGCGACATGGGGGCTGTGGAAGCCCTGATCTCGACCCACCAGGGTCAGTTGCTGGCCGCCGATTATGGTCAGCAGGTTCGCCTGCAGGTGGCTTGGGATGCGGCCATCTGGAGTCAGGTGGATCAGGAAATGACAGACCGAACCCATGGCCGGGTATCTCTTCGCCCCTTAGATGGCTAGAATCCATCGTTCTTTTAGCCTGAAGGGGGAGCCGGAATGCAGATTCTGAGCATCATTCGTATCGTTGGTCTCTTGGTCGCGCTGTTCAGCTCGACCATGCTGCTGCCAGCGATGGTTGCTTTTGGGTATCGCGATGGTGGCGGTGCCGAGTTTGTGAACTCCTTCTTCATCGCCCTCCTGCTCGGTGCCCTGCTCTGGTTCCCCAATCGCCATCAGAAGAAAGACCTCAGATCCAAGGAAGGCTTCCTCATAGTGGTGCTGTTCTGGGTGGTGCTGGGCAGCGTGGGGGCCGTCCCCTTCATCATCAGCGACGTGCCGAACATGTCGGTCTCCGAGGCCTTTTTCGAATCTTTCTCCGGCCTGACGACCACGGGAGCGACGGTGTTGACCGGGCTGGACGATCTGCCCAAGGCCTTTCTGTTCTACCGCCAGCTGCTGCAATGGCTGGGGGGCATGGGGATCATAGTGCTGGCCGTGGCCGTTCTGCCGTTGCTGGGTATCGGGGGCATGCAGCTCTATCGCGCCGAGATCCCGGGGCCGGTCAAGGACAACAAGGTGACCCCGCGCATCGCCGAGACGGCCAAGGCGCTCTGGTTCATCTACCTGTTGCTGACCACCCTCTGTGCCCTGGCCTACTGGATGGCGGGGATGACGCTTTTCGATGCCATCTGCCACTCCTTCTCCACCTTGTCGGTAGGCGGCTTCTCGACTCACGATGCCAGCATAGGTTTCTTCAACAGCCCGGCCATCAACCTGATTACCGTGCTCTTCCTGCTGCTGGCCAGCGTCAACTTTGCCCTGCATTTCATGGTATTCGCCCACAAGCCCGTGCGGTTGAGCAGCTATCTGCGGGACTCCGAATTGAAGGTGTTCCTGGGCATCCAGGGCGTGCTGGTGCTGATCTGCTTCGTCTCCCTGCTGTTCCATGGCCACTACGCCACCTGGCAGGAGGCGCTCAACCACGGCCTGTTCCAGGCGGTCTCCCTTGGCACGACCACGGGCTACAGCACGACCAGCTATGCCGACTGGCCATCCTTCCTGCCCATGTTGCTGATGTTCTCGGCCTTTATTGGCTGCTGTGCCGGCAGCACGGGGGGCGGCATCAAGGTGATGCGCTTCATGATCCTGTTCCTGCAGGGGATGCGCGAGCTCAAGCGACTGGTGCACCCGCGGGCCATCTATACCCTGAAACTGGGCCGTCGCGCGGTGCCGGAGCGGATCGTCGAGGCGGTGTGGGGCTACTTCGCCACCTACATCATACTGTTCTTCATCTTCATGCTGTTGTTGCTGATGACAGGGTTGAACGAGGTGACCGCGTTCACGGCGGTGGCGGCCGCCTTCACCAACGTGGGGCCCGGGTTGGGTGAGGTATCCAGCAACTTTGGCAATATCTCTGCGACGGCACAGTGGATACTGGTGGTTGCCATGCTGTTTGGTCGATTGGAAATATTCACACTTCTGGTACTGTTTACTCCTGCATTCTGGCGTAGTTGAGGTTGGTATGGACAAGATTTTGGTGCTTTATTCTTCCCGGGACGGGCAAACGCGGAAAATTGTGGATGTCATGCTGGAGGAGATATCCGGATGCGAAGTGGTGATGCAGGATCTGCACACCCTGCCGATGTGCAATCTCAGCAAGTATGCCAAGGTATTGATCGGTGCCTCCATCCGCTATGGCAACTTCCACCCCAGCCTGCTCAGCTTTATACATGCACACCATGAACAGCTGGAAGTGGCCAATGCTGCCTTCTTCTGTGTCAACCTGACGGCGCGCAAGCCCGAGAAGCAGACACCGCAGACCAATGCTTATATGAAGAAGTTTCTGCGTCTCTCGCCGTGGAAGCCGAAGACACTGGGGGTGTTTGCCGGTGCGCTGCGATATTCCCGCTACAACTGGTGGCAGACCCGCATCATTCAGCTGATCATGACGATCACCGGCGGCAGTACGGATACCAGCAAGGACGTCGAATTCACCGATTGGGAAAAGGTACGCGCCTTTGCCCGGGAATTCTGGTCAAAAAGGTAGCAAATCCGCACCCTTGTTCGTTGACGCCCCGCTTATGCGGGGCGTTTTGTTTGATAAATAGGCGTTTGAATCACCAAACTGCAAAAAGTGCCATTTTTTACAGTTTTACCCTTGTCATCCCGGCGCGGCTCCCTATAATGCGCCCCTACCAGCACGGCGGAACACGCCAACCTGATGAGCCAGCTTCCTAGCGAAGTGGGCGCCGAAAGAAAAGCGAAAACAACCGCTTGACTTTCGAAGTGAGGAGCGTAAGATGCGCATCCTCAACGCGATAAGCGTGACGCTCTTTAACAATTTGAATCAAGCAATCTGTGTGGGCACTCACAGCATCGAACATCAAAAACAATTTTTGATTTTCAATGTCTGGTGAAGTGACCAAGACAGCTTCGGTTGTCACAGTTTATTTCAGCAATTCATTGAGCCGCTGAAGTTCGCTACTCCGGTAACGAATGAACGCAAACCAAACTTAAATTGAAGAG
>NZ_JBFODK010000011.1:0-68520 GCF_040908275.1 Aeromonas sp. R4-3
ATGGCGCTGACGGCGCGGGCGCTCTGCTCCTGGAGGCGGTTGATCATGCCCTGGATCTCGGCGGTGGAGGCGGCGGAGCGGCTGGCGAGGTTGCGGACCTCGTCGGCCACCACGGCGAAGCCGCGGCCCTGTTCACCGGCGCGGGCGGCCTCGATGGCGGCGTTCAGCGCCAGCAGGTTGGTCTGCTCCGAGATGCTGCGGATGGTGTCGAGTATGCTGCCGATGGAGTCGGTCTGGCTCGCCAGTGACTCGATGACTCCGGCCACCTGCTCGATCTCACCGGAGAGACCGACGATGCCGTGGCGGGCCTGCGCCACCACGACCGCACCCGCGTCAGCCTGATCGTTGGCCTGCTTGGCCACGTCGGCGGCGAGGGACGCATTGCCGGCGATCTCGCTCACTGTGGCGCCCATCTCGTGGATGGCCGTGGCGACCTGGACGGTGCGATCCCGCTGGGCGGTACAGTTGTGCTGGGTCAGCTGGGCCTTGGCGGCCACCTCGTTGGCGGTGGCGGCGAGCTGGCGGGAGTTGCTCGCCACCTGCTCGATGGAGCCGTGGATCTTGGCGACGAAGTTGTTGAAGCCGGTGGCGACCTGGCTCAGTTCGTCCCGTCCTTCCACCTTGAGGCGCTGGGTCAGATCCCCGTCACCACTGCCCAGTTCCCGGAACAGGCGAGCCAGTTCGTTGAGGGGGCGACTGACGGAGCCAGCCAGCAGGACGCCAAGCAGCCCCATGCCGACGGCGATGAGCAGGCTCACCAGCACTATGTGCAGCCGCGCCTTGTCCAGCTCGGCATAGATCTCGGCTTCCGGCACCTGGGCCACCAGATACCAGTCGAGCAGGGGGATATAGCTGGTGGCGAGCACCACGGGCTGGCCATCTATTTCGGCGTGGGTGGCGGCAAAGGGCTGCCTGGTCATCAGCGCGCCGGCGCCCGGGCCTGCCAGCTGACTCAGGCTGTCTCTGTCGATGCGGGCGGCGTCCGGGTGCAGCTTCACCTTGCCGCTGCCATCTGTCATGAAGACGAAGCCGCTGTCGCCGATGCGGAAGTTGGCGAGCATGCTGACCATGCTGTCGAGAGACTTGGCAAGCCCGGCCAGGCCGCGCCCGTCGAGCTGCTGGAAGTTGACGAACAGCTTCACCTCGCCATTGCTCTCGCGAAAGATGCTGAGCATCAGGTCCTGGCCGCTCTTGGTGTAGTCGTAGAACCAGTTGTCCTGCTCATGGTTCAGGATGCGCAGGAAGCCGTCCTGGTTGTAGTAGGCGGCGCTCTGGCGATCGGCGAAGGAGGCGGTGACCAGGCCATACTGGCTCGTCATGTCCTTGAGCTGGTCGATGAGGATGGACTCCTGCTCCTTGGGCATGCCGCGGGCCACCCAGTCCAGCACGAAGCGGTCATTGGCCAGCTGTCTGGCGGCGCTCGCGACCGAGGTGAGATCCTTCTCGATCTCCTTGCCGATGCGCTGGGTCAGGTTGGGCAGCTCCTGCTCGAACATGCGGGTCTCGATCAACTGCTGGGCCGAGCGCTGGCTGAAGTAGCCCACCAGCAGGCAGGAGAGAGCCACGGCGAGGATGACGGTGGCCAGAATTTTCTGTTTGAGTGTCAGGCTTGCGAACATAAGGGTGACTCGGGGTGTGGGCCTAAGGTTGAGTACATATTAACGGCTGATCTGGCGCGCTCTTGAGGTGGCGGCGGCGATTATTGCCGATTAACGTTTGCGCTCACATCAGGCTGGGACTGGATTGGCGCCAGTTATCCCTGGCTCTGGGGCCCCTGGGGGTGATGACATCTCGCCAGCAGGGGCGCTTGCAGTTAAAGTTCTGGAACTTATAGTTGGCAGCACTCATGTCGGCGGACTGCTCGCTCGACTCGCACGGATCAATGGACACTCATATGCGCATCTTTCATCGGGGATGGACCCATCTGCTAATGCTTCTGCTGGCAACCCTGCCATTGGCGGGGATAGCCCAGGCCAGTGACACCGGGCCCAAGGCCAGGGTGCACGGCGGCGAAGGCAAGGCGGAGAGACCCAGGATAGCCTTGGTGCTGAGCGGCGGCGGCGCCAAGGGGGCGGCCCACATAGGGGTGCTCAAGGTGCTGGAAGAGAAGCGGATCCCGGTCGACATCGTCGTCGGCACCAGCATGGGCTCCTATGTGGCGGGCATGTACGCCATGGGGCTCAGTGCCGAGGAGGTGGAGCGCATGACCCTCGCCATCGACTGGAACAAGGGTTATCAGGACAAGGTCGGTCGTGACGAGCTCTCCCTGCGCAAGAAGCAGCAGAGCGAGAAGTACCAGCTGCGCACCGACATCGGGGTCAACGGGGACTCCACCCAGTTGCCTGACGGCTTCTTCCAGGGCCAATCCATGGCCAGCCTGCTGCGCCATGCTACCTCCAACCTGCCGGCGCAGAAGAGCTTCGACGATCTGCCCATTCCCTACCGCGCCGTGGCCACCGACATGGAGACGGTGACCCCCTTCGTGCTGGACAGTGGCAGCCTGGCCAAGGCGATGCAGGCCTCAATGTCCATCCCCGGTGCCCTCAAGCCGGTGGAGTGGGAAGGGCACATCCTGGCCGACGGTGGCACAGTCAACAACATGCCGGTGGATGTGGCCAAGGCCATGGGGGCCGACGTGGTGATAGCGGTGGACATAGGCGCCAAGCTGCGCACCAGGGAGTCGCTCAAATCCGGGTTGGCCATGATAGACCAGCTCACCACCTACATGACCCAGGTCGGCACCGAGAAGCAGAAGGCGCTGCTGGGGCCAAAGGACGTGCTGCTCAGTCCTGAGTTCGGTGACATGGGGATCGCCGACTTTGCCCGCATGCCGGAGGGGATCAAGCAGGGGGAGGCGGTGGCCGACCGCGCCTCCGCCCAGCTCGATGCCCTGTCGCTCTCCCCTGACGCTTACGCGGATTACCGCAACAAGAAGCTGAGCCGCCGCGCCGAGCGCAGCGGGCAGCCGGCCTACTACATCGACAAGGTGGAGATCCTCAACAAGTCGCGCCTCTCCGACGAGACGGTGCGGGCCATGCTCAAGGTGCGCCCGGACAAGGTGCAGACCTATGAGAGCCTGGAGGCCGGGATCCGCCGCCTCTACGCCCTGGAGTCGTTCGACCGCATCACCTACGAGGTGGAGGAGCGGGACGGCGAGAACGTTCTGGTGGTGGATGCCAGCGAGAAGAACTGGGGCCCGGGCTATCTCAACTTCCAGCTCGGCTTCTCCGATGACTTCGAGAGCAGCTCCAACTACAACGTCGGCATGTCCTATACCCTGACCAACGTCAACGACTGGGGCGCCGAGTGGCTCACCGAGGCGTCGCTCGGCACGGCCAAGCACCTCAAGACCGACTTCTACACGCCGCTCGAGCCTTCCCAGACCTTCTATGGGGAGGCGAGCCTGGCCTATGACAAGACCCAGCGTCGGGTCTTCTTCCCGGAGGAGGATGTCAAATCGTCCGGGGTCCGTTATCTGGACTCCGAGTACAGCTTCACCAGCATGGATCTCGCCGTCGGCTGGAACCGCCAGCCCTGGAGCAGATTGTCCCTGGGGCTGGAAGGCCAGGTGGGCGGCGTCGATGTCCAGAACCTGTCCGACGCGAACGCAGATGCCACCGCCTGGGGCCCCTACATTCGCTTCGAACACGACACCCTCGACAGTCGCTACTTCCCCTACGCGGGGGTCTACTGGGACATCAAGGGGGGCTACTCCCACATCAAGATAGAGCCGACCGGCGAGCCGACGGAGAACACCGAGGGGCTCAACTACCACCTGGCGATGATCAAGCCCTGGTCATGGGGACGGCACAGCCTCAACCTGATGCTGGAAGGGGGCGGCTCCTCCTCGGAGGAGGAGGTGCCGCTGTTCGTGCAGGATCTCGGCGGCCTGTTCCGGCTCTCCGGCTTCCAGCACTACCAGCTGAGCGGCCGCTACAGCCTGTTCAGCGGTCTGCGCTACATCTATCGGGTGGCGGACAACGACTTCGGGGCCATCAAGGCACCCCTGTTCCTCGGGGGCTCCCTCGAGCAGGGCGGGGTCTGGAACAAGGGGGCCGACATCAGCCTGGAATCTTCCTATACCTCGGGCTCCGTCTATGTGGGGGTGGAGAGCTTCCTCGGCCCCATCTTCCTCGGCTATGGCATGGCGGAGGGGGGACACGACATGTTCTATCTGCAATTGGGCACTACGTTCCAATAAGGGTGAAATGCTGACTTTTTGTTAACTTGTTTGTGCTGTGTCTCTTGTCAGTTTAAAAAAACCTAACTGGCTTATATGGTTATGCTGGTTTGGTGAATAACTGCACAGGGTTTGGATTTTAATTACTCGTTAAAACTTATATAGTGGGGGGCACCCTACGGGTGTCCCGCAAGGACGATCGCCGCGAGCTTGGGCGAACCCCAAAAAAAAGACCAAAGAGGAATTAGTCGTGCTTGAAACATACCGTAAACACGTCGCAGAACGTGCCGCCGAGGGCGTGGTTGCCAAACCTCTGGATGCAGAGCAGGTCGCCGCCCTGGTTGAACTGCTCAAGAACCCGCCCGCCGGTGAACATGATTTTCTGAAAGAACTGTTGTCCTCCCGCGTTCCCCCGGGTGTTGATGAAGCGGCCTATGTCAAAGCCGGCTTCCTCACCGCCGTCGCCAAGGGCGAGGCCCACTCACCCATACTGACCGCCGCCGAAGCGGTCGAGCTGCTCGGCACCATGCAGGGTGGCTACAACATCCAGCCGCTGATCGATCTGCTGGACGACGCCTCCCTGGCCCCTCTTGCCGCCAAGGGGCTGTCCCACACCCTGCTGATGTTCGACTCCTTCCACGACGTGGAAGAGAAGGCGAAGGCGGGCAATGGCCACGCCCAGCGGGTGCTGCAATCCTGGGCCGATGCCGAGTGGTTCCAAAGCCGCCCCGCTCTGGCCGAGAAGATCACCGTCACAGTGTTCAAGGTGACCGGCGAAACCAACACCGACGACCTGTCCCCGGCACCGGATGCCTGGTCCCGTCCGGACATCCCGCTCCATGCCCTGGCCATGCTGAAGAACGCCCGCCCCGGCATCACCCCGGACAAGGACGGCGTCATAGGCCCGGTCAAGGCCATCGAAGAGCTCAAGCAGACCGGCTTCCCGCTGGCCTACGTCGGTGACGTGGTCGGTACCGGCTCCTCCCGCAAGTCCGCCACCAACTCGGTGCTCTGGTTCATGGGCGACGACATTCCCTTCGTGCCGAACAAGCGCGCCGGTGGCGTCTGCCTCGGCGGCAAGATTGCCCCCATCTTCTTCAACACCATGGAAGATGCCGGTGCCCTGCCCATCGAAGTGGATGTCTCCAAGCTGGAGATGGGCGACGTGATCGACATCTTCCCCTATGAGGGCAAGATCACCCGTCACGGCACCGACGAGGTGCTGGCCCGCTTTGAACTGAAAACCGACGTGCTGATCGACGAAGTGCGCGCCGGTGGCCGTATTCCGCTGATCATCGGCCGCGGCCTGACCGACAAGGCCCGCGAGGCCTTAGGGTTGCCGTTCTCCACCGTGTTCCGTCGCCCGCAGCCTGTGGCCGACACCGGCAAGGGTTACACCCTGGCCCAGAAGATGGTGGGCAAGGCGTGCGGCGTGCAGGGCATACGCCCGGGCACTTACTGCGAGCCGCGCATGACCACGGTCGGCTCCCAGGACACCACTGGCCCCATGACCCGTGACGAGCTGAAAGATCTGGCCTGCCTCGGCTTCTCCGCCGATCTGACCATGCAGTCCTTCTGCCACACCGCGGCCTATCCCAAGCCCATCGACGTGCAGACCCACCACACCCTGCCGGACTTCATCATGAACCGTGGCGGTGTAAGCTTGCGTCCCGGTGACGGCGTCATCCACTCCTGGCTGAACCGCATGCTGCTGCCGGATACCGTGGGTACCGGCGGTGACTCCCACACCCGTTTCCCCATCGGCATCTCCTTCCCGGCGGGCTCTGGCCTGGTGGCCTTCGCCGCCGCCACCGGCGTCATGCCGCTGGACATGCCGGAATCCGTGCTGGTGCGCTTCAAGGGCGAGCTGCAACCTGGCATCACCCTGCGTGATCTGGTCCATGCCATCCCCTACGCCGCCATCCAGAAGGGGCTGCTGACCGTCGAGAAAGCGGGCAAGAAGAACATCTTCTCCGGCCGCATCCTCGAGATCGAAGGTCTGCCGACTCTGAAAGTAGAGCAAGCCTTCGAGCTGGCGGACGCCAGCGCCGAGCGCTCCGCCGCCGGTTGCACCATCAAGCTGGATCAGGCCCCGATCATCGAGTACCTGAAGTCCAACATCGTGATGCTGAAATGGATGCTCTCCGAAGGCTACGGCGACGTGCGCACCATCACCCGCCGCATCAAGGGGATGGAAGAGTGGCTGGCCAACCCTGTGCTGATGGAAGCGGACAAGGACGCCGAATACGCCGAAATCATCGAGATCGATCTGGCCACCATCAAGGAGCCCATCCTCTGTGCGCCGAACGATCCGGACGACGCCCGCCTGCTGAGCGACGTGGCCGGCAGCCAGATCGACGAGGTGTTCATCGGTTCCTGCATGACCAACATCGGCCACTTCCGCGCCGCCGGCAAACTGCTCGAGAAGTACCAGGGCGAGCTGCCGACCCGCATGTGGATTGCCCCGCCCACCAAGATGGACAAGGATCAGCTGACCGAAGAGGGCTACTACGGCATCTTTGGTCGCGTCGGTGCCCGCATCGAGATCCCGGGCTGTTCCCTGTGCATGGGCAACCAGGCGCGCGTGGCGGAAGGGGCCTCCGTGGTCTCCACCTCCACCCGCAACTTCCCGAACCGTCTGGGCAAGGGGGCCAACGTCTACCTGGCCTCTGCCGAACTGGCTGCGGTGGCCGCCATCATCGGCAAGATCCCGACAGTGGCGGAGTACCTGCAGTACGCCAAGACCCTGGATGCCACGGCGGCCGACACTTACCGCTACCTCAACTTCAACGAAATCGCCTCCTACACCAAGAAGGCCGATGCAGTGATTTTGCAACAGGCGGTCTAAGCCTGGTCGGTCTGACCACTGGAAATAACAATGCCGCGTCCTGACGCGGCATTTTCCATTTATGGGGGTTGCGCGATAATGGGCCGCCAATCTCCCGCCACTGCGTCGTCGATTTCTTTTACCAGCGCGCTGCGTTAGGTTGTCTGGCCTGAATGGTCCCATTGTCTTCTGTGCGAGATGGGCGTTATTTCACTGCGGTGCTTGCCAGGGCAAGCCTGCGAATTGCGGCGTGGTTGCTATGTTCCTGTTCCGGATTGATCTTGCCCGTACGAGATGGCGCCTTGGCTGTGCCCTGCTGGTCTTGACCCTGCCACTGCTGGCGGGGGGCTGGATGGTGCACCGCAGCTATGAGCAGGAGTTGAAGAGCGACGCCAGCGCCTCCGCCTACAAGGCGAGAACCTTGCTTGAGCGCATGCTGGATCAGGCCGAGCAGGCCAACCTGGAGGCATTGCCGCTGGTGAACCAGCCCTGTACCGGCAATCTGCTGCAACTGCGCAAGAGAGTGGCCCTCGAGCCTTTCCTGCGCTCGGTCAATCTGGTGCGCGACGGGGTGATCAACTGCACCTCGCTGTTTGGACCTGTCCAGGAGGTGGATGACAGGTCTGTCTACACGCAGGACAAGTTGCTGCTGATGCGCGGCAACAGGGTGCGTCAGAATCATCCGCTGCTGGTGGTGCGCCATGATCGCGGGCGCGATGCGGTGCTGAGCGCCATCGACAGCACCCAGCTCAGCTTCATGCTCGCCATGAGCAGCGACGCCAGCGAGCTCTATCTGCAGGTCGGGTCGGCCTGGATCGACGAGTCCGGCCATCATCAGAGCCAGCCCCCCAGGCTGCACAGCAAGACTCGTCTTGAACTCTCCTCCCACCGCTACCCCTTCGCCATCCATGCGGGCTATGCCATGCCGCTCTACTGGCACTCACTCTGGGAGGCTCGCCATCTGGCCCTGTTGTGGCTGGCCGGCACCTCTGTGCTGCTCGCGCTGCTGGTGTGGTGGGTGCTCGGTCGCCCGGGCTCCCCGACAGACGAGCTGAGGCGCGGGTTGCGGGCGGGGGAATTCGTTCCCTACCTGCAACCCCTGATGGCCAGCAAGGACGACCGCATGGTGGGGGCCGAGGTACTGATGCGCTGGCAGCACCCGAGCTCAGGCCTGATCCGCCCGGATCTCTTCATCCCCCAGGCGGAAGAGTCCGGGCTGATAGTACCCATGACCACCCATCTCATGAAGGTGGTGGCCCATCGCCTGAAGCAGGTGCAGAGCCAGCTGCCCGAGGGGTTTCATATCAGCTTCAACATCAGCGCCGCCCACTGCCGGGATCTCTCCCTGCTGGCGGAGTGCCGCGCCTTCCTCGCCCACTTCCAGCCGGGGCGGGTGGCGCTGGTGCTGGAGCTGACCGAGCGGGAGCTGCTGGTGGCCAACCCCCATACCCTCTCCCTGTTCGCACAGCTGGACGAGATGGGGGTCAAGCTCGCCATCGATGACTTTGGCACCGGCCACTCCAGCCTGATCTACCTGCAGCAGTTCCATGTGGACTATCTCAAGATCGACCGCTCCTTCATCGGGCGGATCGGCACCGAGTCCCTCTCCGAACACATAGTCGACAACGTGATCGATCTCGGTCGCAGGCTGGGCCTGGCCCTGGTCGCCGAAGGGGTCGAGACCGAGCATCAGGCCGCCTACCTCAGGGGCAAGGGGGTCCACTATCTGCAGGGATTCCTGTTCGCGCGCCCCCAGCCGCTACGTCAGTTCTGCCAGGGGTTGACGGCAGGGGAGGCGGATAGCCAGCCAGTTGCCGGTCGCGCCGCCTCCGCTTGAGTCCCGCAGTGTGGTTGCTCGTTATTTGACCGGTTAGGCCTGGGTTCAGCTTGGGTTGCTAAGATGGCGACCCTTTACGAACGGGATCCGCCATGCGTTATTGCTCCGCGGCCGACACGGCCAGACCCAGGCCAAGACTGCTGATCACCTTGCTGATGTTCGCGCTGCCCATGCTGCTCGGCAACTGGGCCATGCTCGTTCGCTATCGGGTCGATCTGCAGTGGGAGTCCCATCAGGCGGCGAGCCATACCCTGGCGCTGATGGAGACCATGCTGTCTCATGCCCAGGCGGCCAATCGCCAGGCCTTGCCATTTCTGGGCATGCCCTGCGCCACTGCGCTGCCGACCCTCAGATCCCTGGTCGCCATGGTGCCCTTCGTGCGTTCGGTCAACCTGAGCCGGGGGGACAGCGTCTACTGCACCTCCCAGTTTGGCCGGCGCCGGATCCCCTATACCGCTGAGCAGTACAGCCAAGGCCAGCTGCGCCTGATGGAAGGGAACGAGGTGCGGCGGCATCATCCCGTCCTCTCGGTGCGCACCGGCACTGTGCAAGGGGCCGTGATGACCCTGATCGATGGGGATTACCTCAACTTCATGCTGAGCCTCAACCAGGGAGCCATGCCCCTGATGCTCAGGGTGGGCGATGGCTGGCTCGACGAGGAGGGCCACTTCTTCGCCGCCACGCCTTCCCTGGCGAGTCAGGAGCATGTCGAGCTCCAGGCTGCTGGCTATCCGCTCTCTATCTATGCAGGCTACTCCTCTGCTCCCACCCTGATGGGGCTGTGGCGGCATCATGGCTTCGGGATCTGGCTGCTGTTTGCCTTCAGTGCCGGTGTTGCCGTGCTCATGTGGTGGCTGCTGGGGCGCCCCCGCTCCCCGACCAGCGAGCTGGCCCGGGCCCTGCGAGCCAAAGAGTTCGTCCCCTACCTGCAACCCCTGGTGGAGAGCGGCAGCGAACGCATCATGGGGGTCGAGGTGCTGATGCGCTGGCAGCATCCTGACGTGGGCTTGATCCGGCCGGATCTCTTCATTCCCCAGGCGGAGGCTTGCGGCCTGATAGTGCCCATGACCAGCCTCATCATGGGGAGGGTGGAGCAGCAGCTGGTCGCAAGCCAGGCGCAGTTGCCCGATGGCTTCCACATCAGCTTCAACATCAGCGCGGCCCATTGCCGAGACGACAGCCTGCTGGAGGAGTGCCGCAGCTTCCTCGCCCGCTTCGCACCGGGCAAGGTGACGCTGGTGCTGGAGTTGACCGAGCGGGAGCTGCTGGTGGCGGATCCCCATACCCTCTCGCTGTTCCAGGCGTTGAACGAGATGGGGGTCAAGCTGGCCATGGATGATTTCGGCACCGGCCACTCCAGCCTGGTCTATCTGCAGCAGTTCCATGTGGACTACCTCAAGATCGATCAGTCCTTCATTCGTCGTATCGGTACCGAGTCCCTCTCCGAGCACATAGTCGACAACGTGATCGATCTGGGCCACCGCCTCGGCCTGGCGCTGGTGGCCGAAGGGGTCGAGACCCGCGAGCAGGCAGAGTATCTCAAGGGCAAGGTGACCTATCTGCAGGGCTACCTGTTCGGCCGCCCCGTACCCGTCCGGCAATTCTGCGACGAGCAGTTGGCGCAGGCGGCCTCGCCAGTGATTGAGGCCAAAGAGGAACAGCCGGAACCAGCCTGAGCCGGAGCTGCCACGCAAGCCGCATCACGAGTGTGCGGCAGTGGTGCCCCCTGATGAGCAAGCCCCGGCGAGTGCCGGGGCTTTTGTATCTGAAGTAAAAGGGAAAGTCAGGCGGAGAAGCCGCCATCTATGGTCAGACTGGCGCCTGTGACATAGCCTGCTTCAGGTCCCGCCAGGTAGGCGACGAAGCTGGCGATTTCGTCATCCTTGCCGTAGCGGGCCAGCGCCATCATCCCCTTGAGCTGCTCCGCCGATTCCCCGTCAGCCGGGTTCATGTCGGTATCGACCGGGCCTGGCTGCACGTTGTTGACCGTGATGCCCCGCGGGCCCAGATCCCGTGCCATGCCTTTGGTCAGGCCGACCAGGGCCGATTTGCTCATGGCGTAGACGGAGCCGCCCGCCATGGGGATGCGATCGGCATTGGTGCTGCCGATGTTGATGATGCGCCCCCCCTTGCCCATGTGATGAGCCGCCTCCTGACAGGCCACGAAGACGCTGCGGATGTTGACCGCCAGGGTGCGATCCAGAGCGTCCAGGGTCAGCTCCTCAAGGTGGCCCCATACCAGTACCCCGGCATTGTTGACGAGAATGTCCAGCCGCCCGAAGCGGGTGACGCTCTGGCGTATGGCGTGCTGTACGGCCACGGCATCCGCGCTGTCGGCACGGATGGCCAGGGCCTTGCCGCCCGCCGCCGTGATGGTCGCGACAAGCTCTTCTGCCTTGCTGGCGGAAGAGACATAGGTGAAGGCCACGGCGGCACCGTCGCGAGCGAGGCGCTTCACAATGGCGGCACCTATGCCGCGGGAACCACCTTGTACGAAGGCAACTTGTCCACTGAGGGGTTTGACGGTCAACATCTGATCTCTCCTGTCTGGTGATAAAGCAAGGTCTGAGCGAGTTGGGAACTCAAGGCTATCCAGGCCACCCCAAGCGAGGAGTGGTGTTGAATGAACCTGTTTACAGTGTGATTGATTCCTTGAGGTTGATTAAGTAGCTATCATTCCAATCTCTAATTCCTTCAAGGACCGAGTCGATGACAGTACAGGACCCCTTTCTGAGCGTCAGACACTTTGTCGCCGTGGCTCGGACGGGCAGTTTTACCGCAGCGGCGCTGGGGCTGGGGCTGACCGGCTCGGCGTTGAGCAAGAGCATAGTGCGCTTGGAGGCACGACTGGGGGTCAAGCTGCTGCACAGAACAACCCGTCGGGTGAGCCTGACCCCGGAGGGAGAGGCGTATCTGGCCAGCTGTCTTCAGGCTATCCGGGTGCTGGAGGAGGCGGAGCAGAGCCTTGCATCGGGAAAGCAGAGCCCGTCGGGTCGCGTGCGCATCGATCTTCCCGCTGCGTTTGGCCGCAGGCACGTGCTGCCTATCCTGCTGGAACTGGCTGGCCAGCATCCACAGCTGGATCTGTCGGTGACCTTCAACGAGCGCAAGGTCGATCTCGTCGAGGCCAACATCGATCTGGTGGTACGCATAGGGGCGCTGGAGGACCAGGCGGATCTCGTTGCGCGCCGTCTGGGGGAGCAGAGGCTCGTCATCTGCGGGGCGCCCTCCTATCTGGCCAGGCGCGGGGTGCCCTTGACCCCGGATGAGCTGTCACGGCACGACTGCATCATCGACTGGCGAGCCGGCCATCGTCATGGCTGGCTGCTCAGCAATGGGGCGGGCAAGACGGAAGCCTATTACATCCCGGTACGCTACGAGATGGGGGATGGGGAAGCCGTGCGGGCAGCGGCACTGGCTGGCCTTGGGCTGGTGCAGGTGCCGACCTGGCTGGTAAACGAGCAGTTGGGATCGGGCGCCCTCGTCTCGGTGCTCGATGATCACTCCGGCGGCGAGATGCCGATCAATCTCCTCTGGGCCCGGAGCCAGCACATGCCGCTCAAGGTGCGCGTCCTGGTGGATGCCTTGCTGCTGGCGGCGCAGCAGAGTGACAGTGCCTTTCGGGCCAACTGAGCCAGGTCACGGCTGCCTGCCGTGAGTCCCCGAGGTCAACACCGCCGTGCGGGGAGGAACATTGAGCGCTCAGCTCAGGCTGTGCAACCAGTTCGCCAGTTTCTCGTGGGCACTGCCGGGCTCGGGTCTGGCGGGGGCGAGCAGGTGGTAGCCGGTGCCATCCGGGACGAAGCCGAGCGGGGCCACCAGTAGCCCAGCCTCCAGATCGTCACACACCAGCCGGCAGGGGCCTATGGCGACGCCAAGGCCCGCCACCGCCGCCTGCAGGCTGAAGTAGAAGTGTTCGAAGGTCTGGGTCGGCGCCTCGTCATTCTGGGGTTGGCCTGCATTCTCCTGCCAGCGTGACCAGGCATCCGGGCGCGTCTTGGTGTGCAGGCGGGGGGCCGAGGGATGCAGGGCGGATTCTTCCCCTCGCGGCTCGAAAAACTGCGCCACCTTGCCCGGCTGGCAGACAGGCCCGGTCAGCTCCTCGAACAGCAGCTGGCTGTGCAGATCCTCGGGCCAGTCGAAGTCATTGCGCCGGATGGCGAGATCGATGCCGCTGCCAAAGCTGAGGGCGCCGCCCCCTGCCATCAGGTGGACGTCCAGCTCGGGGTGCAGGGCCTGGAAGGCGGGCCAGCGCGGGATCAGCCAGCGCATCAGCAGGGTGGGCTCGCAGGAGAGCACCAGCGACTGGGGGCGGCTCTGCTGGCGCAGCGCCTGGGCCGTCTCCCGGATCTGGCCCAGCCCCTCCCTGACCGCCTGATAGAGCCGGTCGCCCGCCTCGGTCAGGAAGACCCGACGCTGGCGCCGCTCGAACAGCCTGACGCCCAGGTCTTCCTCCAGCAGGCGCACCGCCCGGCTGATGGCGCCATGGGTGAGGTGCAGCTCGTCGGCGGCGCGACCGAAGTGCTCGGTGCGGGCCGCCACCTCGAAGCAGCGCAGGGCTGTCAGGGAGGGCAGCGACAGGCTTTTCTGTGAATTTTTCTCACCGTTCATGTCAGAAGTTATCGTTCGTCATTGGGTTTATTGCCAAATAAAATAGCCGATATCCCATGTGATCAGGACTATTTTCATGACCGAACTGTTAGCCGTAGTCGCCATTACCTTCTTTGCCGTCATCAGCCCGGGCCCCGATTTTGCCATGGTGTCGCGCAACAGCCTGTTGCTCTCCCGTCGCACCGGCGTGCTGACGGCGATCGGCATCGCGGCCGGGGTCTGCGTCCACGTGAGCTACACCCTGCTGGGGGTGGGCCTGCTTATCCAGCAGTCCCTCTGGCTGTTCAACCTCATCAAGCTGGCGGGGGCTGCCTACCTCATCTTCCTCGGCATCAAGATGCTGCGGGCCCAGCCCGCGACCGGTGAGGCGATGGCCAGTCAGCCAGCCCTCTCCAGCCTGGGGGCACTGCGCACCGGGTTTCTGACCAATGTGCTCAACCCCAAGACCACCATCTTCATCGTCAGCCTCTTCATGCAGGTAGTGCAGCCGCAGACGCCGCTGGTGGTCCAGCTCGGCTACGGCGCCTTCATAGTGCTGGCCCACGCCCTCTGGTTCAGCGCGGTGGCGCTCTTCTTCTCCAGCGAGTCGGTGCGGGCTCGTCTGCTGGCGGTGCGCCACTGGATCGACCGGGTGTTTGGCGGTCTGCTGGTGGGATTTGGCATGCTGCTGGCACTGACCCAGCAATCACGCTGAGGGGAAGGGGGCTGGTCCCCCTTATCTACCCTCGACTGTAGGGGCTTGTTTTTCATGCCTTGGCGCTCGCTTTTCGGTAGAATTGCCGCTCATTTAGAAGTCAGATGAGGCGCGGTATGACGGTCAGGTTCCAGGCATTTCACAGCATCAAGGCGATTGGCAATCGGGAGGTGCTGTTCAACTGGTCCAGGACCAACCCCCTCGGCGCCCTGGATCAGGTGTGGCGCCCGAAGAATCGCGACGAGCTGCAGGCGCTGCTGCGTGAATACCCGGCGCGCAAGCTGCGGCTGATCGGCTCCGGCCTCTCCTTCGAACCCATTCACAGCGTCTATGCCGAGGGCAGTCAGGCGCTGCTGGTGGATTTGCACCATCTGCGTGGCCAACTGGCGAAAACCGCCGATACCGTCACCTACCAGGCGGGCACGCCCCTCGATACCGTCTATGGGGATCTCATCGCCATGGATCGGATGCTGCCCGCGTCCCCCGGCGTCATCGGCATCCAGACCCTGGGGGGCGCGCTCAGCACAGGCACCCACGGCCAGGGGCTGCACCAGTCCTCCCTGTGCGATGCGGTGGAAGCCCTGACGGTGATGCTGGCCAATGGGGATATTATCCAGGTGGATCGCGCCGATCCGCGCTTCGGCGCCTTCGTGATGGGCATGGGCATGCTAGGTGTGCTGCTCGACGTGCGCCTTCGCACTGTGCCAAACCGCATCATGCGCTGCACCAAGTTCACCACCGACTACCCCTTCCTGCTGGAACACAACGAGCGGCTCAACCGCGAACACGGCTTCGTGAAGAGCTGGTGGTTTGCCTGGACCGGCGAGAGCCACATCTGGCTGGTGGATCCCGCCTCCGAGGAGGAGGTGGCCCGCTACCGCGCCGGGGGCAGCGAGCCCCTGCTGCTGGAGGGGGACGTTGACGGTGCCATGAATGCCGCCCTCAATGACACCATAGATGCCACCCTGCAGAAGATGGCGCGGGACACCAAGGACGAGGCGCGGGCCGGGGAGCATTTCGAGACGGTGCGCCGCTTCAAGGACGCCTCTGACCTGGTGGGCAACGTCTACCAGATCCTCTGCAAGGGGATACCGGCGCCCCAGATCAACTGCGAGGTGGCGGTACCCCTCGAGCGCATGCAGGAGGCGCTCGAAATTCTGCAGCACTGGCAGGAGCGCAACCCGGGGGCGCTGCATTACCCCTTCATATTGCGCTGCACCGGCCCCTCCGAGGCCTGGCTTAGCGCCGCCTATGGCAAGTCGGTGTGCTGGATAGGGTTCCTGGTCTATCTGGCGGCGGACGGCACCTTCGTGGGCGGCTCCATGGAGCAGATGCGCGAGCTGCAGCAACTGCTGGTGCCGCTCGGTGGCACGCCGCATTTTGGCAAGCACCTGGCGATGGATCTCTACGACTTCCCGGCCCTGCTGCCGCGCTGGCACGACTTCCTGGCCTTGAAGCGCGAACTTGATCCCCATGGCCGCTTCGAGAACCGCTGGCTCGGCGAGCTGTTCGCCAACCGGTGAGGATGGCCTCTTGGAAAGGGGCGATATTTTTTGCTCCCTTCTCCCCTGGTGGGAGAAGGGTTGGGGAGGAGGGGAAGAGACAGCCTCTTCAAGCCCCATGACGACAGGCGCTAAGGATGTGACATGACAGACCCACAAGACACCAGAATCCCCGTGACCCTGCTGACCGGCTTCCTTGGCAGCGGCAAGACCACCTTGCTCAACCATTGGGTCAAGCAGCCGGAGCTCGGCGAGTGCGCCGTGCTCATCAACGAGTTCGGCTCTGTGGGGCTGGATCATCATCTGGTGCAGCAGGTGGACGAGCAGGTGGTGCTGCTCGATTCCGGCTGCATCTGCTGCTCGGTGCAGGGCTCCCTGGTGGAGGCGTTGCAGGGACTCTTTATGAAGGCGATTCAGCGCAAGATAAAGCCGTTCAAGCGGCTGATTATCGAGACCACTGGCCTGGCGGATCCCGCTCCCGTGCTCTTTACCCTGAAGGAAGAGGGCTTCATCGCCCAGCGCTACCGCTTCGATGGCACAGTGACAGTGGTGGATGCCGGTCATATAGAGCAGCAGCTGGCGGCTCAGTATGAAGCGGTGAAACAGGTGGCCCTGGCGGATCTGCTGGTGGTGAGCAAGGGGGACCTGGTGGAGGAAGAGACCCTGGTGCGGGTCGAAAGCCAGCTGGCAACCCTCAACCCGGCGGCCCCCATCGAGCGGGTCAGCAACGGCGAGCTCTCACCCGTTGTGCTGGAGAAGCTCGGCGCCTACAACGAGGCGGCGGGGCGCGATGTGCGCCAACTGCTGGCCTGGCTGCGCACCGAGTCACCCCGACAGGGGCTGGCATCTCCCATGCAGCCGAAGATGCAGCCGTTCGCCGCCAAGGTAGGCACGGCCGCGCCGACTCATTTCGAGCATGGCAACATAGAGAGCTTCTCCCTGCGCATCGGCGAGCCGCTCAAGCCGTCCCGCCTGCTGGCCGCCATCGATGCGGTGCAGGCCCAGTATGGCGACGCCCTGCTGCGGCTCAAGGGGATCTTGCAGCTGGAGGGCGAGAGCCAGCCCGTGGTGATCCACGGGGTGCACGGCCAGCTCTACCCGTTGCAGGCCCTGGGGGAGTGGCCCGAGGGCAAGGCCCAGTCCCGGCTGGTCTTCATCGTGAAGAGCCAGGACAAGGCGGGGATAGAGCGGTTGTTCCTTGATACGCTCAAGGCCCCGGAGCCCAGTCTGGAAGAGCAGCTCAGAGCCATGCTCGGCCAGCCGGATGCCTGATATGCTGATATGACCCGCGCCCGTGCGGGTCTTTTCTTATCTGTTGAGGAGACAAAGACTCATGCCTGACAGCACTCACCTGGTGACCCCCGCCCAACGCAAGTGGCTACCCTGGCTGACCGCGGTCGGCTTCTTCATGCAGACGCTGGATGGCACCATACTCAACACCGCCCTGCCCAGCATGGCAGAGGCCCTGGGGGAGAGCCCGCTGCAGATGCAGTCGGTGATCATCGCCTACATGCTGACGGTGGCCCTGCTCATTCCCGCCTCCGGCTGGCTGGCGGACAGGTTCGGCACCCGCCGCGTCTACCTGGCCGCCATACTGCTGTTTACCCTGGGCTCCCTGGCCTGTGCGGCCGCTAATACCCTGCCCATGCTGGTCGCCGCCCGGGTGCTGCAAGGGGTGGGCGGGGCCCTGCTGATGCCCATAGGGCGCCTCGCTGTGCTGCGGGTCTACAGCAAGCATGAGCTGCTGCGGGTGATGTCCTTCGTCACCATCCCCGGCCTGCTGGGGCCCCTCATGGGCCCGGCGCTCGGGGGCTGGCTGGTGGAGGTGGCGAGCTGGCACTGGGTCTTCCTCATCAACCTGCCGGTGGGCGTGCTCGGCTTCATCGCCAGCTGGTACTTCATGCCCGATCTGCGTCAGCACACCGCCAGGTTTGACTGGCAGGGGTTCGTGCTGTTCAGCGTCGGCATGGTGCTGGTGTCGGTGGGCCTGCAGGGGCTGGGGGAGCACAGCATCTCCACCGGCTGGGCCCTGTTTGCGTTGCTGTTCGGTCTGGCCGCCATGGCGAGCTACTGGCTCTATGCCGCCACAGTGGCGCAGCCGCTCTTCAGCCTGGCGCTGTTCAAGACCACCACTTTCGCCATCGGCATCTGGGGCAACCTGTTCGCCCGCCTCGGCAGCGGCGCCATGCCCTTCCTCACGCCGCTCTTCCTGCAACTGGGGCTGGGCTTCTCGCCGAGCAAGGCGGGCATGACCATGATCCCCACTGTGATCGGCGCCATGCTGACCAAGACGCTGGTGAACAAGCTGATCCCGCGCATCGGCTATCGCCGCATCCTGATCGGCAATACCCTGGCGCTGGGGGTGATGATCGCCAGCTTCTACTTCATCGACAACCAGGTGCCGCACTGGGTACTGCTGGTCTGGCTGGCGGTCTTCGGTGCCATCAACTCACTGCAGTTCTCCGCCATGAATACGCTGACCCTGCAAGACCTGAGTGCCGAGCACGCCAGCAGCGGTAACGGCCTGCTGTCGGTGGTGATGCAGCTCTCCATGAGCCTGGGGGTAGCCATCGCCGCCAGCCTGCTCGGGCTCTTCTCCGCTGGCCAGCCGGCACAGGCGAGCGAACGCTGGCTCGGTGGCTTCCACCTCACCTATCTATGCATAGGTTTGATGTCCATGCTGGCGGCGCTGATCTTCGCCCAGCTTGCCAGAGATAATGTGAAGGAGGGTCGTCGCCAAGATCCGGTCTGATGGCCACGCGGGCCACGCGGGCGGCGCGGCAAAAAGAGAGGGCGGCCCCGGCCGCCCTCTCTCATTGGGGGATCAGACCCTGAACTGATCGACAGCCCGATGGAGCAGGCTCGCCTGCTCGGCCACGTTCTGGCTGGCGCGGCTGTTCTGTTCGGCCTGGGTCAGGGCGTCGTTGGCGATGTCGCGGATCACCACGGCATTGCGATTGATTTCGCTCGCCACCGAGCTCTGCTCTTCGACCGCCGTGGCTATCTGGGTGCTCATGTCCATCATCTGGTCCATCTGACGGGTGATGTTGGCGAGCTGAGTGCTTGCCTCTCCGGCGGCCTCGACGCTGCGTTCCCCCTGGGTGCGACACTCGCCGATCAGGGTGACCACGCTCTGGGTACGGGCCTGCAAGCCGGAGACTATGGCGGCAATCTCGCTGGTGCTCTGCTGGGTACGCATGGCCAGGTTGCGCACCTCGTCGGCGACCACGGCGAAGCCTCGTCCCTGCTCACCGGCTCTGGCGGCCTCGATGGCCGCGTTGAGGGCTAGCAGGTTGGTCTGCTCGGCGATGGCCTGGATCACTTCCAGCACATTGCCCACCTGACGGCTCTCCTCGGCCAGGGCGATCACCTCCTTGCCCGAGGCCTCCAGCTTGGCGGAGAGGGAATGGATCACCGCCATCGTGGTCTCCACGCTCTCCCGGCCCTGCTGGGCGCTCAGGTTGGTGGTACGGGCGCTCTCGGCGGCGCTCTCCGTGTTGCTGGCAATCTCCTGCACAGTGCTCTCCATCTCTGTGGCGGCGGTGGCAACCAGATCGCTCTCCTGCAACTGCTGCTGGGTACCCTCCTGAGCGGCGTTGGCGTTGCGCTGCAATTGGGCTGTGAGGCGTTCCAGATCCGTGACCGAGGAGACGACCTGGCCTATGACCTGGTTGAAGTGCTCCAGCATGGTGTCGAAGTCGCGGCCCATGGCGCCAAATTCGTCCCTGGAGCCGATGCGGGCGCGCAGGGTCAGATCGCTGCTGGCGGTGACCCGACGCATGGTGTCCGCCAGCCGTTGCAGGCCGGTCATGACGTCGCGGCCGATCAGCAGGTTGAGGCCGAGGGCGGCCAGTATGCCGAGGAGGCAGAGCAGTACCATGACCCTGAGGGTGCGTTCATGGGTGGCGTCGGCTTCCCGGGTCAGGGCCTGGGTCAGGGTCATGCCCGCCTGGCGCATCTGCTCGGCGCTGCGATTGAGCTCGCCCCTCAGCCCCTCGCTGGCACTCAGACCCAGGCGTTGCTCTTCTGTGACCAGGGCGAGGAAGTTCTGGCGGTAGCGTTCCAGCAGGGCGGCGAGGGCCGGTTCACCGGCGAGCGCCTCGGCCAGGGGAGCCAGGTTCTGTTCGAACTTGGCACGATAGCCGATGTCGCGGCGCAGCATGAAGTCCTTCTCATCCCGGCGCAGTTGCAGCATCAGCAGGCTCTCCTGCTGCTGGCCCCGGGCCTTGAGCTCCTGTTCCAGTGCGTGGATGGCCTGACGCAGGGCGCCGTAATGGCCGCTGGTGGGGGTGAGGCCTATCTTCTCCTGCTGGGCGCGCAGGGTCTCGAACTGGCGGCTGTACTCCTTGAGTTGGCTGGCAAAGCCCAGAATGTCGGCCTGCTGCGTGCCCCCATGGTCTCTTGCCATCTCGGCGAGCAGGCGGCTGGCCTGGTCACTCTGGGTGGTGAAGGCGGTGGCGGCGGCGGGGTCCCGGCTCAACAGAAACTCTCTCTCCTGCAGGGTGAGGGCGACGAGGTCGGCCTCCACCTGCTTGGCCTGCAGCATTTCGGCGTTGCTGCGCGACTCCTGCCCGGAGAAGTAAAACATGACCCCCATGACGACGGCCTGGATCCCGGCCACCAGGATGGCGGATAACACAAGTTTCTGTTTGACGTTCACGACGACCTCAAGGGGCAAAGGAGTTGGCTAGCGTATCGGCGCTGAAGATATATTCTGAAGGTGGCTTTAGCATTTTATTCCGCCGGTTTCGCGTTTGGGATTCGATGGGTTCTGTCATCCCACTGTCATGTAGCGAAATAGTCTGGCGTCGCCCCTGACCTGAGGCGGAGCTAGTGAGGGAGGGCGAGGGCGCCCGGCCGGAGGAAACCGCCCGGGCGCCCATGTTGGCGTGGATCAGGCCTGGATATCGGCCAGGATGCCGCTCGGCGTCCAGTGGAAGGGGATGGGGTCGAGGCGCTGGGAGGCCTTGTCATAGCCTTGCCACAGCTCGCCCAGGGGGCGGCCATCGGTGGGATGGCGCAGGCCGGGGGCCAGCTCCGCCAGCGGCCAGAGCACGAAGGCGTTGGTGAGGATCTCGCCACGGGGCAGTACCAGAGGCTCGTCGCAGACCAGATCCCCATAGAGCAGCAGATCGAGATCCAGGGTGCGGGGGGCAAACTTCTTGGCATCCGGCTCGCGGCCGTGGGCGAACTCCATGGCCCGCAGCCGCTGGCACAGGGTTGCGAGGGGCAAGTCGGTGTCGGCGCCGACTACCAGGTTATAGAAGGGGCGGCCGTTGAAGCCTACCGCCTCGCTCTCGAACACCCGGGAAACCTGCAACTCGCCAAACTCGGCATGCAGGGCATCGAGGCCGGCCCGGATGTGGTGCTCCCGCTCGATATTGGAACCCAGGCTGATGTAGATACGGCTCATGCAGCGCTCCCTGTTATCTGGTTCGATCCCAGGCTGATATAGATGCGGGTCATCAGCAGGCGCTCGCGGCCGGGGTCCGGTGGCGCAGGATCTCGACCCCGACGCCGGCGGCATTGGGCACGGCACCCGGCTTGGTCAGGGTGACCTTGACCCACTGCACCCGCTCGTCGGCCAGCACCAGGGCGGCCACCTGCTCGGCCATGGTTTCGACCAGCTCGACGACCTTGCTCTGGGCGTGATCACAGATCTTGCGGGAGAGGGTGGCGTAATCCAGTGCCAGATTGATATCGTCGGTTGCGGCGGCGGGTCGGTTGTCGAATCCCATCTCGAGATCGAAACAGAGCTTCTGGCGAATGCCTTTCTCCCACTCATATACCCCTATGGTGGTCAAAACCTCGAGTCCGCGAATAAACACCTTGTCCATGACAGTACTTCTTCTTTACTCTTGATGGGCTGTGAAAACAGCGCAGGGATGCAGGCCTGGCAAGCCGATTGCCGCTGGCGGCCGGTTTGGGCGACAGGCTTTCGGGCAAGCCCAGACCAGAGAATGTGGCCCGCATCATACCCCATTCATATCGTGGTAAAAACGACCAAGATGACGGCCCTGACGATTTTGATGATTATTCTGGCCTATCTGGGCGGCTCGCTGTCCAGCGCCGTGCTGGTTTCCCGCCTCACGGGTCTGCCGGATCCCCGCGACCATGGTTCCCACAACCCGGGGGCGACCAATGTGCTGCGCCTCGGTGGCCGGATGGCGGCGCTCATCGTCCTGTTGCTCGACGTGCTCAAGGGCATGGCTCCCGTCTACCTCGCCTGGTATCTGCAGATCAAGCCCGTCTACCTGGGGTTCATCGGCGTCGCTGCCTGTCTGGGCCACATGTACCCCATCTTCTTCCACTTCCGGGGGGGCAAGGGAGTCGCCACTGCGCTCGGCACCATGCTGCCCATCGGCTTTGCCATGGGGGGGGCGGCGATCGCCACCTGGCTGCTGGTGCTGCTGGTGAGCGGCTACTCGTCGCTGGCTTCCATCATTACAGTGCTGCTGACCCCGCTCTTTACCTACCTGCTCAAACCGGAATATACCCTGCCGGTCTCCCTGCTCTCCTGTCTCATCCTGGTGCGCCATCACGAGAACATCACCCGCCTGCTCAGGGGTGAGGAATCTCGACTCTGGGGCCGCCGAGGCGCGGCTTCTCCCACAGAAGTGATTAAAACGAGTGATGCTGCGCAAAAAAGAGACGAACGAGACGAAAAGTGAAATTTCCCGTTGACCACCCGCCTTAAAATCCGTTTAATAGCGCCCACGCCCAGATAGCTCAGTCGGTAGAGCAGGGGATTGAAAATCCCCGTGTCGGCGGTTCGATTCCGTCTCTGGGCACCAATTTTGGTGCCATGAAAGAAAAATTTGTTCATGCACAATAGTTTAAGTGTGCCGGCTTAGCTCAGTAGGTAGAGCAACTGACTTGTAATCAGTAGGTCACCAGTTCGATTCCGGTAGCCGGCACCATTTGCCCAGATAGCTCAGTCGGTAGAGCAGGGGATTGAAAATCCCCGTGTCGGCGGTTCGATTCCGTCTCTGGGCACCACTTACAATTCCTCCTTAGTTCAGTCGGTAGAACGGCGGACTGTTAATCCGTATGTCACTGGTTCAAGTCCAGTAGGAGGAGCCATTTCAAAAAGACCCTTGTCGCAAGACAAGGGTCTTTTTTTATGTGCTCGATAATCCCATGGCTCCTCAGGCTCCCGTATTTCAGGGCATGGAAAACCCGCTATCGAGTGAAAACGTTTTTCTGCTGAAAGCCGAGAAGTGCATGAAAAATAGGCAGTAAAATGGGCGGTAAATAGCCTGCGCTTAAGGTCCTGTACATGATTTCACCTATAAAATGGAGACCACATATAACAAGGGCCTAACGCCCGCCATTTAGTATTGATGAGGCTATAAATGAACTTAAGACTGACCCCTGTCTGGATTGCACTGGCATTGGCAACCACAGCAGCTCACGCTACCGACGACATCTACTTTGGTGCCGGTGTCGGTGCCGCTCACTTCAACGGCCTGAACAAGGTCGAAGGTGTTGAGAGTGGTACCGAAGACGCGTTCACTGGTAACCTCTTCATGGGTTACAACTTCAACGAGACCTTCGGTGCCGAACTGGGTTACCAGTACGCTGGCCGTGGCAATACCAATAGCGGTATCAACAACAACGCCTACGAAAACCAGGGAGCCACCCTGTCCGGTATCGCCCGCCTGCCCCTTGGCGAAGATTTCTCCCTGTTCGGTGAAGCGGGGGCCTATTGGTCCCATACGCACGGCTTTGGCGTGACTGATTCCCGTGTTTCGCCGATGACCGGCGTCGGTCTGACCTACAAGCTGAACGATGCCCTGGATCTGCAGGCGCGCTACCGCTACATGTGGGATGTGGCCGATCTGACCACCTACACCGGTGAGCAGTACAAGTCCAACCAGAGCGTAGCGACGCTGGAAGCAGTATATCACCCGTTCCGCACCTCCTACGTTGAGCCTGTTGCTGCTCCTGTAGTGGCAGAAGCGGCCCCTGTGGTTGTCGAGAAGAACTTTTCCCTGAACTCCGACGTGCTGTTTACCTTTGGCAAGGCAGATCTGAAGCCGGAAGGTGTGGAAGCCCTGAGCGGTCTGTACCAGCAGATCGTTGAATTCCAGCCGAAGGATGGCAGCGCCATCGTCGTTGGTTACACCGACCGTATCGGCTCCGATGCCCAGAACCAGCAGCTCTCCGAAGCCCGTGCCCGTACCGTGGCCGACTTCCTGGTGAGCCAGGGGCTGGCCACCAGCAAGATCGCCATCGAGGGCCGCGGTGAAGCCGACCCTGTCACCGGCACCCAGTGTGACGGCGTCAAGGGCAAGAACGAGCTGATCTCCTGCCTGGCACCGGATCGCCGTGTCGAAGTCCGCGTCTCCGGCGTGCAGGAAGTACAGCAATAAGCTGACGTCAGTTCAGCTGATGTGAAGAGGGGATGCCATGGCATCCCCTTTTGCTTGTCTGGGCCTCCCGCTTCCCGGACGGGCGAGGCCGCCTGGCACGGCGATCCTGGCGCCTGATTCCTCTTCAGTCCCGCGACAACTTGTCGCTCCCCGCCCCTTATACCTTCCCTGTCAGTGAGTTACAGCCATCCTCTCGGCTAGTATGATGGCGTGACCGGCCTGTGATCCCCCGTTTTCTACGAACTGGTATCTCTCTTTGGGCGTGCAGGCTCCTGATCCTCTCCCTCGGCACTCCTGGGAGGGACAAATCCATGATCGAGGTAATCTATGAATGCGACCGAGCTGTGGCAGCTTTCTCCCGAACAATTCAACGAGTGGCGACGGGAGAATGACTATCCATTGATCTGGGAGTTGCTGGTGGCCTCGCTGCCCCATTTCGACGACTGGATGACAGAGCAGAAAATAGAGAAAAGCGTCATCTTCCAGATCGGCATAGCCCGCTTCATCAGCTCGCGATCCGTGCTCAGCCTCTGCGTCTACATGAGCGACGACAAGATAAGGCTCTATGAGACCGCCTCGAGCGCGCTGGAGTCCCTGCGCAAGAGCGGCCTCATCCGTTCAGAGACGCGCTTCGAGCCCTATGCCATGTGGCTGGCCGCCAGGCATGGCAAAGCCGAGGTGAAGCGGGTGCAGAGCCTGCTCTCCGTCTCCGAGAACAACAAGGGGGAGGCCCAGGTGCTGGGCAAGCATCGCCTGCTCAACATCGGCGGCGTCGAACTCAAGAGCCCCATCATCTCAGGCCGTCTGCTGGACTTCACCTGCCTCGACGAGCTCTCGCTGGATGGTGCCGTCAACAACTCCAAGGTCTATCTGTGGCACTGCTCGGCCAAGGGGGTGAGGGTCAATGGCGGGGTGATCGGCCTCGATCTGTTCGACTCCCTGCTGTGGGATCACAGAGCCTGGGCCAAGAAGCGGGAGCTGGCGCTGGAGGACGGGGTGTTTCAGGACTTCACCATAGAGTGCGAGGAGATCCGCTTTCACTCCTCCCGGGCCGTGCTGAAAAACTTCAACGTCAGTGCCAAGAACTTCGATGCCACCATGGAGCACACCAATCTGGACAAGGTGCAGGTGGTCTACAACGAGAATGGCCGGATCGATCACAACGAGGCCAGCAAGCTGTACCGCAATGCCAAACGCATCTTCTCCAGCGTGGGGGACACCGTCGATGCCGGTGAATGCTATTACAAGGAGAAGCTGCACGAGATGAAATCCCTGGCAAGCCCGAGGGAGCTGTTTAGGGAGCGCTGGCTACGCAGCGGCCTGATGACGAAGGGGTGGCTCTCCCTGTTGTGCTACCTCAAGTGCGCCAGCAAGTTTGTCAGCTTCATCACCTGGGGATTTGGCGAGCGGCCGATAAGAAGCCTGTTGATGTCGATGGGGGTCATATTGCTGGCGACCCTGACCTACTTCCTGGCGCCGGAGTCCGTGACCCATGGCCACCTGGGGCGTTCCCTCTACTTCAGCATAGTGACCTTCGTGACCCTGGGTTACGGCGATATCTCCCAGACCTCCTCTCCCCTCCAGTTGTTGTCGGCCATAGAGGCGTTCTGCGGCATGTTTCTGACCGGCCTCTTCCTCGCCGGCTTTGCTTCAAAGACCAAGCAGTATTGACGATAGCGCTGGCGGCGGTGCACCACTTGCCCCGCCGCCAGGGACTGGCCAACCGCCAGAACCCGCCAGCACGGCGGGGATGGCGTTCTTCCTTGACGCACCGGCAGTGGAGCGACTTTATTTAGAGTCATGGGTCGCGCTTGCGATGGATGGCGCACCGAATGTTGCACGAGAAAAAAACAAGGGAGCGAGAGCGGTATCGACCAGTCCACAATCGAAGCAGAGAAGGAATAACGCAATGATATTGAATCACTTATGGGGATTGTATGCACATCCTCACACCGAATGGCATACCATAGACGAGAGGCATGACAGTTTCCGAAACAGTCTGACTCATATCCTGATCGTGGCCCTTATCCCGCCCATCTGTGCCTATTATTCCGCCGTGCACATAGGTTGGAGCATTGGCGTCGGTGAGCCCATCACCCTGACCGCGAACAGCGCCCTCATGCTGTCGATCGCCATGTACGTGACGCTCATCATCGGTGTCCTCGCGCTCTCCTATCTGGTGCACTGGATGGGCCATACCTTCGGTTCGGATCCCAGCTACACGACGTCGCTAGAGCTCGCGGCCTACACCTCCACGCCGCTGTTCATGGTCGGTTTCTCCGCCTTCTTCCCGCACCTCTGGTTCATGATGATCATCGGTCTCATCGGGCTCAGCTACTCGGTGTACCTGCTCTATGTCGGGGTGCCTATTCTGATGCACATCCCCAAGGAGCAGGGGTTCATCTATGCCAGCTCTGTGGTAACCGTCGGTCTGGTGTTGCTGGTCTGCGTGCTGGCAGCCACGGCCATTCTGTGGGGATCCGGCTTTGGTCCCGTATTTACCCATTAGCCGCTGACGAGCCGGCAGAAACGACAAGGGCGCCTCTATGGCGCCTTTGTCATGGGGCTCACTCACGCTTTCTGGCCGGGTTGTGGCAACCGGACGGAGTGAAAGCGTTGATCGCGAGGCCGGGATCAGCGCGGGTTGCCGCTGCCGATGCCAAAGGGGATGCGGTAGTCGCTGCTCTGGTCCCCCAGGCTCACTGTCAGGTTGCCTTGGGCGCGGCTCGGGATCTGCACCTGCTGAGTGCCCATCAGGTTGGCGTGGACTGAGGCCACCAGATCACCAGACTCGTCGCGTACCTCCAGCATGGGGTTGGCCTTGCCAGCCATGGTCGCGCTGGCGTGCCAGTTCACGAACAATACGCCAGGGGTGGCATTGAAATCGGCAGGAACCGAAGCCTGGGCAACACCGGCAGTCATCAGGCCTGCGACGGCCAGCATCTTGATTAGGTTTTTCATGTTCATTCACTCTCTTGATTTTTATGTCATTGGCAAGGCCGGAGAGGCCCGCATCAATGCATCCTTGCAAGAGGTTATTCAAATACTATGTAGTTCTTTTACTGACATCAGACACCCTGTTTTGGGTATCCCAGTCTGGAACAACTTGTTATTTGGCCGCTTGGCGATCCTGCCTAAGCGATGAATGCATGGTAAACAGGTCATCGCTTGGTTGTTAGCGAGATAAACTGGTCTAGATGTTCAAAAAAAATGAACAAGATTATGGGGGGGCCGCCGTCTCAGTTGAGGGGATCACGCCGGGTCGGCGCGCCGTCGTCCCCCATGCCAGGTGGTGCCCATCGAAGCGGTTATGATGGCGGCTATTCCCAGCCACTGGGACGGGGGCAGTTGCTCTCCCAGCAACAGCAACCCCATCAGGGCGCCCATGGCGGGTTCGCCGCTGGTCAGTATGCCGTAGCTCTTGAGCGGCAACCGGCGCAGGGCAAACATCTCGAGGGAGTAGGGGATGGCACTCGAGAGCAGCCCCACCCCCGCTATGGTCAGCACCAGGGGGAGGGTGAAGCTGGCCTCGCTCGCTCCGCCGAGGCCAAAGGGCAGTACCAGCAGGGTTCCCACCCACATGCCAAGGGCCGGGGCCTGGGCCCCCAGCAAGGCACCGGCCCGCTTGCCGGTCAGCATATAGAGCCCCCAGAACACGCCGGCGCCGAGGGCCAATGCGGCCCCCAGGGGATCTATGGCCTGCTCGGCGGCCCGCAGCGGCAGCAGCAACAGCAGACCGACGATGGCCAGCGCCAGCCAGATGAAGTCTTCCCGGTGGCGGGAGCTGAGCAGCGCCACCGTCAGGGGGCCTATGAACTCGATGGCCAGCGCCACGCCGAGGGGGATGCGCTCTATGGCCAGATAGAAGAGCAGGTTCATGGCTCCCAGCGAGAGCCCATAAGGGATGGCCCCCAGCAGGGTGCGTCTGTCGAGTGGCGCTCTCCAGACTCTAAACACCAGGGAGAGGAGGAGGGCGGCACACCCCAGCCGGAACAGGGTGGTGCCGGCTGCCCCGATCAAGGGAAACAGCGACTTGGCCAGGGAGGCGCCCAGGGTGATCGACAGCATGGCGAGCATGACCGCCAGCAGGGAGGAGAGGGCTGTGGTGGTCGGTGGCATCTTGTTCAAACCTGAGCAGGGAAGGGGAAGTAAAATATATCTGGCGATAGCCGTAATTTCGGTCTAAAACTGGCCCCACTCGATAATTTTTATCTCTTTATCCCCCATGACCGACAAGTTCGATCTGCTCATCCTCGCCGAGCTGCAGCAGGATGCCCGTCTGCCCATTCCCGAGCTGGCCCACAGGGTCGGCCTCTCGGCGCCCGCCTGTTATCGCCGTGTCCGGGCGCTGCGGGAGGCGGGACTTGTCGAGCGGGAGGTGGCGCTGGTGGCACCGGCGACCATGGGCTGGCCTATCACCATGCTGGTGCTCGTCACCCTAGAGCGGGATCATGGCCGTATCGTCGATGAGATGATCGCCTGCCTGAAGGGGGAGCCTGAGGTCATGGACCTCTGGTATGTCACGGGTGAGCAGGACTTCGTGCTGCAGGTGGCCGCGCGGGACATGCAGAGCTACGAGCAGTTCACCCGGCGGGTGCTGCATGCCAGGGAGCAGGTGCGCAGCTTCAAGACCCTGGTGGTCATGGGGCAGCACAAGCGCTGCGGTGCCTTGCTGCCAGCCTGACGCGGAGAATTCGCTGCGGGGTCGTGCCTGCAAGCCATTGGTTTGCTGTCGTGAACAAGAGGGGTTTGCAGGTCTTGGCCACAGGGCCGAGTACAAGCAGGGGCAGCATTAGCTGCCCCGGTCGTGTCAGATCTCCGCCAGCTCCTGCGCCGTCATGGGGCGCAACACCCGACAAGGGTTGCCTACCGCGACCACCCCCGCCGGAATATCCCTGGTGACCACGGATCCCGCCCCTATGACGCTGTTGTCCCCTATGGTGACACCCGGGCAGATGACGGTGCTGCCCCCTATCCAGACGTTGTTGCCGATGCGCACCGGCTTGCCGAACTCGACCCCCGCCACCCGAGGCGCCACCGCCACCGGGTGGGCGGCGGTGTAGATCTGCACCCCGGGTGCCAGCAGCACGTTGTCACCTATGTGTACTTCGCACACGTCGAGGATGGTGCAGTTGACGTTGGCGTAGAAGTTCTCGCCCACGAAGATGTTGGCGCCATAGTCGCAGAAGAAGGGCGGGTTGATGGCGCACAGATCGCCTCGGCCGCCGAGCAGTTCATGGAGCAGGGCATCCCGCTCCGGCTTCTCCTGCCAGCTGGTGTTGAAGCTGTGATAGAGGCTGCGGCAGCGCTCGCGGGCCGCCTTCAGCTCGGGGTGGCCCGCATCATAGGGCTCCCCCGCCACCATCTTCTGCCATTCGGGGCAGCGCTTGGCTGCCTGCGGCGCTGTGATTGTCTCAGTCATCATTGTTCCATCAGCCAGATCAGGGATTCATAAGGGCGCAGCTCGCAGGATTGCGGCCGGGCCGGGCTATCGGGGTAGTTGCCCAGCAGCAGGTGACCCTTGCCGCTGGCAAGCTCGTCCGGCAGTGCAAAGGTGGCCGGCTCGCCGTAGAAGTTGCTTACCACCAGCAGGGTCTGGCCGTTGGCGCGGCGGGCATAGGCCCAGATCCGGGCATGTCCCGCCAGCAGCTCCTGATAATCCCCCTGCGTGAAGATGGGATGATCCTTGCGCAGCCGGATCAAATCCCGGTAGTGCCAGAACACCGAGTTCTGGTCGGCCAGCGCCGCCTCGGCGTTGATCTCGGGGTAGTTGGCGGCGGGCTTGAGCCAGGGTGTGCCATTCGTGAAGCCGGCGTTGGGGGCGGCGCTCCACTGCATGGGGGTGCGGGAGTTGTCCCGGGACTTGGCGCCGAGAATGGCGAGGATCTCGGCCTCCTCCATCCCTTCGGCTTGCTTGATGGCGAAGATGTTGCGGCTCTCCACATCCTGATAGTCATAGATGCGCTGATAACCCGGGTTGGTCATGCCGATCTCCTCCCCCTGATAGATGTAGGGGGTACCCTGCAAGCCGTGCAGGGTGCTGGCCAGCATCTTGGCGGCCACCACCCGCTGTTCGCCCTCGTCGCCGAAGCGGGAGACGATGCGCGGCTGATCGTGGTTGCACCAGAACAGCGCCGACCACCCCTTGCCGTGCATGCCGCTCTGCCAGTGGTTGAAGATGCGTTTGAGTTCGAGGAAATCGAACGGCGCCTTGGTCCACTTGTCGCCATTGGGGTAATCCACCTTGAGGTGGTGGAAGTTGAACACCATGGAGAGTTCCGACCCGTCCAGTGCGCCATAGCGCTGGCAATGTTCCAGGCTGGTGGAGGACATCTCCCCCACCGTCATGGCCCCCACGGGAGCGAAGACGTCGCGGCTGATGTCCTGCAGGAATTCATGGATGCGCGGCCCGTCTGTGTAGAAGCGGCGGCCATCCCCCACCTCGTCGTTCGGGAACGCTTGATCCTTGGAGATAAGGTTGATGACGTCGAGGCGGAAACCGTCGACCCCCTTCTTCGCCCAGAAGTGGATGATCTTTTTCACCTCGGCGCGAACCGCCGGGTTTTCCCAGTTGAGATCCGCCTGCTCGCGGGCGAACAGGTGCAGATAGTACTGGCCGGTGGCCGGGTCCAGCTCCCAGGCGCTGCCGCCAAATTTGGACTGCCAGTTGTTGGGCACGCCGCCTTCCACCGGATCTTTCCAGATGTAGTAGTCACGGTAGGGGCTGTTCTTGTCCCCCAGCGCCGACTTGAACCAGGCGTGCTCGGTGGAGGTGTGGTTGACCACTATGTCCATCACTATGCGGATGTCGCGCCCGTGGGCGGCCGCCAGCAGGGCCTCGAAGTCGGCCATGGTGCCGTAGGCCGGGTCTATGGCCAGGTAGTCGGCGATGTCGTAGCCGTTGTCCACCTGGGGGGAGACGTAGACCGGGGTCAGCCAGAGGGCATCGACGCCTAGGGTCTTGAGGTAGTCGAGGCGGGCCATGATCCCCTTGAGATCGCCGGTGCCGCGGGCGCCGGAATCCTGAAAGCTCTTGGGGTAGATCTGGTAAATCACGGCGCTTTGCCACCAGGGTGTCTGTGTCATGGTTGGATCGCTCATTGGTTGAAACTGGGTTGAACAGGCCAATAAAAAGGGCGGAGCCTGGGCTCCGCCGATGTCTTGGGGATCAGGCGGTGGCCAGATCCAGCTTGCCGGCCGCCTGCTGGCGTTTGTAGACCAGCAGGGTCAGCACCACGGGCACCACTATGGCCACCAGCATGGCGACGGCGTAGATGGCCCAGTACTGGGGCTGGATGGAGAGGATGCCCGGCAGGCCGCCCACCCCGATGCCGTTGGCCATCACGCCGCTGAAGCCGCAGATGAGGGCCGCGAGACTGGAGCCCACCATGGCGCACAGCATGGGGAACTTGTACTTGAGGTTGATGCCGTACATGGCCGGCTCGGTCACCCCCAGGTAGGCGGAGATGGCGGCCGGGACCGAGATCTCCCGTTCGTTCTCCTTGCGGCTGATAAGGATGATACCGACGACCGCCGAGGCCTGGGCGATATTGGAGAGCGCGATCAGCGGCCAGATGGGGGTGCCTCCCATGCTCTGCATCAGCTGCAGATCTACCGCGTTGGTGGTGTGGTGGATGCCGGTGATGACCAGGGGCGCATAGAGGAAGCCGAACAGGGCGGCGCCTATGGGGGCAAAGGACCCCGTCATGGCGGCCTTGGCGGCAAAGCCGACCCCCTCACCAATCCAGCGACCGAAGGGGCCGATGAAGGCGTGGGCCACTATCACCGCCAGCAGCAGGGAGATGAAGGGCACTATCACCAGATAGAGGTAGGCCGGAATGATGCGCTTGAGACTGGTTTCCACCCAGGCGAGGAAGACACCCGCCAGCAGGGCCGGAATGACCTGGGCCTGATAGCCGACCTTCTGGATGACGAAGAGGCCGAAGTCCCACACTTCCGGGGTTTGCTGCCCTATGCCGTAGGCGTTCATCAGTTGCGGCGAAACGAGCGTGATACCCAGCACTATGCCGAGGATCTCGGATCCCCCCATCTTCTTCACCGCAGACCAGCAGACGCCCACCGGCAGGAAGTGGAAGATGGCCTCACCCAGCAACCAGAGGAAGGCGTGCACCTGGGCCCAGAACTGGCTGATCTCCACCAGGGTATGGGTCCCGTCGTCGAACATCTTGATGTCGCCGATGACGTTGCGAAAGCCCAGGATCAGGCCGCCGGTGATGATGGCGGGCAGCAGGGGTACGAAGATCTCCGCCAGGTGGGAGATGCCGCGCTCCAGCGGATTCATGTTGTGGCGGGCCGCCTGCTTGGCGGCATCCTTGCTGGCGCCGCTCACCCCGATCTCCTCGGTGAGCGCCTTGTACCACTGATCCACCTCGTTGCCGATCACCACCTGGAACTGACCGCCCTGGGTGAAGCTGCCCTTCACCGCCGGTATGGTCTCGATGGCCTTGGGATCGGCCTTGGCCGGATCGGCCAGCACGAACCTGAGCCGGGTCAGGCAGTGGCTGACTGTGGTGATGTTGTCCTTGCCGCCGATCCGTTCGATCAGCTGTGCCAGATGCTGTGTGTTGACTTTTGACATGAGCCTTCCCTCTGTGACTCGATGAATAATGGTCGTTTCTTTGCCGGCTGGCCAATGACCGTCCGCTTATTGGTATCGTTCCCAATCAGCATGAAGCCAGTGCCCGACATCAGCAATGGGAACGTTCCCAATTCGTGGCGATGGTCACAAAAAGTGCAAAACGCCGATAATGAGAGGAAAAGATAGACTACAGGGGCTGACAGGGGGCTATGGTAGCTCTGGGGGCCTGGCCCTCTTCAATCTGGTCGAGCAGCTGTCTGGCGGCCAGAATGCCGGCATCCTTGTAGCCGAAATCCAGGTTGAGGGCGTTGGCAAACAGGAAGGTGAGCATGGGGTTGCTGCCGAGGCCACTCACCAGGATGTCGGTGCGCCCCTGCTCCTGCAGGTATTTGGCGGCGCCTATGGCCAGGGTGTCGCTGGCACAGACCAGCGCCTGGGTGCTGGGGGTGACCAGCTCGGCCGCCAGCCGGTAGCCGCTGTGCAGGCTGAGATCCCCAAGGGCGCTGCGGGGCGTGCGACCCAGCGCCTCGCAGTAGTCGAGATAAGCCTGGTGACGGCGCAGCCCAGTGGTGAGATCGCTGCGCTCGACCCCCAGATAGGCCACCTGGTCTATGCCCCGCCCCCTGAGGTGCTCGAGCACGGCTCGCACCGCCCCCTCGTCATCGTAACAAACGGAGGAGAACCCGGGGTGCTCGCGCACCATCAGCACCAGCTTCTCCTTGAGTGGCGCCATGGCGGCGTAGTCCAGATCGTTGAAGGCAAACAGAATGATGCCGTCCACCCCGCGCCGCTCCAGCACGGCCAGGTGCTCGCTCACCTTGGCGGGGGAGAACTTGCTCTCCATCAGCACGGCGTCGTAGCCGCGGGCATAGAGGGTCTCCAGCATGCCGCGCACCGCCTGGTTCTCCGAGCTGGAGTCGAGGCGTGACACCACTATGCCGATCACCTGCTGGCTCTGGCTGCGCATGGCCCGGGCCGACTTGCTTGGCACGAAGTCGTGCTGGGCGATCACCGCCTCGACCCTGGCTCTGGTCTGGGCGTTGACCTTGGGATCCTGATTGAGCACCCGGGAGACGGTCGACTTGCCGACCCCGCTGAGGCGGGCGATATCGAGGATGGTCAGTTTCTTTTCCATGGGGGATCCGTGACAGGGGAGGGCGACAACCGGGATGCAGACATTGTTGTGATTAAGTCCTGTGAATACAAGCCCATGGCGTTAGAATGCCAATTTGCCCAGGCGACTCCCCCGCCATTGCACAGGACGCGCATCATGGATCTGTTGGCAAGTCTGCACTTCTCCCTCTCCATCACTGGCCCCATCTGCCTGGTACTGGTGCTCGGGATCTGGCTCAAGCGGCTCGGTCTCTTGCCCGACAGTTTCGTCGAGTCCGCCTCCCGGCTGGTGTTTCAGGTCACCTTGCCGGCCTTGCTGTTCCTCAGCATGGTGCGCACCGACTTTTCCACCATGCCGAGCCCCTGGCTCATCCTCTATGGCCTGTTAGGCACTTTGGCCGGTTTCCTGGTGCTCGAGCTGCTGGCTGCCCGCTTCATCCCCGAGCGGCGTCTGCGCGGCATCTTCGTGCAGGGCAGCTTTCGCGGCAACATGGGGATCATGGGGCTGGCCTATGTGCAGAACGCCTACGGCCCCGAGGGCATAGGCGCCGCCGCCCTGCTGGTGGGCTCCATCACAGTGCTCTACAACATCCTCGCGGTGATCACCCTGACCCGCAGCCTGGGGGGCGGAAAAGGGATCAAGCCCATCCTCAAGGGGATCGTCAGAAACCCCCTCATCATCGCCATACTGGCGGCCCTGCCGTTCGGCCTGCTCGGCATAGAGCTGCCCCAGCTGGTCATTACCACGGGCAACTACTTTGCCAGCATGACGCTGCCGCTGGCGCTGCTCTGTACCGGTGCCAGCCTCAACCTCAAGGCCCTGCGCGGCGGCGCCATGCTGACCGGCTGGGCCACCGCCAACCGCCTGTTCTGTATTCCCGTGCTGCTGGTGCTGGGGGCCTGGGCGCTCGGTTTCAGTCCCCAGGCCCTCGGCATCCTCTTCCTCATCAGCTCCACCCCCACCGCGGCCGCCAGCTATGTGATGACCCGCGCCATGGGGGGCGACAGCGCCCTGGCGGCGAACATCATAGCTACCACCACGCTGGGTTCGCTGGTGACCACCAGCCTGGGGGCGGCCCTGATGAACTATCTGGGGTTGATGGGGTAAGGCACTGTCGCCATGTGACGGCCCCGGCCATGGGGCGCTCCCTGGCGGCGAACATCATGGCCGCTATCCCCCTGGGTTCGCTCGTCACCACTGACCTGGGGGTTGGACAGCATATCGTTCGAGCCCAGGCTCTCAGCTGCGTTCACGCTCCTGCTCCAGCACCATTTTTTCATGGGCCAGGAAGAAGGGGCGGTAGAGCACATAGCTGTTGAGGATGCAGACCAGGCTCATCAGGCCATTGCTCCAACTGCCGTTGGCCGCCCAGGCGGCACCGAGAGGAGAGGGCATGGACCAGGGCAGCAGGGCGATGAACTTGTCGAGAAACCCCCACTGGGTCAGCTGCCAGGCGAGCACGGCGTTGATCAGGGGGACGCCGATGAAGGGCAGGAAGAACAGCGGATTCATGATGATGGGGAAACCGAACAGCAGCGGCTCATTGATGTTGAACATCGAGGGTATGAAACCCAGCTTGCCCACCGACTGAATCGAGTGAGAGCGACTGCGCATGGCCATAAACACCAGTGGCAAGGTAGTCCCAATCCCCCCGATCAGCAGGTAGTAGTCCCAGAACCCTTGCAGGAAAATATGGGGCAGGGGCTCTCCCGCCATCAGCGCGGCCTGGTTGGCGCTCACCCCGGCCATCCAGAAGGGTGACAGCAATCCGGTCACTATCAGGGCGCCGTGGATCCCCATGAACCAGAGCAGATGGGCGATCAGCAGGGTGATCAGCAGGGCGGGCAGGGTGTCGGCCCCCACAATCAGAGGCCGGAACAGGGCGGCCATGAAGTCCGGCAGACTGATCCCGAACTGCTGCTTCAACCAGAGCCGCAACAGGCTCAGCGACAGCATGATGAACAGCAGCGGCACTATCAGCTGAAAGCCCCGCCTCGTCATCACCGGCACCTCGTCCGGCATCTGGATGTACCAGCCCCGACGATAGAAGAGCCGGGTCACCTCCACCGAATAGAACGCCATCAGCAGGGCCGTGAAGATCCCGGCTCCCCCCAGATAGCCAAACACCCCGGGTTGCAGCGAGCGAAAGTCGATCAGCATCAGGAAGGCCATGCAGCCCCCCAGGCCGCACAGGCGCTCCGGCATTTCGTATGCCTTGGCGAGGCTGGACGCCGCACCGAAGGCGATGATCAGCGCCACCAACCCTAGGGTGTGGGAGTAGACGGGAAACAGGAAAGGATGCAGCGCCCGCGCCAGCCAGTGCAGCCACTGTCCGAAGGCGTGCGGCGTGTCGGGGGCTATGGGAGGATAGAGGATGGGGACCAGCAGGCTGCCGACGATGACGAAGGGCATGGCCAGCTGAAAACCATCGCGCAACGAGAGCACATGGCGACTGCGGGTCAGCCAGTTGGCAAACGGTACCATGCGCTGCTCTATCATGCCGACCAGCATTGCCATCCATTGCAGATTCATCACGTTATTCGGTTCCTTGTCATCCTGATACCCCTTGTCATCACGGGGCTTGGACGCCATTTTGACGGCTTTGTGGTTTTGTTTCCGTAATATCCGCGACCATTTTGCCATTTCATTACCTCGCTCACACTTCCCGACCCCTTGAACCGGAAAAAGCCGATCCTTCTCACACATCAATGGATTTACTTTGGAAACCGGTTTCCAAAGTAAATCCATTCGATCCAGAATGCGCCATCCGTTATGAACGTCTGGAGAATCGGGAAATGAAAAAAATCATGTTGTGCTGCTCTTCCGGCATGTCCACCAGCCTGCTGGTCAAGAAGATGAAAGAGGAGGCGGACAAGCGGGGACTGGACGCCGAGATACAGGCCTTCGGTGCGGCAGAGTTCGATCTGCAGATGCCCCACTACCAGGTGGTGCTGCTGGGGCCCCAGGTCAAATACATGCAGGCCGAACTGCAGCAGCGAGCGGCGGCTCATGGCGTGCCTGTCGACACCATCAACATGATGGATTACGGCATGCAACGGGGTGACAAGGTCCTCGACCACGCCCTCACCCTGATCGGCTGATGCGCAGACCCCAACCAGTGAATGTCACAAGGAAACCTTCATGAACACCCTTTACGAGCGCTTTGTCAGTACCATAGAGAACCGGGTCAGCCCGCTGGCCGGCCGGATCGGCCAGCAGAAATACGTGCAGGCGATCCGTGACGGCTTCATCGCCGCCTTGCCCTTCATGATCGTCGGCAGCTTCATGCTGGTGTTCATCTTTCCCCCCTTCTCACCCCAGACCCAATGGGGATTTGCCCGTGCCTGGCTCGACTTCTCGTCGACCTATCAGTCCCAGTTGCTGCTCCCGTTCCAGTTGAGCATGGGGCTGATGACCCTGTTCATCTCGGTGGGAATAGGCGCCAGCCTGGCGCGGCAGAACGGTCTTGACCCCGTCACCACAGGCCTGCTCTGCCTGATGTCCTTCATGCTGGTGGCCGCCCCCGTCAAGGATGGTGCCATCTCCATGCAGTATTTCTCCGGTCAGGGGATCTTCACGGCCCTGATCACCGCCATCTATGCGGCCGAGGTCTATGCCTTCCTCAAGCGCAACAACATCACCATCAAGTTGCCGCCCCAGGTCCCGACGGGGGTCGCCCGCTCCTTCGAGGTGCTGGTCCCGGTGCTGGTGATCATCCTGACCCTGCACCCGCTCAACCTGATCCTGGAGAGCACCACCGGCATGATTTTGCCGGAGGCCATCATGTCTCTGGTCAAGCCGCTGGTGGCGGCCTCCGATTCCCTGCCTGCCATGCTGCTGGCGGTGCTGGTGTGCCAGGTGCTCTGGTTCGCGGGGATCCACGGTGCCCTGATTGTCACCGGCATCATGAACCCGTTCTGGATGGCCAATCTGGCCAACAACCAGGCCGCCATGGCGGCCGGTGAGGCGCTGCCCCACATCTTCCTGCAGGGCTTCTGGGATCACTACCTGTTGATCGGTGGCGTCGGCTCCACCCTGCCGCTGGCCTTCTTGCTGCTGCGCAGCAAGGCCGCCCACCTGAGATCCATCGGCAAGATGGGCGTGGTGCCTGGCCTGTTCAACATCAACGAACCCATCCTGTTCGGTGCGCCCATAGTGATGAACCCGGTGTTCTTCCTGCCTTTCATCCTGGTGCCCATGATCAACGCCACTCTGGCCTGGTTTGCCCTGGATATAGGTCTGGTGGAGCGGGTTGTCTCTCTCACTCCCTGGACCACCCCTGGCCCCATCGGCGCCTCCTGGGCTGCCAACTGGGCCATCAGCCCCATGGTGCTGAGCCTGCTCTGCATGTGCTCCGCCGCTGCCATGTATTACCCCTTCCTGAAAGCCTATGAGCGCACCCTGCTCAAACAGGAAGAGCAGGAAGAGAGTCCGAAAACGCCGGAGCTGGCCGCCGCCACCCGTTGATTGCCTGCCGGGGCCGCCTGGCGGCCTCTTTTTTCAAGCTTGGAGTAACACGAGATGCAATACCGTTTTCCTGAACAGTTCTGGTGGGGCAGCGCTTCCTCCGCCGCCCAGGCCGAAGGCGCCAGCCTCCAGGGCGGCAAGGCACCAACCATCTGGGATCACTGGTTCGAGCAGTCCCCCAACCGTTTCCATCAGCAGATAGGGCCGGCGCAGACCTCCGGTTTTTATGAGCATTTTCGCGATGACATCCGTCTGCTGAAGCAGCTTGGTCACAACAGCTTCCGCACCTCCATCGCCTGGTCCAGGCTGATCCCGGCTGGCCGGGGAGAGCCCAACCCACAGGCCGTCGCCTTCTACGACGCCATGCTCGACGAGCTCAAGGCCGAGGGGATAGAGCCCTTCATCTGCCTGTTCCACTTCGACATGCCCATGAGCATGCAGGCGCTGGGGGGCTGGGAAAGCCGGGAAGTGATTGAGGCTTACGCCGAGTTTGCCGAGACCTGTTTCAGGTTGTTCGGCCACAAGGTCAGACACTGGTTCACCTTCAACGAGCCGATCGTGCCGGTGGAGGGGGGTTACCTCTACGACTTCCACTATCCGAACGTGGTGGACTTTCGCCGCGCCGCCACCGTGGCCTATCACACCATGCTGGCCCACGCCATGGCGGTGCAGCGCTACCGGGAGCTCGGTCAGGATGGTCAGATCGGCATCATCCTGAATCTGACCCCTTCCTATCCGCGCTCGCAACACCCGGCGGATCTGAAGGCGGCCAAGATTGCGGATCTGATGTTCAACCGCAGCTTCCTGGATCCGGCGGTCAAGGGGGAATACCCCGCCGAACTGGTCGAGCTGCTGCGGGAATACGATCAGCTGCCGGCCTGCGAGCCGGGCGATGCCGCCCTGCTGGCGGCCGGCAAGATCGACCTGCTGGGGGTCAACTACTACCAGCCGCGCCGGGTCAAGGCGCGCAGTCACGCGGTCAATCCTGCCAGCCCCTTCATGCCGGAGTGGTTCTTCGACTACTACGAGATGCCGGGGCGCAAGATGAACCCGCACCGGGGCTGGGAGATCTACGAGCAGGGGATCTACGACATCCTGGTCAACCTGCGCGACCACTACAGCAACATCCCGAGCTATATCTCCGAGAACGGCATGGGGGTTGAGGGGGAGGCCAGGTTCAAGGGAGAGGACGGCCAGATCCAGGATGACTACCGCATCGGCTTCATCCGGGATCACCTCATCTGGCTGCACAAGGGGCTGTCGGAGGGCTGTCAATGCCGGGGCTATCACCTCTGGACCTTCATCGACAACTGGTCGTGGAGCAATGCCTACAAGAACCGTTACGGCTTCATCGAGCTGGAGCTGGAGAGCCAGACCCGGCGCATCAAGAAGAGCGGCCAGTGGTTTGCCACCACCGCCCGTGAGAATGGCTTCGACTGATTATTCCGTCACTTGACCCCTATAAAGAGCGCCAGCCCCAGGGCCGGCGCCTATCACCAAGGAGTGTGTATGTTCGATCTGGAAGAGACCGTCATGGGTCTTATCATCAATGCCGGCATGAGCCGCAGCCTCTGTTTCGAGGCGCTGCGCCAGGCCAGGGCCGGCCAGTTTGCGGAGGCCGATGACCTGCTGCGCCAGGCTGCCGAGGCAGCCAATGCGGCCCACGGGGTGCAGACCAGGCTGATCGAGGCGGATGAAGGGGAGGGCAAGATCCCGGTCACGTTGATCCTGGTCCACGCGCAGGATCACCTGATGACCGCCATGTTGGCCCGGGAGCTGGTCACCGAGCTCATCGAGCTGCATCGCAAGCTGGCTGCCTGAGGAAGACGATCATGTTGCGACTCGGACTCGACATCGGGGGAACCAAGATCGAGGCTCAACTGCTCGATGGCCAGGGCGTCAGCCTGCTGCGCAGACGGATCGCGACCCCGACCACGGGGTACGGCGATTTCCTGGCGGCCATCACAGATCTGGTGAGGGAGATACGGCAGGCGATGGACAGCGCCTTCACCATCGGCGTCGGGCTGCCCGGGGCAATCGACCCGCAGACGGGTCGCATCAAGAATGCCAACTGTCTGTTTCTCAACGGACAAGACCTCAAGCAAGACCTGACCCAGGCCCTGGGCCAACCGGTCTGGCTCGCCAATGACGCCGACTGTTTCGCCCTCTCGGAGGCCGTCGACGGGGCGGGAGAGACGGGCAGGGTGGTGTTTGGCATCATCCTCGGCACTGGCTGTGGTGGCGGCTTGGTGGTCAATCGCCAGCTCATCGTCGGTCCCAACGCCATCACCGGGGAGTGGGGACACAACCCCTTGCCCGGCTATGATCCGGCGCTTGATGGTCCAACCCAGCCCTGTTACTGCGGGCGCAGCAACTGCATCGAACGGTTCGTCTCCGGGACTGGGTTTGCCGGTCGTTTCGTGGAGCGCCATGGCCGCGGGTTGTCGCCGCTTGGGATCATCACGGCCGCCGCCGAGGGAGATGTGGAGGCCGAGGTCCACTATGACCACTTCATCCAGGCCCTGGCCCGCAGCGTCGCCAGCCTGATCAATGTGCTGGACCCGGATGTCATCGTACTGGGGGGTGGCCTCTCCAACATCGCCTCCCTCTATCGTGATCTGCCCACGGCAGTGATTCCTTACCTGTTCTCGGCGCAGTGCCTCACCCCCATAGTGCCTGCCCGCTACGGGGACAGCAGCGGGGTACGCGGCGCCGCCTGGCTGCCGAGCTGCGTCGAAGGAGCCACCACATGGGCCATCTGAGCCGTGGCCGAGGAGAGAGCGCCGACTCGCCTACCCCGGCGGGCTATGCCTGCCGGGGGCTGAGACACGGCCTCGGGCCCTAGTCCCCACCCGATTTGATCCATGCCCTTTGCCCCACATTGCGTCGCGATGGGGGAAAGGCATGCCCGAATTTGTCCTCCCTTCGGGGAGGCAGATAAATAAGTGCTTTTATATCAAAAACATAAAACTCAAGGAATGATAATAATGAAACTGACAAACCTGTCCGCCCAGCTCCTTGCCATCCTGGCCCTGAGCACCCCTTTCATGGCCAGCGCCGTGGTGGAGACCAACACTGACTTCGGGCGCCTGAGCCTGGGGGGGGATGCGGAGATCAACCTGAACGCGTCCAATACCACCCGTGGCAACGTGCTGGGTCAAACCAGCGAGACCCGCACCGATCGCTGGGACGAGGATGGTCGCCTGCTGCTGAACTTCCTCGGGGTACGGGAGCTGGAAGATGGTCGCTATGGCCAGATCCAGATCCAGCCCACCATAGGCACCAATGGTGGTGCCGGTGCCGACGATGCGTATCTTGGGTTCGGCCAGCGCAGCAACTGGGGGATGAAGGTCGGTCGTTTCGAGGCCTACGACATGTTCCCGCTGGGTCAGGACATCTTTGTCGAGCATTCCGGGGACAGCGCCAACGACCTCTACTCCGATGGCAATGGCTATGTTTACATGCTCAAGGAGGGTCGTGGCCGGGCAGGCAAGGGGGGTCAGCTGCTGCTCAACAAGGAGGCGGGCAACTGGTATCTGGAGCTCTCCACCCTGATCGGAGATCGCACCAATCTGTTTGCAGGCCAGCAATACCATGGCTATGCGCTGACCAAGGCCAAAGACTCCATCATTGTTCGTCCCGTCATCGCCTGGAAGGGGGAGAACCTCAAGGTCGCCCTGGGGGCCGAGGGCAACGTGATCAGCGACGCCATCGTCACCAGCGACGACGTCTCGGTGTCCGATCGCATGGGTTATGGCCTCACCACCAGCTGGACCCAGGATGCCCTGGTCATCAATGCCAACCTGGCCCGCATGGATGCTGAGGCTGAAACCGATACCACCCTGGGCGCCAACCTGCTCTGGCACAATGCCGGTTTAGGGTATGTCTACGCCATCAACGACATCAGCAGCGCCAATCTGAACAACACCAGCGCCGACTTCAGCAAGATGATCGGCAAGCACACTATCAACACCGTCTACGCCTCCTACAAGATCCCGAGCGTGCTGGATCTGAGCAACTTCGATATCTATCTGGGAGCCTACTGGTCCCAGCTGAATGTCGACAGCGGCGAGGTGGACAACATGGATCGCTACGGTGGCCGGGTGCGTTTCAAATATTTCTTCTGATGGAAGCCATATTGGCAGAGGGGGGCAAGGGCCCCCCTTTTCCATTGGTCAGGCTGCCGGCCCTTACCGGAGGTCGCCGGCCTGTGCTAGGATGGAGGCCTGTTAACCGGTTACCGTTGATGAAGCCATGGCCAATATTACCGATGTGTCGCGCCTCGCGAATGTGTCTAAAGCCACCGTTTCCCGCGTCCTGAGCGGCTCGCGCGGCGTGCGTGAAGAGAGTCGGTTGGCCGTGCTGCAAGCCGCCGAACAGCTGAATTTCCGACCCAATGCCACGGCCCGCTCCCTGGCGACCCAGGCGACGGATTGTGTGGGCATCATCCTCTCCCCCCAGCTTGGTAATCGTCTGGCCAGCATGCTGCCGCTGCTGGAAGGGGCGTTGGCCAAGACGGGCAAGAGCATGCTGGTGCGCTTTGCCGACGAGGCGCAGCAACAGCAGCTGGCGGTCGATGAACTGCTGGGCGGGCGTTGTGATGGGGTCCTGGTCCTCGGTACCAAACAACCTCTGAATCCGGACCCGCGCCTCATTCAGCTCGATGGGGTGAGCGACACCGGCAACCTCAATCTCAGCTATGACCTGACCTTCGCCACCGAGAGCGCCTGTCGCTTCCTGCTCGGCAAGGGTCATCGCCAGCTGGTGCTGATGCTGGATGACAAACTGTCCCCAGCTGGAAAGAGCGCCATCCAGGGTTATCAGCAGGCACTTCAGCAGCAATCCCTGCCCTATAACAGCCAGCTGGTGATCGACGGTACCGACAACCAGCAGGCGCTGCTCGGCTTGCTCAATCGCTACCTGCCCTTCACCGCGCTGGTGGTGCAGCAAGATGCCCAGGCTGCCGATGCCATGAGGCTGTTGCGCGAGTTCAACCTCCATATCCCTCAGGATGTCTCCGTCATCAGCCTGGAAGGCTCCTCCCTGGCGAGCCAGCTGACCCCGCCGTTGACCTGCATCGAATACCCGAGTGAGCGGCTGGCCCAGGAGAGCGTGCGGGTGTTGCAAGCACAGCTGGCGCAGAGTCTGCGACCGGCCGATGAGCAGCAGAAATTCCAGGGGCGCCTGGTGGTGCGTGAATCCGTGGTGGCCCGCTAGGGCTTGACCTTGCCGCGGGCGTCAGCTTTAGGCTGGGAACACATCCACAGAGGAGATATCCCATGACCATAGAACTCACCATTTCCGGCATGTCCTGCGGTGGCTGCGCCGCCAGCCTGCAGAAGGCGCTGCTGGCTCAGAACACCGTCAGCCAGGCCCGGGTCGATTTTGGCAGCCGCAAGGCCGTTATCGAGAGCGAGCTGAGCAAGGGCGAGTTGATCGCGCTGATCGAAGCCAAAGGGTTTAGTGCGGAGTGATTTATCCCTATATGGGTAAAAATCAGACCAATATTCTGTTTACTTGTTTTTATTGTTGAGAGTGATCACTTAAAAACGATCTAAATTGGATGAAAATGCTGCAGTCAACTAACCCAAAAGGATTGCAGCATGACTCACCCTATCCGCAAGACCCTGCTCGCCGTCGTTCTCGGCATGACCCTATCCCCCCTGGCCATGGCCCTGCCGCAGGTTCATATTCTGGCGACCGGTGGCACCATAGCCGGTGCGGGGCAGTCCGCCACCCAATCCAACTATGAGGCAGGCAAGGTGGCCATCGAGACCCTGATCGCCGCCGTGCCCGAGATGAAGAACGTGGCCGAGGTGCAGGGGGAGCAGGTGGTCAAGATCGGCTCCCAGGACATGAACGACGAGGTGTGGCTCAAGCTGGCCAAGCGGGTCAACGAGCTACTGGCCAAGGATGACGTGGATGGCATCGTCATTACCCACGGCACCGACACCATGGAAGAGACCGCCTACTTCCTCAACCTCACCGTCAAGAGCGACAAGCCAGTGGTGCTGGTTGGCGCCATGCGTCCCTCCACCGCCATGAGTGCCGACGGCCCGCTGAACCTCTACAACGCCGTGGTCACCGCCTCCGATCCCAGCTCCAAGGGACGCGGCGTCATGGTTGCCATGAACGACACAGTACTGGACGCCCGGGACGTCACCAAGACCAACACCACAGGGGTGCAGACCTTCGCCGCCCCCAACTTCGGCCCGCTCGGTTACATCCACAACGGCAAGATCGACTATCAGCGCAGCCCGGCCCGTCTGCACACCAGCAAGACTCCGTTCGACGTGAGCAAGCTCGACAAGCTGCCGCAGGTGGGCATCGTCTACAACTATGCCAACGCCACCGATCTGCCGGCCAAGGCCATGGTGGATGCCAAGTTTGATGGCATCGTCAGCGCCGGGGTGGGCAACGGCAACCTCTACCACACCTTGTTCGATACCCTGGCCAAGGCGAGCGAGGACGGCATCCGGGTGGTGCGCTCCGCCCGCGTGCCGACCGGTGCCACCACCCTGGATGCCGAGATCGATGATGCCAAGTACGGCTTCGTGGCCGCCGGCACCCTGAACCCGCAGAAGGCGCGCATCCTCTTGATGCTCTCCCTGACCCAGAGCAAGGATCCGGCCCAGATCCAGCGTTGGTTCCAGCAGTTCTGATCCCGGGGTTCAACCCGCGAACCTAACCCCATGAACAAAGGGCAGGATCCGATCCTGCCCTTTCTTATGACGCCATGTTCAGATGCCAGGTGTCCTCAGCTCACCATCAGCCAGCCGCAGAAACCCAGGTACACCACACCTATGCAGGCCAGTCTGCCCGCCGTCATCCGTCCACGGCTGAAGCCCCACCACAGCAGTACCACCGCCAGCAGGGCCACCAGCGAAGAGACCATCATGGTGCTGTCGAGCAACCAGGGGGTGAACAGCAGGCAGAATGCCTTGGGGATCGTGCCCTGGATCATCATGGCGCCGGAGATATTGGCCAGCGCCAGCCGGTATTTGCCCTGACGCACCCAGATCAGCACATTCATCAGCCCCGGCATCTCGGTCGCCACCGGGCTCAGTAACAGGGCCGCCAGCACGGGGGAGAGGCCAAACAGCTCGCCCATGCTCTCCAGCTGATGGACGAACAGCTGGGCCGCCAGCGCCACCACCACCAGGGCCCCCAGGGTCTGCAGCAGCACCTTGCGAAGGGCCGGGATCCCGGCTTTGGGATCCAGCTTGAGTGGCTCTGGCAACGGGGTCTCGTGGCTGTCGGTCTGTTTCAGCTCGCGCCGCACATAGACCAGATACACCAGCACGAACAGCGGGGCCAGCCAGGTTTTGCCGGTGAAGGCCACCATGCCGAGGGCCACCGCCACCAGGAAGATACCGACAAACCAGGCCTGATCCCGACCAGTCTCTCGCTGCACCTCGCCATCGATGGCCCTGTGTTCAGGGCTCATGCACAGCAGCAGGGTCAGGCCGACGGCGGAATAGCCTATGGTGGAGAGCACCAGGGGGCCACCGAGGGCGGCGCCTATCCCAATCTGTTGCTGGGCGGGGGCATCCCCCATCAGCAGCGCGGTCAGGGTAACTATGCATTCGGGCAAGGCAGTGCCTAGGGCCGCCAACAGGGAGCCGGTGGCACTCTGGGAGAACTTGAGGTGATGGCCGGTCCATTCGATGCCGTTGACGAAATATTCGCAGGCCAGGTAGATGGTGACGGCAGAGAGCAGAAATAACAGCAGGGTGATCAGCATAATAGGCAACCGCCAGGCGAGCAGAACAACCGATGGACCCGATACGGCTCGCCCGGCTGGCTTGCGTATCGAGGCCAAAGGTCTTGCAGGGCGATAGATGCTATCGCCGCCCATGCCATGGATCTGATGATCCAAGAATGTTGACATGAGCCCTGCCCGGATCACGGGCGGGTTGCTACTCCCCAATGACAGTGCGGGATTTTTACCAAGAGATGGGTTGCCCCACAAGGAAAATGGCGGCTCGTCCCCCCGGCAACTTGTAAGGGGATGTAACCTGGGCACCGACCAACCCCATCAGTTCTGCACTCCTGGATCCAGATCCCGCCCACAGGATCCTCGCCTTGGCACAGGGATTGCTATGAGTTGACTACTGTCCACATTGACTTGGGAAGGGTGAACGATGAAACGGTGGATCCAACATTTTTACCAGCTGAATCGCCTCAACTGGCTGATGGTCTGGCTGCTGCTCTGCTGCAGCATCATATTGCTGTTCCCGGCCGGGCTGATGAAAGGCGCCGTCAGTCAGTGGGCCACGGCTCACGCCGCCTGGCTGGGGGTCGGCATGCTGATTGCCATCTCCTACTTCTGCAGCCAGGGTTTCCTGATCGCCTGGGAATGGGCCTGTGACGAGTGGCAATCTCGCCGTCAACAGGATCAGCTGGCCCAGATGATAGGCTTCCTCGACTTCAACGAGAAGGCGGTGCTGCGCGAGTTCGTGCTGCAACGGAAAAGCGTCATAAACCTGCCGATCACCGAGCCTGCCGTCAAAAACCTGATGGATGCCGGGGTGCTGACCTATGCCTATGGCAAGCCGGTACGAGAGAAAGAGGACGAAAACCAGATCCGCGCCCTGATGATTGCGCTGCCGGCACGGCCGCTGCTGACCTACAAGGTGCTGGGGCTGTCGCGCGGCAAGATGAGCGACGAGCAGGTGGAGCAGATCATGAACGCCAGACCCAAGTTCGCCCAGAAGAGTTTCCAGCGCTGAGCCGCCACCATCCTTCAGACAAAAGAGCCGGACACTGTCCGGCTCTTTGCTATCTGGTTGGGGTTACTCGGTTCTTGCCTTGAGATAACCGGCGTAGTCGGGCACCTGTACGCTGAATGCCTGCTGCATGTGCGGGCTGTCCATGATGAAGTCCGCCGTCGCTTCGTTGGTGGCGACCGGGATGTTCCAGACCGCCGCGAGGCGCAGCAGCGCCTTTACGTCCGGATCGTGCGCCGCGGCATTGAGGGGATCCCAGAAGAAGATCATCACGTCGATCCTGCCCTCGGCAATCAGGGCGCCGAGCTGCTGATCGCCGCCCATGGGGCCGGAGAAGAGGCAGGTGATGGGCAGCTGCGCCTTCTTGCCGAGCAGGGTGCCCGTGGTGCCGGTCGCATAGAGGTGGTGGAGCTTGAGCTCCTCCTTGCGGCGCAGCACCCAGTTCAGCAGTGGGGTCTTCATGTTGTCGTGAGCCACCAGGGCCACCCGCTTGTGGGGGGCCATCTCACGTGCAATCAGTTCCATGGAAATCATCCGTAGCAAAGTGATGGGAATAGGGCCGTATCCTAATCGAAAGCGGCGTGCGCTGCTTTGCCCTGCATCGTAACTGTGATCACTGCAATGGTTCAATCCGGCTTGGGCTGTGCCTCGTTCACCGGATCCGGCGGTGCGCCCTGTGCCGTGAAGGGGGGTGGCTGACGGAAACCCCCCGGTTGGCCAACTGCCCGGCAGACACTAACGTCCATATATTTCAAATTCATGCCCGGGCTTCAAGGTGGTGGCCCAGAAAAAACCCGCCTTGGCGGGTTGGGGACAGGTCTTAATGACATCCGCACTCAGGATGATTCGCTATGAAGCTGGGATTGCTGATAGTTTTCCAGGCCGATGCGAGCGATGAGATCGAGCTGGGTTTCCAGCCAGTCGACGTGTTCCTCCTCGTCTTCCAGGATATCCTGGAACAGGTCACGGCTGACGTAATCATGGACGGACTCGGCATAGGTGATGGCCGTTTTCAGGTCGGGAATGGCATCCATTTCCAGTGACAGATCGCAGCGCAGCATCTCTTCGACTGTCTCACCGATACGCAGCTTGCCCAGATCCTGCAAGTTGGGCAGTCCTTCCAGAAACAGCACACGCTTGACCAGCTCGTCGGCATGTTTCATCTCATCGATGGACTCATGATATTCCTTGTGCCCGAGCCCCTTGAGGCCCCAGTCATCGTAGATGCGGGCATGCAGGAAATATTGGTTGATGGCAACCAGCTCATTGGCCAGCACCTTGTTGAGGTGGGCAATGATTTTGGGATCTCCTTTCATCGACATTACTCCTCGTGTTCGAGCCTAGGGCACCGATCACTAGAGCGTAGTCGAGAAAAATGACCATAAGAAGAAGACGAATCGGCTCCCCTGGTAGGGGGAGCATCCGCTCGCTGAGGCGAGGATCGGGAAGAGGTATCTCATGCTACCTCGTAATAAAGGGGCGCCTGCTCCGACTCCATCTTGTCGATCTCGGTGGCGATGATTTCCATCGCCATGCGCACGCACTTGCCACATTGGGCACCGACTTCCAGCGACTGTTTCAGCTGCCTGAACTCGGTCTTGCCTGCCTGTACCGCCTTGCGGATCTGGTTATCTGTGATGCCGCGGCACAAACACACGTACATAATAGTGGACCTCATGCTGGAATGAGATGAAATCTAAATGAGAATAGTTCGTAATGCAAAGAACGAATGGTAATAAGATCCCCTGCTTGCCAGTGATTCCCCCCTTGAGGAGAATGCAACCATCAGAGAGGAGACGAACATGCTCAAGAAACTATTCAGTGCCCTGTTCAAGGGGCAAGCTGCCCAGATAACCGATGTCACGCCCACCGAATACGCCGGCTATCTCATTTATCCCGAACCCATGGCGGAAGGGGGACAGTTCCGGCTTGCAGGGCGCATCACCAAGGATGTGGATGGTGTGCTGCAGACTCACCGCTTCATCCGCTCCGATCTGTTCGCCAACCCAGCCGACGCCGAGCGCTTCATGGTGCAAAAAGCCCATACCTTCATCGATCAGATGGGGGAGCGCATGTTTGAGCCGCGGGTGAAGCCGGACGACAGTTCAGCCTCATGAGCCCAGCCGAGGTGGATCTCTTGCGCCAGGCTCTCGCTCGCACCGGTGAGCGTCGCCTGATCTGGCTGGAAGGGCTCGAAGCCGATTGCATCACCTGTGCCGAACCCTTGCTGGGGGAGGCTGTCTTCTGGCTGGGGGACGGCCCTGCATGCCATAAGCCACTGCCTGCTGCCAAGGCACTACAACGGCTGGGTCAGGAGTGCGATACCCTGGTGTTCAACGCCTTCAGCGGCTTTCATCCCGATGCCTTCGGCGCTTTGGCGGGCACGTTGCGCGCCGGTGGCCTGCTGCTGCTGCTGACTCCCCCCAGAGAGACGTGGCCAGCCTACCCGGATCCGGACAGGTTGCGGCTGGTCGCCCAACCTGAGGATGCCAAGCTGGCGGGTCATGGTTTTATCGCCCGCTTGGTGCGGCTGCTGACAGAGGATCCTGCCCTCTCCTTGATCCCTCCCGTCGGCGGCGAGCCCTGGTGTCCTCTTGGCGCAAGCCGGCCATTCAGTACCGATCAAGTCCGTGCGCTACCCGCCATTCACAAGGTGTTGCATGGTCATCGCCGCCGTCCGCTGGTGCTGAGCGCGGATCGTGGCCGCGGCAAGAGTGCGCTGCTGGGTCTGGCCAGTGCCGATCTGCTGCGCCAGGATCCCGGCCTGCAGATAGTGGTGACGGCGCCTTCCCAGGCGACCGTCGCCACACTCTTTGCCCATGCCTCGTCCGCGCTGGCAGACACGCCAGAGCGACTGGTGGGCCTGACCTATGTGTCGCCAGACCGAGTGGTTCAAGGGGATGTGCAAGCGGATCTGCTGCTGGTGGATGAGGCAGCCGCCATTCCGACCCCGCTGCTGGAGGCCATCCTGGCCCGTCACAGCCGCATCGTATTTGCCACCACCGAGCACGGCTATGAGGGGACGGGACGTGGCTTTCATCTGCGTTTCAAGCGGGTGCTCGATAGGCAGACCCCGGATTGGCAGGAGCTGCATCTGGCGGAACCCATCCGCTGGAGCCGGCATGATCCGCTGGAACCGCTGATCTTCCGATTGCTCGGCCTCAATGCCGATATAGTGGCACCTCAACCCCCGAAGAGACCGAGTTGGCGACGACTGGAGCAGGAAGTGCTGGCCGGGGATGAGGCTCTGCTCAATCGGGTATTCGGCCTGCTCGTCCTGGCCCATTATCAGACAAGCCCCAGCGATCTGCGGTATTTGCTGGAGAGCCCCGATCTCGACATCCACCTGCTGGAGCAGGAGAGGGAGCTGCTCGGTGTTGCCCTGGTGGCCCGGGAAGGAAACATAGCGCCAGCGCTGGCTCATGACATCTGGGCCGGGCGAAGACGCCCCCGTGGTCATCTGCTGCCCCAGTCGCTGCTGGCACACGCCGGGCTCATTACGGCAGGGGAGCGCAGCTATGCCAGGGTGATGCGCATCGCCATTCATCCCGCTTTGCATCGCCTGGGACTGGGTTCTTTGTTGCTGGCGCAGCTGGAAATGCACTACCGCACCCAGGGATACGACTATCTGGGGTCAGCTTTTTCTGCGAGTCCCGATGTGCTGCCATTCTGGCTCAAGGGCGGCTTGACGGTATTGCGCATCGGCCTGCAGCGGGATGCAGCCAGCGGCAGCCATGCGGCCTTGTTGCTCAAACCACTGAAAGCGGAGTTCGATTCGGAGCTGACTCAATGGCGACGGCGCTTCGTCAGCCAGTTGCCCACCCTGCTGGCGGGAGAACTCAAGGGGCTGGATCCCGAACTGGTCTGGTTATGCCTGAGAGGAAACGCGGCCGCAGAGGCGCCCGATCTGGATGAGTTCGAGTATCAGGAGATCGACTGCTTTGCCCATCATCACAAGCCGTTCGAGCTGTGCCAAGCCAGCCTGCAACGCTGGCTGGCCAGTCGGTTGACTGCGCTGGATGAACTGCTCCCCGACGAGCGTCGGCTGCTGATCGCCCCCATCTGGCAGTATGTGCCCTGGGCCGAGTTGGCAAAGACGTTGGGTGTTGCGGGCAAGCCTGCGCTGATCAAGCAGCTGCGAAGCCTGCTGGCTCGGTTGTTGGACAAACCTGTGCCCATGGCCTGACAGCGAAGAGATGGCCACGGCGGTACGAGAAGATGCCGCTGGTTACCACAGATGAACAAGGGGCCTGTGTGGCCCCTTCTCTTTTGTCGAGCGGCCATGGCCGCTCGCTACCGGATGGATCCCGCTATTGAGCGGTTCAGGGCTATGCTATGGGGCAATGGCCACCGCCAGCACACCTCTCGTTTAGCCCGGATAGGATGCCAACTGCTCTGACGAGCCCCCGTCATCCGGCATCAGTTTGGTTTTTTCAGAATATGGACTAATACTTGAGTGTGACTGAACGTTTAATAAATGCATTATTTTCAGATGGTTAGCGTTTAATCTGTCAATGCTTGCCATCTTTTCTAACGTGCACAGGGAGTGCAATGTGGGAAAAAATGCAATCAACCATGGCGCATGGATGGTGTGGCTCGCCAGCAGCAGTGTTTCCGCCAACGACATCACATTCAACATGACACGCGGGGCGACCGCGATCAGCCAGCAGGTCTATGACCTGCATATGACGATTTTCTATATTTGCTGCGCCATTGGCCTTATCGTCTTCGGGGCCATGCTCTGGTCCATAGTCCACCACAGAAAGTCTCGCGGCGCCAAGGCCGCCCAATTCCACGAGAGTACCCGCATCGAGCTGTTGTGGACGGCCATCCCGGTGCTGATCCTGGTCGCCATGGCGGCCCCGGCGACCTCGACATTGCTGAAGATGGAGGATACCTCCAAAGCCGAGCTGACCGTGCTCATCACGGGCTCGCAATGGAAATGGCATTACAAATATCTCGAGCATCCGGTGGAGTTTTACTCCTTGCTGGCGACCAGCAAGAAGCAGGTCTCGGGCGACGAGCCCAAGAGCGGCACCTATCTGCTGGAAGTGGATCAGCCTCTGGTGTTGCCCGTTGGCAAGAAGATCCGATTTCTGATGACCTCGGATGACGTCATTCACTCCTGGTGGGTTCCGGCCTTTGCCGTGAAGAAAGATGCCAATCCCGGTTACATCAACGAATCCTGGACCCGGATCGACAAGGCTGGCACCTACCGAGGGCAGTGTGCCGAGCTGTGCGGTAAAGACCACGGCTTTATGCCCATAGTGGTGGTGGCCAAACCGGCCGGGGAGTTCGATGGCTGGATCGCCAAGACAGCGGCAGATCAGGCGGCAGCCAAGGCCCAGCAGCAGGACCTGGCCAGCCAGACCATGACGCTGCCACAGGCCATGGAGCTGGGAGAGAAGGTGTTCCTGGGTCATTGCGCCGCCTGCCATCAACCCGCGGGTACGGGGTTGCCCGGCATCTTCCCGGCCCTCAAGGGCAGCAAGGTGGCGACGCTGCCAGAACATAGGGCCCAGCACCTGGACATAGTCCTGCATGGCAAGAGCGGGACTGCGATGCAGCCCTTCGGCAAGCAGCTGACGGCGCAGGAACTCGCCGCCGTCGTAACATACGAGCGCAATGCCTGGGACAACAAGACCGGTGATGTCATTCAGGCTGCAGAGGTGCAGTCCCTTCTGAACCCAGTCGATCCAAACAAGGACAAGTGAGGCGCCAGCATGAGTGATGGAATCACGGATACCCTGCACAGCGAGCACGCCCACCAACCTGCATCGGGCCTGAGGCGCTGGCTATACACCACGAATCACAAAGATATCGGCACCCTCTATCTGCTGTTCGCCCTGACCATGTTCTTCACCGGTGGCGCCATGGCTATGGTCATTCGGGCCGAACTGTTCCAACCCGGGCTGCAACTGGTCGAGCCCCTGTTCTTCAACCAGATGACCACAGTGCATGGTCTCATCATGGTCTTTGGCGCCGTGATGCCCGCCTTCACCGGCCTCGCCAACTGGCTGATCCCCATCATGATCGGGGCCCCGGACATGGCGCTGCCCCGGATGAACAACTGGAGCTTCTGGATCCTGCCGTTTGCGTTTCTGATCCTGCTGTCGAGCCTGTTCATGGAAGGCGGTGGCCCCAGCTCGGGCTGGACCTTCTATGCCCCCCTGTCCACCAAATACAGCGGCAACAGCACGGCGCTGTTCGTCTTTGCCATCCACATCATGGGTATCTCCTCCATCATGGGGGCCATCAACGTCATAGTCACCATCTTCAACCTGCGGGCGCCGGGCATGGGCTGGATGAAGATGCCGTTGTTTGTCTGGACCTGGCTTATCACTGCCTTCCTGCTCATCGCTGTCATGCCGGTCCTGGCGGCGGCGGTGACCATGGTACTGACGGACAAGTATTTCGGGACCAGCTTCTTCGATGCGGCCGGGGGCGGGGATCCTGTGCTGTTCCAGCACATCTTCTGGTTCTTTGGCCATCCGGAGGTGTACATCATGATACTGCCGGCCTTTGGCATCGTCTCCAGCATCATTCCCACCTTCTCTCGCAAGCAGCTGTTTGGCTATCGCTCCATGGTTTATGCCACCAGCAGCATCGCCTTGCTGTCATTCATGGTCTGGGCTCACCACATGTTTACGACTGGGCTGCCCGTGGTCGCCGAGCTGTTCTTCATGTACGCCACCATGCTGATAGCGGTGCCGACCGGGGTGAAGGTATTCAACTGGGTTGCCACCATGTGGCGGGGATCATTGACGTTCGAGACCCCCATGCTGTTTGCCATCGCCTTCATTACCCTGTTCACCATAGGTGGCTTCTCGGGGTTGATGCTGGCCATGATCCCGGCCGATTTCCAATATCACGATACCTATTTTGTCGTGGCCCATTTCCATTATGTGCTGGTCACCGGCGCCGTCTTCTCTATCCTGGCCGCCGCTTATTACTGGCTGCCCAAATGGACGGGGCACATGTATGACGAGCGACTCGGGCAGTGGCATTTCTGGTGCTCGCTCATTTCGGTCAATGTGCTCTTCTTTCCCATGCATTTCGTCGGTCTGGCGGGCATGCCCCGCCGCATTCCGGATTACGCGCTGCAGTTTGCCGACTTCAACATGCTGATCAGTCTCGGCGGTTTCGCCTTCGGGCTGTCGCAGTTGCTGTTCGTCTGGGGGGTGATCAAGTGCATCAGAGGAGGCAGGCAGGCGAGCAATCAGGTGTGGGAAGGGGCGGAGGGGCTGGAGTGGACGCTTTCATCCCCCCCTCCCTACCACAGCTTCAAGACCCCGCCAGATGTGCGGTAAGGAGATCATATGGCTCAGGTCAATCACGGTCCCCTGCTCAGAAAGCTGGCCCTGGTGGTGCTTGTCATGTTCGGGTTCGCCTTTGCACTGGTGCCGCTGTATGACGTCTTCTGCAGGATCACCGGCCTCAACGGCAAGACTGCAGTGCAGCCGGCCACGGCTGAGCGGGCGGTGATCGACAGCAAACGGACCATCCAGATCGAGTTTCTTGCCCATGCGGACACCCAGATGCCGTGGCAGTTCAGCGGCGAAACGGCGCGGTTGTCGGTGCGGCCGGGTGAAATGAAGCTGGTCAATTATCGGGTGTTCAATCCCACCGATCGCACCATGATTGGTCAGGCGGTGCCGTCAGTCTCGCCCGGTCCCGCCGCCGCCTATTTGAAGAAAGTGGAGTGCTTTTGCTTCAACCGTCAGGAGTTGCAGGCGGGGGAGAGCAAGCTGATGCCGCTCAAGTTTTATGTCGACCCCGATTTGCCCGACAACATAAACACCATCACGCTCTCCTATTCACTCTATGACATCACTCAGTCCACCCCAGCCCCGACGCTGGCGCAGAGGAAATAATCATGGCCAAAGTGAACCAGACGTATTATGTCCCGGACCAGAGCCGCTGGCCCATCATAGGGGCGGTGGCCTTGTTTTTCCTGGCTTTCGGAGCGGGGCATCTGGTCAATGAAGTGGCGAGCAAGCAGGACGGGGTCGGCCGGTATTTGATGATGGCTGGCGTTGCCTTGCTGGTCTTCATGCTGTTTGGCTGGTTTCGCCACATCATCCAGGAGTCCATGACCGGGCTCTACAGCGCCCAGATGGATCGCTCCTTCCGGCAAGGTATGGTCTGGTTCATCTTCTCCGAAGTGATGTTCTTCCTGGCCTTCTTCGGGGTGCTGTTCTATGCCCGCCAGCTTGCCATGCCCTGGCTGGATGGCGCGGGCAACAAGGCGATGACGGCCCAGTTGCTGTGGCCGGATTTCTCCGCGCACTGGCCCATGGTCAAGACTCCGGGAGGGACCACGACCCAGGCCATGCCCTGGCACGGCATACCCCTCATCAATACCCTGATCCTGCTCGCATCCTCCGTCACCTTGCTGTTTGCACATACCGGCCTGGAAAATGGCAAACGCAGTCGTCTCAAGGGAATGCTGCTTGTGACAGTACTGCTCGGGTTGGCATTCCTCTGGCTGCAAGGCTATGAATACCTGCATGCGTACCGGGATCTGGGGCTGCGACTGGACTCCGGCATCTACGGCAATACCTTCTTCATCCTGACCGGATTCCATGGCTTGCATGTCACCCTGGGGACTGTATTCCTGCTGATCATCTGGCTGCGCATCGTGCTGAAGGATCACTTCACCGCCGAGCGCCACTTCGCCTTCCAGGCCGCGGCCTGGTACTGGCACTTCGTCGACGTGGTCTGGCTCTGCCTCTTCGTGTTCGTCTACCTCCTCTGAGGTCGGGATCAGTAAGGGCGCGGGTTGGGCTCCAGCCAGCCCATCATCAGGGAGAGCAGCAGGATGACGACCACCAGCAGGGAAAAGAACACCCGGCGCCCCAGCGGGGCCGACATCTTCTGGGGGTGACCCGTGGTCATCATCAACCAGAGGGCATGAAAGAGTTGTCCTATGATGAGCAGCAGCATCAGTACCAGCACTATCTTGATCAACATGTTGGAGCCCTCCGTTATATGCGTGACATGGCAACATGGGATAAGCAGCGACCATGGCATCACAGGCGCTGGATCGTACTGATGTTCACTCTGGTTGTGACGGCCGGTTTGTGCAAGCTGTCGCTCTGGCAGTGGCAGCGCGGGATGGAGAAAGAGGCCTGGCTGGGGCGGATGGCGGTGGCACAGCAGGTGGCACCAATGACGCTTTCCCGGATCGACTGGCACAATCTTGAGTCACTGGACGGCATGTCACTGGGAGGGGAGGTCGAATGGGTGTCCCCTCATGTCTGGCTGCTGGACAACCAGGCGGTGGCGGGCGAGATCGGCTATGACGTCATCATACCGGTACGCGCCGGTGATGCCCGTCCCTTGTTGCTGGTCAATCTGGGCTGGGTGCCTGCACCCGCCAGCAGGCAGCAACTGCCAAGGCCCGTCATCCCGGCAACTCTGGAGCTCGACGGTCTGCTGCGCACGACCCCCGGTGGCGTCTTGCTGGGTCAGAACATCGAATCCGGCCCCTATCCTAACCGGCTGCAGTCCATCAGGGTGGATGCCCTGAGCGAGATCCTTGGTTCACCCCTCGCCGATGCCGTGTTTTATCAAAGGCACACACCCTTCCTCCATCACTACCAGCCGAATGTCATGCCGCCCGAGAAGCACAGGGCATATGCAGTGCAATGGCTTGGGCTGGCGCTGGTGATGCTGGTGGGGGGCCTGGTGCTGACAAGGAGGTTGTCCCCATGAACTCATGGTCAAGATGGAAGGTACCTGTCCTCTTTGCGCTGGTGATACTGCTGCCTGTGGTTCTGGCTGCACTGACCCTGAGGCAGGGCTGGTATGAACCCGGCACCCGCAACAAGGGGGCCTGGTTGGATCAGGAGGTCTATCTGTTGCAACCACTCCCGCCCCATCAGAGCAAATGGCGGTTGGTCTATCTGGCCGCCCGGCGCTGTGAGGCGCAATGCCAGCAGGTGCCCGAGTTGATGTCGCGGATCCAAAGCGCCCTTGGCCGCAACCTGGACAAGCTGGATCTGGTGCAACTCACCGATACGCCGCCGCGCGGGGTGAACGGAGCTGTACGGGCGGGCGATATGATGCTGGTGGACTCGCAAGGGCTTGCCATCCTGCGCTACGAGGTCCCGGCCAGCACGGCGGCGTGGCCGCAGCTTGGCAAGGCAGTGCTGTCGGATCTGCAGCAACTGCTCAAGTATCAGCGAGGCGTGCAATGAACGCGCACCTGAGGACTGTGTCGTGTGTTCTGTCGCCATTATCCGGAGACAAGCGTCAGCGAGGTGCCGTATGAAGATACAGAAGCGGCTGGCATCGATCGCAATCGTGCTGGCGGTACTGGTGATCCTGCTTGGGGCCTATACCCGACTGACGGATGCCGGGCTGGCCTGCCCCGATTGGCCCGGCTGTTACGGCTCTCTGGCCGTCCCCCAGTCCGCGCATGTAGAGCGGGCGGCCCATCTCTACCCGGACACGCCGCTGGAGCCCCACAAGGCGCGCAGCGAGATGGTGCATCGCTACTTTGCCGGTGTGCTGGGCGGTGTGATTGCGCTGCTGTTCGTGCTGAGCTGGCGTGCTGGCGGTCGTCTGCGTCGCCTCTCGGGGGCCTTGCTGGTGCTGGTGGTTGGGCAGGCTGCCCTGGGCATGTGGACTGTGACGCTGGCGCTGCACCCTCTGGTGGTGACCACCCACCTGCTGGGCGGGTTCGCCATCCTGACTCTGCTCTGGCTCTACCGGGCCGAGCTTGCGCGCTTCCCCGCGAACGCGCCCGTCTGCCGCGATCAGGGCTTGCCCTGGCTCGGCAATGCGGCCTGTGGCGTGCTGCTGCTGCAGATAGCGCTGGGTGGCTGGACGTCGGCGAACTATGCGGCCATGGCCTGCGTCGAGTTGCCTCTCTGCCAGGGGAGCTGGCAGGCGCAATTGAACTGGGAGGAGGCCTTTCATCTGCCACTTGGCCACGCCAGCTATGAGTTTGGGGTGCTGAGCAAGGAGGCGCGCCAGACCATCCATATTGCCCATCGTCTGGGGGCCCTTGCCACCGCCCTGCTGGTGGGGGGCTTTGCCCTCGCCCTGATCCGTCAGGGGGCCCCGCTGCGTTTACTGGGGGGGCTCTTGCTGACCCTGCTGCTGGTGCAAATTGCCTTGGGGCTGGCGAATGTCCACCTGGCCCTGCCGTTGGCAAATGCACTCGCGCACAACCTGGTGGCGGCGCACCTGCTGGTGTGTTGTGTGCTGGCCCGTGGGCGGCTCTCTCGCCCCCGGATTTCCCCCTTGCTGTCGCCCGAGGCGATCAGGAGTCAGACATGAACAGCAAGCCCTTGACAGGCCTCATCGACCTCCGGCTGCTGCGGGATTATTACCAGCTGACCAAACCCAAGGTGGTGGCCTTGCTGTTGCTGACCGCCTGGGTCGGCATGCTGCTGGCCGAGCCGTCCCAGGCCTCCCTTGACGAGATGGTGCTGGGGCTGGCGGGGATAGGGCTGCTGGCGGCCGCGGCCGCGGCCATGAACCACTCTCTGGATCACGGCATCGATGCCCAGATGCGCAGAACGCGCTGGCGACCGGTCGCCATGGGGCGGATCGGGCCCAAGTCTGCGATGGCGTTTGCACTCTGGCTGGCGTTGATGGGCTTCGCCTTGCTCTATTGGGGCGTGAATCCCCTGACCGCCTGGCTGACCCTGGCCAGCCTGTTTGGCTATGCGGTCGTTTATACCCTGCTGCTTAAACGAGCCACGCCACAGAACATAGTCATCGGCGGGCTGGCGGGAGCCATGCCACCGTTGCTGGGCTGGACCAGCATCACAGGAGGGCTCTCGGCCGAACCCTGGCTGCTGGTGATGATCATCTTTACCTGGACGCCGCCCCACTTCTGGTCCCTGGCCATCCACCGGCGTGACGAGTATGCCGGTGCGAACATTCCCATGCTGCCCGTCACCCACGGCATAGCATTCACCAAGACGGCCATACTGCTTTATCTGCTGATCCTGACCCTGGTCTGCCTGCTGCCCTACCTGATCGGCATGTCCGGGCTGCTCTATCTGATCGGCAGTCTGGCGCTGAACCTCGGGTTCTGCTGGCATGGCTGGTTGCTGAAGTATTCGGAGCGCCCCGGTCAGGCGATGCGCACCTTCCGCTTCTCCATCTATCACCTGATGTTGCTGTTTGGTCTGCTTATTCTGGATCACCACTGGCTGTGGCGGCTGTCGTAGGAGGAAGTATCTGGCAGGGGATTTGGGTCGTTGTTTACGCATTCAGGCTGGCCCCGGGGCCAGCCTGAATCATGTTCAGAGCTTGACCATGATGTGGCGCGGTACAGTGTAATCTTCCAGGGCGTAGAGGGAGAGATCCTTGCCATAGCCGGACATCTTCATGCCGCCGTGGGGCATCTCCGAGGTGAGCATGAAGTGGGTGTTGATCCAGGTGCAGCCATATTGCAGGTGGCTGGCCACTTTGCTCGCCAGACTCAGATCCCGGGTCCAGACCGAGGAGGCGAGGCCGTAGTCCGAATCGTTGGCCCACTGCACCACCTGTTCGGCGTCGCCAAAGCGGGTCACCGACACCACGGGGCCGAACACCTCCCGGCGCACTATTTCATCCTCCTGGCGGGCGTGGGCTATCAGGGTCGGCTCGAAGAAGAAGCCGTTGCCGGGGCGGATCTTGCCGCCAGTCGTCACCTCCACGTGGCCGCTGCTCTGGGCCCGCTCCACGAAGCTGGCGACTCTGTTGCGCTGGCGGTCAGAGATGAGCGGCCCCATCTCCACCCCCTCCTCACGCTGGCCCCCCACCTTGATGGAGGCCACGGCCTCCGTCATGGCGGCGACGAACTTGTCATAGATCTTGCCCTGGGCATAGATGCGGCAGGCGGCGGTGCAGTCTTGTCCTGCGTTGTAGAAGCCGAAGGTGCGAATGCCGGCCACCACCGCCTCCAGATCCGCATCGTCGAAGATGATGACGGGCGCCTTGCCCCCCAGCTCAAGGTGGGTGCGCTTCATGGTGCGGGCGGCGCTCTGCAGTATCTTCTGGCCGGTGGCGATGTCACCGGTCAGCGACACCATGCGCACCAGCGGGTGTTCCACCAGCGGCGCTCCCACGCTCTCACCCCGGCCGCAGACGATGTTGATGACGCCGCGGGGGAAGAGCTCGCTGGCGAGCTCGGCAAGGCGCAGGGCGGTGAGCGGGGTCTGCTCTGAGGGTTTGAGCACCACCGTATTGCCGGCGGCGAGCACGGGGGCCATCTTCCAGGCCGCCATCATCAGCGGGTAGTTCCAGGGGGCTATGCTGCCCACCACCCCGATGGGATCGCGGCGGATCATGCTGGTGTGTCCCTCTATGTATTCCCCCGCCAACGGTCCCTGCAGGCAGCGGGCCGCCCCGGCGAAGAAGCGAAAGCAGTCCACCACCGCCGGCAGCTCGTCATTGAGCACCGCCAGATAGGGCTTGCCGCAGTTGAGGGATTCGAGCGCCGCGAACTCCTCGGCATGGCGCTCTATGGCATCCGCCAGGCGCAGCAGAAGGATACTGCGGCTTGCCGGGGTGGTGCGGCTCCACTGGGCGAAGGCGCGCTGGGCGCCGTTCACCACCCGGTTCACCTGCTCGAACGACGCCTCTGGCACAGAGGCGATCAGCTCCCCGGTGGCGGGATTGAGGATGGGCTCGGCCTGGCCGTCACCGGTCACGAACTGGCCGTCGATCAATAGTTGGGTAGAGAATTTCATGGTTGCATCCTTGCGCAGGCGTTGAGTCATTATTTGCCACTGCCGGCGACGTCCTGGCCGTCGCGGGTGAGGTAGTAGGCAAGCAGAATGGGAATGGTGGTCACGGCCACTATGATGAGGGCCACCACGTTGGTGACGGGTCTGTCACGGGGACGGATCAGCTCCTGATACATCCAGATGGGCAGCGTGGTCTGCTGGCCCGCGGTGAAGGTGGTGACTATCACCTCGTCAAAGCTCAGGGCAAAGGCCAGCATGCCCCCCGCCAGCAGCGCCGTGGCGAGGTTGGGCAGGATGACATAGCGCAGGGTCTGGAAGCCGTCGGCCCCGAGATCCATGGACGCCTCTATGAGGGACTGGTTGGTGCGGCGAAAACGGGCCAGGGCATTGTTGTAGACCACCACCACGCAGAAGGTGGCGTGGCCTATGACTATGGTCCAGAAGCTGAACGGGATCTCCATCAGGCCGTAGGCGGAGCGCAGCGCTATGCCTGTGACTATGCCGGGCAGGGCGATGGGCAGCACCAGCAAGAGCGAGACCACCTCCTGGCCGAAGAAGCGGCTGCGGGCTATGGCTCCCGCCGCCAGGGTGCCGAGCACCATGGCTGCCAGGGTGGCGAGCCCGGCCACCTCCAGCGACAGCTGGATGGCGCGCCACACGTCGGGGCGGTTCAGGGTCACCTCGAACCACTTGAGGGTGAGCCCGGGGGGCGGGAACTGGTAGCTCTTGCTCTCGCTGGTGAAGGCGTAGAGGAAGATGAACAGGATCGGGAAGTGCAGGAACAGCAGACCGCCGATGGCCGCGTACTTGAGCAGGCCGGAGGCCTGGTTCATGGGTGGATTAGAGCGCATCGAAGGCCCCCAGACGTTTGGCAATGGTCAGGTAGATGGCGATGATGAGGATGGGCACCAGGGAGAAGGCGGCGGCGAAGGGCAGGTTGCCCGCCGTGCCCTGCTGCATGTAGACCACCTGGCCTATATACATGGTCGAGTTGCCTATGATGCCGGGAATGATGTAGTCACCAAGGGTCAGGGAAAAAGTGAAGATGGAGCCCGCCACCACGCCGGGCAGTGCCAGCGGCAGTATCAGGGTGCGGAAGGTCTGGGCCGGAGTCGCCCCCAGATCGCTGCTCGCCTCCAAGAGGGATCGCGGAATACGCTCCACCGCCGCCTGAATGGGCAGGATCATGAAGGGCAGCCAGACGTAGACGAAGACGATGAAGGTGCCGAGCCGCGAAAACGACAGGGAGGGGCCGCCAATCATCGGCAGGGAGAGGATGCCATCCAGCAGCCACTCCAGCCCCAGGCTGTCCGCCAGCCAGCTGATCACCCCCTCCTTGGCCAGGATCAGCTTCCAGGCATAGACCCGCACCAGATAGCTGGACCAGAGCGGCAGCATGATGCCCACGTAGAACAGCGCCCGGGTCTTGCCGCTGGTGTAGCGCGCCATGTAGTAGGCGATGGGGAAGCCGAGCAGGGCGCAGGCCAGGGTCACCAGCAGCGACATGCCGACGGTGCGGCCGATGACGTCCAGGTTTTCCGGCCGCAGCAGGGCGATGAAATTTTGCAGCCCCAACTCGTGACGCACCTGACCGCTGAACTCGTCCAGCCCGAAGAAGGCGTTGGAGAGCAGCATCAGCAGGGAGCCGACATAGATGATGCCGAGCCAGAGCAGGGGCGGCCCCAGCAGTATCCCCAGCAGCAGGCCGGGACGGCCGTAGAGCAGGGTGGAGAGGCGCCGCAGCGGCCGCAAGCGTGCAGGTTCGGTGGCGTGGCTCATGGCTAGACTCGCACAGTGGGGGAGGCTCATGGCTGAGCCCCCGATCCTGAGGCACTCAGGCGGTGGATGGCCTGCTCAGGCCAGCTGAGGCTGACCCGGGCGCCACGGGCCAGACGGGCCTGTCCCTCGTTGGGGTGGTTGACGATGATCTCGAGCTGCTCTCCCAGGCTGACCCGGTAGCGCACGAAGGGGCCCAGATACTCCACCTCGCGGATCTCGCCGGACCAGCCGGGCATGCCGGCCTCGCCGAGCCGGATCCGCTCCGGGCGCACCATCATCTGGCGCTCGTCACCGCACAGCCGCCGGGCCTGCTCCCCCTCGAACAGATTGACGGTGCCAACGAAACGGGCCACAAACGGCGTCGCCGGGGCGTCGTAGATGGTATCGGGCGCGGCTATCTGCTCGATCTTGCCCTGATTGAAGATGCAGATGCGGTCGCTCATGGAGAGCGCCTCCTGCTGATCGTGGGTGACGAAGATGAAGGTGATGCCGAGCTGGCGCTGCAAGGCTTTCAGCTCAAGCTGCATCTGCTCGCGCAGCTTGAGGTCCAGCGCCCCCAGGGGCTCGTCCAGCAGCAGGATGCGCGGCTGGTTGATGAGGGCCCGGGCGATGGCAATGCGCTGGCGCTGGCCGCCGGAGAGCTGCCCCGGCTTGCGGCTGCCGACACCGGGCAGGCGCACCAGCTCCAGCATCTCGTCCACCTTGCGGTGGCGCTCTGCCTTGGGCACTCCCCTGATCATCAGGCCGTAGCCGATGTTGTCCCGCACATCCATGTTGGGGAAGAGGGCATAGTCCTGGAACACTGTATTGAGGTTGCGATCATAGGGTGGCACCCGGGAGCAGGGCTCGCCAAACAGCCGGATCTCCCCCTCGCTCGGGTACTCGAAGCCCGCGATCATCCGCAGGCAGGTGGTCTTGCCGGAACCGCTCGGGCCCAGCAGGGTGAAGAATTCTCCGGACGGGATCTGGAAGGAGATGTCGTCGACCGCCTTCACCTCGCCATAGTGGCGGCTGACCCGGTCAAATTGTACGGCTGTCATGGTACGTCCTTGTCATCGAACAGGGCCGGGTCTCCCCCCGGCCCGTTGTGGGGCGACTTGCTGGTGTGGACTGTCTGGACTCAGCGGCCACCCAGGATGGCGATATAGTCGGAAACCCAGCGATAGTAAGGCACACAAGTCCCCTGGCTCTTGCACTGGGAGACAGGGGTACGCCAGAAGTGCACCTTGTCGAAGTTCTCTATGCCGTTGGTCTTGCAGCCCTCTTTGCCCAGCAGGGTATTGCCCTCGCAGGCGGCGGGCACCACGGGCACGGAGCCGAACCAGGAGGCGAGATCTCCCTGCAACTTGTTGTTCAGAGAGTGCTCCAGCCACTGGTAGGCGCAGGTGAGGTGCTTGGCCTCGCTGTGCACCATGCTGGTGTCGGCCCAGCCGGTAACCCCCTCCTTGGGCACTGTGGTGGCGATGGGTTGCTTGTCGGCGATCAGGGTGTTGGCCTGGAAGGGCCAGGAACCGGAGGCCACCACCCCCTCGTTCTTGAAGTCATCTATCTGGACGAAGGCGTCGTGCCAGTAGCGGCCCACCAGCTGGCGCTGCTTGCGCAGCAGATCGAGGGAGGCCTTGTACTGCTCCTCGTTCAGCTCGTAAGGATCCTTGATGCCGAGTGCCGGCTGGTGGGTCATCAGATAGAGGGCGGCATCGGCGATGTGGATGGGGCCGTCGAACGCCTGGACCCGCCCCTTGTTGGACTTGCCGTCCGGCAGGGTCTGCTCCTCGAACACCACGGACCAGGAGTCGGGCGCCTTGGGGAATACCTTGGTGTTGTACATCAGGATGTTGCCGCCCCACTGGTAGGGGACGCCGTAGTGCTTGCCCTCCACTGTGTGCCAGGGGGCGCTCTGCAGGCGGGGGTCTATCTTGCCGTAACTCGGGATGAGCGCCAGGTTGAGCGGCTGCACCTTGCCCCCCGCGATGAGGCGCAGGCTGGCGTCGCCGGAGGCTGTCACCAGATCGAAGCCCCCCTCGTTCATCAGCGCCACCATCTCATCCGAGGTGGCGGCCGTCTTGACGCTGACCTTGCAGCCGGTCTCCTGCTCGAAGCCGGTCACCCAGTCGTAGTTCTTGTCAGTCTCGCCACGCTCCACGTAGCCTGCCCAGGCCACGATATTGAGCTGGCCTTCACCCTTGCCGAGCTCGGTCGGGGCGGCCTGGGTCTGGCCTGCCAGCAGGGCGGGGATCAGGGCCAGGGTCAGGGGGGTCAGTTTCATCTTGCTCTCCTTGCATGATCTGGAGCCATGCGATGCCGCAATGGCAATTAACATCCTGTTAACCAGTCATGAGCGTAGGAGAAGGCAGTGGTAATGAGAATTTCAATTTTTAACGCCAGAGGTATCTGCCAAATCGATATCGAGTGCAGATGAATCTTGTTTTTGATGGCGGCGTGGCGATCACCCTGAGGGTGCCGGCTAGCGGGAGACCGGCTGGCGGGCCCGCAGCCGGCTCTGAGCCCGCGCTATGTCGATGAACTCACGGGCGGTCCAGTCGAGCCGCGAGCCGCGGCGCCACACCAGACCGATGTCGATGGCGGGGATGGGCTCCTTGATGGGGCGGGCCTCCACCCGCTCCTGCTCCAGAGACCAGGGGCGATAGGCAAAGTCCGGCAGCAGGGCGACCCCGAGCTGGCTCGCCACCAGGCTGCGCACCGCTTCCACCGAGGCGGTGCGCAACACAGTGCGAGGGGAGATGCCGTAGCGGCGAAGGCCGGCCCCTATGATCTGATCCAGCTGATCGGCGGTGAGCGAGATCATGGGCTCGTCCCCCAACGCCTTGAGGGAGAGGGTCGATTCCGCGCAGAGGGGGTGGTTGGCGGCGAGCCAGAGCCGCAGGGGGGAGCGGGTCAGCAGCTCGGTATCGAACGCCTCCTGGCGTATGGTGCGGTTGGTCATCAGTATCCCCACGTCCACCTCGCCGTTGACAATCTGATGCTCCAGAAACGGCTGCTCATCCTCCTTCACCTCGATGCGCACAGCCGGAAAGGCACGGCGAAAGCGGCCGATCGCCTCCGACAGGTAGTAGCCGGCCACCAGCGTGGTCACCCCTATGGTGAGCTGCCCCTGATCCTGCTGGGCCACCGCCTTGAGGGACTGGCCTGCTTCGGTCATGGCGCCGAGAATGCGCCTGGCATGGAGCAGGAACTGGTGGCCCTGGGCCGTCAGGGTGACGCCGCGCGGGTTGCGCTCGAACAGGGCGGCGCCGAGCTCTGTCTCCAGCTCGCGGATGGCGCTGGTGACCGCCGACTGGGAGATGTGCAGTTCGGCGGCGGCGCGGCTCACGGAGAAGCTGTCGGCCACCGCCACGAAGTAACGGATCTGGCGAAAGGTAAAATTCATCTGGGCATCCTGCCACGGGCGACGAGGTTGGCTGCCAGCTTAACCCCGAACTTCCTCCAAGCAAAAGGCGCCGTGATGGCGCCTTTATCATTATTTTTCCTGTTGTTAGCGGGAGCTGGCCGCCTCGATCTCCGGCACCCGGTTCACCGCCTTGCCCAGGTAGGCGAGGGTGATGGTCACTATGATGCAGGTGAAACTGAGCCACATGTAGGGCAGGTAGTCGAGGGTGGCCACCCCCAGCACCCCGGCCATGAAGATGCCGTTGTCGCTCCAGGGCACCATGCCACAGGTGAGGGTGCCGCCGAACTCGGCATTGCGGGAGAGGTTCTTGCGCGCCAGTCCCAGCCGGTCGTAGTTCTTGGCCATGATCTTGGGGGTCAGGATCAGCGACACATACATGGCGGAGCCGAACACGTTGGCCAGGAAGGCGGTGCCTATGGTGTGGCTGGTCAGGCTGCCGACGCTGTTGATGCGCTTCTCGAAGGCGCTGGCGATCACCGCCAGTATGCCGACCTTCTCCAGCAGACCGCCAAACCCCAGACCGAAGATGATGACGGCCACCGAGCCCAGCATGGACTCCATGCCGCCGCGACCCAGGATGTTGTCGATGAAGTCGACCCCTGAGGTGATGGCGAAGGGGCTGTAGGCGGAGTGCATCGCCTTGACCGGGTCCATGCCCTGGAAGGCGATGGCCCAGACAAGGCCGAGCAGGGCGCCGAAGCTGATCACCGGGAAGGCGGGTTTGCGGTTCGCCAGCAGGCCCAGCACCAGGATCACCGGCACTATGGCCAGCGGCGTGATGTTGAACTGCTTGTCGAGGGCCTCCATCACCAGATTGACCTGCTCCAGGCTGACGTTGCCGGAGTACTGCATGCCGACCAGGGTGAACAGGGCCGCCGTGATGACGTAGGAGAAGAGGCTGATGGGCAGCATCCCCTTGATGTGCTCCACCACGTCGACGTTGGACATGGTCGACGCCAGCACCACTGAGTCGGAGAGGGGGGATAGCTTGTCACCGAAGTAGACGCCGGAGAGCACGGCACCGGCCACCAGGGGCGCAGGCACCCCCAGGCTGTGGCCGATCCCCATCATGGCGATACCCGCCGTGGCGGCAGAGCCCCAGGAGGTGCCGGTGGCCAGGGAGGTGAGGGAGCAGATGATCAGGGTCGCCAGCAGGAAGATGGAGGGGTGTATCACCTTGAGGCCGAAGTAGATGATGCTGGGGACTATGCCGCCGGCGATCCAGGTGCCGACCAGGGCACCGACGGAGACCAGTATCAATATGGCGCCCATCCCCTTGGCGACGCCATCGACGGCGGCCTGCTCCAGGGACTTGTAATCATGGCCTAGCCTGATGCCGAGCCCCATGATGACGAACCAGGCGATGAACAGCGCCAGCTGGATCGGCAGATCGAGCACGCTGGTGAACGAAAAGGCCAGGGCCAGAAAAATGGCCAGGCAGGCAAACACCTGCGCCATGCCAGGCAATCGGATGTGGTTTTGTTGGTTTTGCATAGATACTTCCTAAACTCTTGCTCGCCAAGGTCGGTCCCTCTCGTCCTGTGGATACACGTATCCCGAGGGGCCGGCCCAAAAAGAGGCCGCAATCTACCACAAACCTGGGGCGCAAAATCCCAACTTATTTAGCAAAAATGCATTAATGTTTGATAAATCTACTCATTAGTTGATCTCATCGGCGCTTTTTTTGAATATCAGGCCGATGCAGGGCAAATAGCCAAAACCCATAGAGAAGTCCGATTGCACTCCCCATAATCACAAACGATAATCGTTATCGTTTGATTCTGTGGGTAGCATCATCATGATCTGGATAGTGCGGTGTCTCTTGCTGGCAGCCTTGCTGGCGGTGTTGGGCTGGGGTCAGGACAAGGCGTACGGCCTGTGGAGTCTGGGCTTCTTGCTGGCCGCCTGGGTCATGCTGGAACCCAGGCTGAGGCCGGCGCTGATCCTGCTGCCGGTCGCGGGCATGACGGGGGTCGTCACCCTGCTCTGGCAGCAAAGCTGACTATAGGAGCTGTTCAGCGGGAAGGAACTGCCTGGATCTTGTCATAGGCCAGGCGCAGTGAGGTCATGACCTTCTGCTCCATCTCGGTGCGTTCGGCATCCGTGGTGAAGTAGATCATGTCGACGTTGTGACGTATGTAGTGAGAGGGGAGCTGATTGAGGGTAAGGCAGCAGAGATCGGCCAGTTGGTAGGGGGTCAGTCTCTGGTTAAGTCCCTGTTTTTCTATCTCTTTGAGCACCAGATGTTCATAGAAGTTGTGAATGTCGGTATCCAGGATCATGGGAAAACCCCTGTGGTGGCATGGCATCCTCAACAGCATAGCCATGGCAGGGGCAAAAACAAAAGGCCCGTCACTTTCGTGATGGGCCTTTTGCAGAATGAATGGTGCGAAGAGAGGGACTCGAACCCTCACATCCGTGGGACACTAACACCTGAAGCTAGCGCGTCTACCAATTCCGCCACCTTCGCACACTGATTTTCTCCAGCTGGTTTTAAATGCGGTTGGAGCGCATTGCTCTGTGTTTACATGTCAGAATCATGGTGCGAAGAGAGGGACTCGAACCCTCACACCCGGGGGGCACTAACACCTGAAGCTAGCGCGTCTACCAATTCCGCCACCTTCGCACATTCGGGTTATCAGTCTGGATTTACATGCTGTCTGATAAAAGCATGGTGCGAAGAGAGGGACTCGAACCCTCACA